>JBBDIO010000220.1:0-1652 GCA_040880365.1 Litorilinea sp.
AATCCGGCCGCGCCGGTGAGCCGCCGCTGGAGCAATCGCAAGCCTGTGCCCGGCTATATCCGGCGTATGCAGGCTCGGCAGCCAGTGGTGGATTTTGAAGAAGAGCTTTCGGCGGCGGTTTCGATGGGCGAAACCATGATGATGGGGCTACGCCTGGTGCAGGAGGGTGTGGAGTTGGCGCGCTTTCACCGCCAGCACGCCTGCGAATTGGGCAAGGTCTTTGCCCGTGAACAGGCTCAGTTGGAAGCCGCGGGCCTGATTCAGACTACACCGGCGCGGGTACGCGTGACACCGCGGGGATTGCTGCTGGCAAATCAGGTGGCCGAGACGTTTTTGGCCGTGTAAGCGTGCGTGGCGATTATGCAGTATGCGACAAGAGTTGTTATAGAAAATAGTTGGATCAGGCAAAAGGAGTAGTCATGACGCGGGCGCTATATCCGGGGACGTTTGACCCCATCCACAACGGGCATATCGATATTGCGACGCGCGCGAGTCTGCTCTTCGACGAGCTGGTGCTTGCGGTATACGATGCGCCACCCAAGAAATTGCTCTTTGATACGGAAGAGCGCGTGGCCTTTGCCCAGGCGGCTTTGGCCCATCTGCCCAATGTGACGGTGATGCCTTATGTGGGCCTGACCGTGAATTGTGCGGTGGAGTTGGAGGCGCAGGCGATTGTGCGCGGGCTGCGCAATGTGGCCGATTTTGAATATGAACACCAGATCGGATGGGCCAATAAGCAGTTGGCGCCCCATGTAGATGTTTGTTGCCTGTTTTGCAATGGGCAATATGCCTATCTCAGCGCCACGATTTTGAAGGAAGTCGCGGGGCTGGGGGGCGACATTCGAGCCTGGGCGCCGCCGGTTGTGCAAGCGGCCCTGGCCCAGAAATTCCCACGTGACGACACAGACACGGCGGCTGCCGATGGCGCGACTGGCCCTGCTGTCGGCCCTACTGTGGAATCTTTTACCCGTAGCCATAGCAAGCTCTCCCACCGAGGATAGCAGGAGGTGTCGTATCGCAATCTTGCAGTTGGTAGACCAGCTATTTGAGATGATACGCAACAGCACGCCGCTGCCGCTTTCGCCCTATCGCCTGGTGCGGGGCGAAGAGTTTGAACAAATGCTGGAGCGGTTGCGTATCAATGTGCCCAGCTCGATTCGCGAGAGTGAGCGCATGTTGGCCGAACGCGACCGCTTTGTCGCCGATGCCCAGGCCGAAGCCCAGCGCATTGTCAAAGAAGCCAAGCAGCAGGCAATTCATCTGGTGAGCGAGCGCGCAGTTGTGGCCCAGGCCCAACAGACCGCCGAACGCATCGAGCGCGACGCGCGCGCATCGGCCCGCAGACGGTCCGACGAGGCCGACCACTATGCCGTCCAGGTCTTAGAGGCATTGGCCCAGCACCTGCGCGACACGCTGGAACAGGTGGAGAACGGGATTGAGGTCATGCATACTACGGACGATGGCGGTAAGGACGAAGGCGGCAAGGACGAAAGCGGCAGAATGGCGCAGGTTGCCACCGGCGCAGCTGCCCACGGTCACACGCCAGACGTTGCGCCGGGTGCGGCCGCCCAATCGGAACCGGAACCGGACGAATCGCCTACTCGTTAGCCACTTGCGGGCAGGACCTGCCAGGCCCAGCGATATGCCAGCAA
>JBBDIO010000220.1:1752-8273 GCA_040880365.1 Litorilinea sp.
CTACTCGTTAGCCACTTGCGGGCAGGACCTGCCAGGCCCAGCGATATGCCAGCAATAGATATAGAATATCCGGCGATTTGTTTGACAGT
Organism: Litorilinea sp.; assembly: GCA_040880365.1. Taxonomy (GTDB): domain Bacteria; phylum Chloroflexota; class Anaerolineae; order Caldilineales; family Caldilineaceae; genus JBBDIO01. Next base: position 1,842 of record JBBDIO010000220.1, read on the forward strand.
TCGAGCCGCGGCCGCTATACTAATCGTCTGTCACTCGACCGGCAGCCATTCTGCGCGCAGTGAATCGCAGTGAATAGAGCGCGGCACAGGCTCTGTCCACACTGCTTGCTCACTTGGTTCTTCACTATGTGGCGCGAAGGGGTGTGCGGTCAATTTCGAGCGACAGGCGGCGCAGAGCAGTGATTGCGGGCTTGTGAATCGGTGCATCTGCCGCGGCGGAATAGGACACCTTATTATGCAGTTTAATGTTGCGCAGTTGCTCAAAGAGCCAATCGGGGCCAACCGTCGGTATGAGATGCAGGAAGACCTGCGCGACCTGGACTCTGAATTGGATGTGTTGGGGCCGCTGGTCGGCCATGTGCAGCTGATTCGCATTCACAGCGGCATCCTGGTCAAAGGCGAGCTGAGTACTGCCATCCGGGCCAATTGCAATCGCTGTTTGGAGCCTTTGGCCGAACCGGTACGCTTTGAGCTGGAAGAGAGTTTTCGCCCGCTGACCGAAGTGCGGACCGGACGTTTTATTCTGCCCGACGAATTTGAAGGCGAAGAGGACGCGCTGGAAGACGAAGCGCTGCTCATTAATGAACAACACATTTTGGATATTTCCGAAGTGGTGCGCCAGAATATATGGTTGGCAATGCCCATGATTGCCGGCTGTAACTGGACCGGCGAAGGCGAATGTCCCAACTGGTTGAATTATCTGGAGCAGGTGCGCGAAACGACCGGCGAACCGCCGGCGCGCGGCGAAGGGCGTGAAGACGCCATCGACCCCCGGTGGGCGGCCCTGGAAGAACTGCGCAAGCAGATGGAAGGCAAAGATAGTTCTGCGCCGGGTGCATCGGGCACGGATACTGCCGATTAGGCAGGCATGTATCGTTTGTAATCACGCAAGTGATGCGTCACTTGATTCGCTATTTTGATATGTTTCTTTTGCTATATGTATATAAGGAGTTTGTAAAATGGGACCGCTTCCGAAACGGAAACTGAGTAAAGGTCGGCGCAATCGTCGTCGTGCCCACGATGCGATTGGGACACCCAAGCTGGTACAGTGCCCCACTTGTCGCGAGAAGATGTTGCCCCATCGCATGTGCCCCCAATGTGGTCACTATAAGGGGCGGCAGGTTGTGGATTTGGGTCTCGACGCTTAGGCGAATTGACCCCAGCCCAACAAAAAGCAGAAAAATCCCAGGTCGGCGCTGGGTCGAACAAAAAAGCAGAGCGTCGGGTTCTTTTCCAGGAACTCGGCGCTCTGCTTTTTATGGTAGGGCATAAAGGTTGGCAGAGATCCGACATAGGTGTCGTCCTGCCGTTGCCTCTCCAGGCCCTCATGCGCCGTTGAGAACCGCCAGCGCGCGGGGTGTCGTGTCGGCGGGCACCAGTAGATAATCGGTATCATAGGTAGAGATGGCGAACAGGGGGATGTTGGCCTCTGCCAATGTAGCAGAAAGCCGCGCCAAAATGCCCGTGGCGTTGAGATCCAGCGGGCCTGCCACTTGCAGACAGCGCCAGCCTCTGTTCACTTTTATATTTTGTTCCATATGCTCTGGCAAGCGGGATGTGGGGCAGACAATCGATAGCTCTTCTGTTGTGCGCGTAATGGCTACCCAGCCCGGTTGGGCCGCCCATGCGGGGATCGGCGCGGAGGGCGCAAGCCGGCAGATGCAAAATTCACCGTCCAGGGCGGACACCACCAGCCGCGGTGCTGCGGTTTCTTCAGACAGATGAGCTGCGAGATTGTCTGGGGGCAGAACGCTCTCTATCACTTCTTCGATGATGGATTCGCCCGCCGCGCCCCAGCCCGATACACGCGACACGGTAGCATCGGGATCCAATAACCATTGCCATTTTTCATAGAGGCGCAAACGACCATCGGGCAGGTAGGTGGGGGTAGAGTGACAGCGGCCGCGCATGTGAATGCCTTGTTGGTTCACGTGCTGATAGCTGAAATCGAGCCGCCCCGCGCCATCGACCGTGCCTACCAGCGTGCCGAAACGAATCGCGCCGCCGGTATAGGTCGCCCATATGAGATCGCCCGCCTGGCGATAGTAAAAGCGGGTGGCCGCGCCGACCTCGCCCGCGGCAGAATTGGTCACTGCGCGGAAGACGCGATTGTCGTAGTTGATGTTGGACATGGGCGCGCGGATTCCCCTCTGCCTGTTTGTGTAGGCTAGGCCGGGAGCGTGATGTCCAGGGCCTGGCGCAGTTCGTCGGGTGAGGTGTTGCCGCCGCTGAGAATCAGGGCAATCTTGCGTCCGTGGATGCGGTCGCCCATGCGCAAGGCTGCGGCTAGCGGGGCCGCGCCTGCCGGTTCGGCCAGCGTTTTGGCTTTTTCCAAAAAGAGGCGCACCCCGCGGCGTAGTTCGTCGTCGTTGACCAGCACAAAGTCGTCCAGGTGTTGCCACAAAATCTGCTGGGGCAGCATAAAGGGTTCACCCGTTGCCAGCCCCCCGGCATAGGTGTGGATTTCGCCAGTCTGCCAGGCGCGCGCTTTCCACGTTGCATAGGCCGCGGGCGCGTGTTCCGATTGCACGCCGATGACTTCGATGGCGGGATTCACGGCCTTGGCCGCCAAACACGCGCCCGCCGCGCCGCTGCCGCCGCCGATGGGCACAATCACCATGTCGATTTCAGGCTCGGTTTGCAGAATTTCCAGCGTATGCGTAGCCACGCCGGTGACCAGAAGCGGCTCATCGCCCGATGAGATAAAGCGCAGTCCGGCTTCGTTTTGCAGGGTGATGCAGTGGCGTTTGCACGCTTCAAAATCGGCCCCATGAAAGACCACTTCGGCACCATAGCTGCGCATGGCTTCGACCTTGACGGGGTTTGCGCCTTCGGGCACCACAATCACCGCGCGCACGCCAAAGAGTTGCGCGGCATAGGCGATAGATTGGCCGTGGTTGCCGGTGGAAGCGGTGACGACGCCGCGCGCGCGTTCGGCTTCGCCCAGATGCGCCATGAAATTGACGCCGCCGCGGATTTTGAACGCGCCGATAGGCTGGTAATTTTCGTGTTTGACATAGACTTGCGCCTGGAGCAACTGATCCAGCGCGGGGTAGCGGTGCAGCGGTGTGGGCGGCAGATAGGGCCGAATGGTATTTTGGGCCAGCAGAATATCTTTAAGTGTGGGGAAGGTTGACTGCGGCGCATGTGCGCCCGAAGCGAGCGACGCGCCGCCTGCTGTAGGCGATACAGTAGGCGATACAGTAGGCGAAGCGCCCGTGGTTCCGTCTGCCGGCATTTTCTACTCCTTGTATGGATTTCATGCCCAGACCCGCAACAGCCGCGCCGCAGGGCGCGGTTCTGCCGGGGTATGGCGTGGTTAAGGATGTGTACCGGCGTGGGCGTGCCCTAGTCGCGGTCCGAAGCATCCTTCTGAAAGTATTGATCCAGGCGATACTCGCGCAGGGCGCGCAGAATCGCACCGGACACCATCCAAGATATCACGCCCAGAACCAGACCGGAAACGCCTCCCAGGATTATCGCATCTGCGCTGCCGCTAAATGCACCGCCCGCCAGCCCAAACAGTGTGCCGGCTAACGCCAGGATGATCAGCAATTGCATGAGATTCATACTCCTCAACTCCTGTGGCAAAAACTTCTGTGGTAAACCTTGCCGAACAATTTGTGAATGCCTCACTGGTGCCCCGGACTGTGGGTGTGAACGCAGGTTGCCATACAGCTTGCGTGGGCGTGCATACCGCGTGGGCACGAGGACTGTGTATAGAGGAATACGAATTACCATAGTATGAACGGTGCGGTCATTTCCGGTCGATTTTCGGACCGAAATCCTACGATTCCAGCGTGGGGTAAACTACCGTATCCTACGCGGGTCAGCGTGCGGCTTTGCGCATGGCGACCAGGATTAGGCGCATCCGTCTATAGGATTTGCCCATTTTTGGGAGGCAGGTCGTTTGCTATTTCGGGGGTGTTGCGGGTGGCGTATTTGGATCTTCGTGCAGGCGCGCATAGGTCTCGATGGGGACCAACACGGCCATGGCGCGCCCGCTGCGCTCGATGATGAACGCATCGCCCCGGTAGTAGGTCTCTTCGAGAAGCTGACCAAAGCGTTTGCGGGCTTCCATGGCGCTGATGGTATTGACTGAATTGTGCATGTGGGTTTTCCTCTTTTTCTGGAAAGAGCCTGTATCTTCTGGAAAAAACCGGCAGAATAGTCTCGGAACTTGCAATACAGCGGCTAACGCAAAAGTTTGGGGGCGGGTGGGCAGATTGTATCAACTTGTCCACTTGTCTAACATAGAGGAATTGTGCGCGCGGGGCAAGGGCCAATTGCCGGTTGATGAGGCGAGACAATTTGTGATTGCACCTGTGATTGCACCTGTGATTGATTGCACCGTCCAGGGCACTTCTGGAAACCTACGCCCAGCCTAGCCCAGCAAACTGCCCCGCATTTCCATAGGCTGGAGGAATATCCACGCGGCCAGGATTGTTAGCACGCTGAGGATGAGCAACCAGGGCAGGGCTTGTTGCAGGGCACGGGCGCGTATGGGGGTGGCGGCGCAGGCCGCTCGCCAGACCACGGCGCCACTCATGCCCAGCCCCACGGCCAGAATCACCATTTGCAGCGTCTGGATCGCGTCCAGGGGTGGAATCCACGCCGCGCCCAGCCGCCACTCGGGCATCCCCAGCAAGGGAAAGCCCGCCACATTGACCCAGAAATTTTGCAGGGCGGGAATGATGGTGAGGGGTGCAATAAGCAGGTGAAACAGGTAGTGCGCCGTCCACACGGCCAGCCCCACCGGCACAAACGCATAGGCATAGCGCAACAGCAGTCCGCGCACAGTCTGGCGTGCGCCGCTTTGCCGGTTGATCCAGGCTGCGCCCAGGCCCAGCCCCAGCGGCAAGACGACAATGCCTGTTCCAAAGACCAATGTCAGAATTAGCGTCTCCTGTGCAGTGCCCAGGCTTTGTGCCAGGCGCGCGGCGGCAGTATAGAAAGGCGGTGTCATGGCAAACGCGTTGACCAGCCCGGCAAAGGCGGTCACGATTGCCAGCAGCCCCAGATCCAGGCGGCGCGGCCAGGTGCGGCGAAACAGCTCATCGCCGGGCGGACGCACCGCCAGGGCTACGTTGTCGTGGGGACAGGCCTTGGCACAATCCAGACACAGGGTACAGTTGAGGTTGCTTTGCAGCGTGGGCACATAGAGTTCCAACTGACAGCCTTGCTGGACCAGGTTGCCCGCGCTATCGTGTCGCCCGTTGATGCAATCTTTGCCCACACAGTCGCGACAGGTCTGCAAGTTGCGGCTGGTGATCTGGAGCGGGCTGGCGGTGCTATAGAGGAAATTGAAGGTCCCCAGGGGACAGACATAGAGACAGAAGCTGTCGCGGGTGAAAAGCATTTCCAGCACAAAGGCCGCGCCGAAATAGGCCACAATGACCCATGCGGTTAACCACGGGCTGGCCCACAGATCCAGCCATTCGTAGACAAAGAGAATCCCCAGCAACATGCCAATTGCCAGCCATTTGTTGCGCAGGGCTTTGGGCCAGCGGCGGGTCGGACGCCCGATCCAGCGGGCGAGTTTGCGCGGTAGAATAAACGGGCAGCCCGCGCAGAAGAGGTTGCCGGCCAGCAAGAGCGCCACCACAATCAACCCGCGATAGTGGACCCACGCGCCCACGGTCGCGCTATTGCGCGCGGCCAGCTGGCTGCCCAACAGCCCATCCAGCAGCATGATAGCTGCCAGGGCAAAGAGCACGATCTGAAACGCGGTGCGGCTGTGTTTCCACAGCAGAAAATCGCTCACCAGTGGGATACGCAGAATATCCCACTGGTGGCGAAATCGTCGAATGCTGCTTTGCATCGTCACTGCCTTTACACAACACTATCCCATTCCGTACTTACCAGTTAGCGACTTCCGGCAAGCGCCTGTTGATATACCCCTGCCGGGAGATACCTGCCGCACCTGATATTGTACTCAACGCGCCAGAATTGGCAGATATATAGAAGAGGACGTTGCTTCTGTGGTGCAGGTTACGCCCACGTTGTCGATGTCTTCGTCTGCCAGTGTGCCGTTGCTGTTGGTCAAAGTACAGGTCTGGCCCGCAGGCTGGGCTTGCACGGTGATGGTGTAGCTGGTGCCGTTGGGCAAGGGAGTTGGGAACTGGAAAGTGCCGGTGTTTTCGACGGGCAATTCGATGCCGTTGAGGAGCAGGACTAGCCCCGTCCCTGCCAGCCCGCTGACGGTGCCGCCCACGTTGTAGCTTTCCGTTTCATCGGGCGTGACACAGGTGACGCTGACGTTGCTCACGTCTGCCCCCGCCAACGTGCCGCTGCCGTTGGCGACGGTACAGGTCTGGGCAGGGCTGCCGGGTTGGGTGGCGACCGTGACGGCATAGGCGGATTCATCGGGCAGGGAGGTGGCGAACTGGAATGCGCCGTTGGCGTTGACGGTGAGGTCATCGCCGCCGTTGT
>JBBDIO010000220.1:8373-15030 GCA_040880365.1 Litorilinea sp.
GGCTGCCGGGTTGGGTGGCGACCGTGACGGCATAGGCGGATTCATCGGGCAGGGACGTTGCGAACTGGAATGCGCCGTTGGCGTTGACAGCGAGGTCATCGCCGCCATTGTTGCGCAATACCAGCCCACTGCCTTCCAGTCCGCTGATCGTGCCGCCAATGCTGAACGTTTCGTTGACACAGTCAATGTTCACATCGGTCACGTCGCCGCTTGCGCCCACATCTCCGCTGCCATTGGATACGGTGCAGATCTGGGATGGCGTGGTCGGTGATGTCAGGACAGTGACCGCGTAGGGGCCTTCTGTCTGGGGCGTGGCGAACTGAAATGCGCCGTTGGCGCTGATGGCTAGATCGTCGCCGCCGTTGTTCTGCACGACCAGCCCATCGCCGGACAATCCGCTCACGGTGCCGCCAATGCTATAGGTATAGGTGGGGCAGTCTAATACTGGCGAAGTCAGGAAGTCGGCGAAATCGACCTCCGTCCCGACCGAATCGCCATTGCCCGGCCCTTGCTCCGATGGGCCGCTGGCTGCACCCCACCAATTTTCGCGCATACTGAGGGTCTCTGTCGGATCGTCGGAATAGACGGCGGTGTCGTCGTTGAAGACGATGCAACTGTCGCGGACGGTTACACTGCCGTCGCCGGGGGTGCCGTCAAAGACACCCAGATAAAAGATCGCGCCGCCGGTGCCGCTTGCAACGTGGTTATCGATGATGCGGACCGTGTCGAGCAGTGCATGGCTGATGGCGATGTATAGCCCGCCTCCGTCTAATTGGGCGGTATTGCCTTCGATACGCGACGTTGCGGTGACAGTGAGCAACCCGCCGGCACCGATATTGAAGATGCCGCCACCATTCGACTGTGCCGTATTGGACAGAATGTATGAATTGGCGATGGATAGCAGGCCGCTATTGGCAATGCCGCCGCCACCCAAAGTCTCTGTTATCGCGGCGCTATTGGCGATGACACTGGAGTCGGTGAGCGTTAACTGTCCGGTGGTGACCATGCCGCCGCCAACCTGGGCCAAGTTGGAGAAGATTTGGGTAGAAGTGATGGTTGCCGTACCGTTTTGATTGTAAAGCCCGCCCCCTTCATTGGCAGAGGTATTTGCATTGACGTAGCTGTCGTCGAGCGTGATTTGCCCGTTGATGTTATACAGTCCGCCGCCGTGGGATGTGGCGGCAGTGTTGAGCAGAATGTAACTATCGGTGACCGTGATCTGCCCGCTGTTGTTGTGAATACCGCCGCCCCTGGTGCTGGCGGTATTGGAGAGGATGGAAGATTGGTCGATTGTGATTTGTCCACCCGCGTTGTAGAGGCCGCCACCTGCATTGCTGCTGTTCGCCGTGAAGCGAACGTCCTCTAGTAGCATCTGGCCGCCATCATTTAAGATGCCCCCGCCGGTGGATGTGGCTAAGTTGGTGGCGGTGTTGGAGTAGACATCGACACTGCTCAACGTCACCTGACCGTTCACATTGGCGAGTCCGCCACCATGCCCGTCGTTTAGATTGGCCGTATTGTTCTGAATGCGGCTGGCCGCGGTCATGGTGATATGTGCGGTCGGGCCTTCACTGTAAATCCCGCCGCCGGCGTGGGTGGTGGAGGTATTGGAGAGGACATGCGTGCTTGTCATTGTCATCTGCCCATCGGCGTTGAAAATGCCACCTCCTTCCACATTCGACGTGTTGAGGGCGATCTCGGTGTTGCTAATCGTGACCACACCATCTGTGTTAGAAATACCGCCCCCTTCGTCGCCGGCGCTATTGTCATGGATCTGGCTATCGTTCAGGGTAAGAAACGCGCTAAAGCCCATATTATAGACGCCGCCGCCGCCGGATGAGGCGGAATTGGTAAGAATATCGCTGTTGGACAGCGTGACCTGCCCATCCTGGTTAAATAGCCCGCCGCCTTCCTCGTTCGAGGTATTGAAGATGATGTGGGTGTTAGTGAGCGTGGCTTGGGCATCGAGGTTATAAAGCCCGCCGCCTTCTTGGGCGTGATTGGTGGAAATTTCGGTATTATTGCCGGTTATCAAACCGATAAAATTGTAGAGGCCGCCCCCAGCACCGCCCGCGTTGTTGGAGAATATCCGGCTGTTTTCCAGGGCGACCTGTCCAGCACCGTTGTAGATGCCGCCGCCAGATGAGGCCGAATTGGTAAGAATATGGCTATCGGTCAGCGAGACCTGCCCATCCTGGTTAAATAGCCCGCCCCCCTCCTCGTTCGAGGTATTGAAGATGATGTGGGTGTTGGTGAGCGTGGCTTGGGCATCGAGGTTATAAAGCCCGCCGCCCTCTTGGGCGTGATTGGCGGAAATCTCGGTATTATTGCCGGTTATCAGTCCGATAAAATTGGAGAGGCCGCCCCCGGCACCGCCCGAGATGTTGGAGTAGATCCGGCTGTTTTCCAGCGCGACCTGTCCAGCACCGTTGTAGATGCCGCCGCCCTCATCGGTGGAAATATTGGCGTAGATGTCGGTATCAACGATCGTGGCCTCGGCGGCGAGATTGTGAATACCGCCGCCTGTACCGCCCGCGCGGTTGTCTTCGATCAGGCTATGGGTAATCGTGATGACGCCATCGCGGTCGTTCGCAATGCCGCCGCCGTCGGCTATGGCCGTGTTGGTGTAGACATAAGCATCGTGGAGCGTGAGCGGTCCGCCTCTATTGTAGAGGCCACCTCCTTCATCTCCGGCGGTATTGGAGATGATCTGCGTTCCGGTGAGCGTGACCTGGCCTTCGATATTGTGGAGGCCGCCGCCTTGATCTCCGGCAGTATTGGAGAGTATATGCGTCCCGCTAAGCGTGACCTGCCCGTAGCCGTTATAGATGCCGCCGCCATCATTTTGTGCGCTGTTGCCCTCAATCCGGCTTGCCCCCGTCACCAGAAGGAGCGAATTTGGGCCGAAGCTATGAATACCGCCGCCCAGAGAATTTCCGTCCGTTGTGGTGTTGGAAAGAACGTCACTGTCGGTCAGTGTAGTCTGGCCGTCCAGGTTGTAGATACCACCACCCACAAAGTCGGCGGAATTGGAGATGATCTGCGTATTGGTGAGTGTGTTCAGACCGAATATGCTATAGAGGCCGCCACCGTCCGATTGGGACACATTGTCGGTGATCAGGACTTGCTCTAATAGTACATGGCCCTCCTGGTTATAAATTCCTCCCCCCCCAAAGTTAAGGACATTGCCGCCAGTGATCTGCAGGTCTCTCATATAAACGGTGACATTGGCGTGAACGTGGAAGACGCGATCCAGCCCATCGGCGTCGATGACGGTGTTGTTGACACCATCCCCCTGCAGCGTCATATCGGCCCAAATGTCCAAATCGCCGGTTATATTCCCGTCTTCGGCGGCCCCGGCAAGGGTCAGGACATACTCGTCGGCGGGGATATCTATGGTATAGGTGTTGCCCGGATCGTTATTGGCGCGCTCGATGGCTCCGCGCAGGCTGCAATCTCCCGGCGTGCCGTCGTCACACGTATCCAGCGTAAAATCGTCTACGGCCGTATCAACCTCGATGGTGATCTGCGCCTGGGCGGCAAGCGGCAGACCCAGGCAAAGTATGATTGCCAGGCCCAGCGCAACGAATAGGGAAGTTCTGCGGATATACCATTGCCCAGGCGCGCGGCGGTCCCCTGGCGCGCGGTGGGGGCAGATGGTCGCTTGGGGCTTGGTGGCAGCGTAGTGCATGGGGTTCTCCTCATGGCCGTAGTAGAGTAATGGAAATGGCCGGAATAGGGTCATGCGTAGACAGGACCCGCGGATTTTGAGTGATTGATGACGTGGGTGATGGGTAACGCTGGAGCCGTGCGCCTGAGGAAAATCCCGCAACAGGTTAGAGACATTCAGCCTTCAGGGTGGGTTTGGGACCCTCTTAATGGTTAATGGGGCACAACAATATCTATAGATAACGGGTAATTTTTATCGGTATTTTGTGGGGCACACTATAGCATACCTGGTGCAGGGGCGAAATTTGCCGGCGCGGGGTATCTGGGGGCCAAAATTTCAGATTTTGGCATGCGCAAACAAAGTTCTAACACAACGTTGGCGCACATCTTGCAAAAAACGCCTATTTTTAAGTAGATTGAATTGATAAGAAATTTGCCAGCCTCTGTCGATTCGGTTATGCTACCCACATTAGCACTCACAAGCATAGAGTGCTAATACAATTTCTCAAGTATATGCGCAATAGTCTGAAACATTCGAACTTTTCAGATGAAGGAGGATTACCTATGAATCTGAAGCCACTCGGAGATCGCGTGGTCATCAAGCCCGCCGAGCAGGACGAACAAACCACTTCCGGGATTTTCTTGCCAGAAACGGCCAAGGAAAAACCCCAGCAGGGTAAAATCGTGGCTGCCGGCCCCGGCGGTCGCAAAGAAACCGGTGAACGCATTGCCCTGGAAGTTAAGGTCGATGACACCGTGCTCTATGCCAAGTATGCGGGTACGAGCATCAAGTTGGAAGGTCAGGAATATCTCATCCTCAAGGAAAGCGATATTCTGGCGATTGTGGATACGAACGGCAAGAAATAAGGCCGGGGCGTCCTGCACTGCGCCAGCGTGCGCAGCGGACAACGCGAGCCGCGTAGAAAATACGCCGTTATCCATTTTTAGCAGTCAGCAGTCAACACCTGGTTTTAGTAATTCGCTATGCAGTCGATACGCAGTGTAGTCAATACTCAGTCTTGAAAACACAGTCGCGCAGTTGCCAATTGGCGCGATGTTGTAATCGGTACTCAGTAGCAGATGCACAGTGTTAGATTTCACAGTGTAAGATTTCGAGGAGAAAACAAATATGGCTAAGCAGATCGTATTCGAAGATGCTGCCCGTAAAAGCCTGAAGGCCGGCGTGGATGCGCTTGCCAATGCGGTCAAGACCACTCTTGGCCCCAAGGGTCGCAATGTGGCATTGGACAAGAAGTGGGGCAGTCCTACGGTTACCCATGACGGCGTTACCGTCGCCAAGGAAATCGAACTGGAAGATCCCTTTGAGAATATGGGCGCGCAGCTTCTGAAAGAAGCCGCCACCAAGACTAACGACGTCGCGGGTGATGGCACCACCACCGCCACCGTGCTGGCCCAGGCCATCGTCACCGAAGGTCTGAAGAACGTCACCGCCGGCGCCAACCCCATGCTGCTCAAGCGCGGCATCGAAGCGGGCCGCGATGCGATTGTGCAGGCCATCCGCGATATGGCGACCCCCGTTTCGGGCAAGTCGGGTATCGGTCAGGTTGCCAGCATTTCCGCCGCCGATCGCCAGATTGGTGAGCTGATTGCCGAAGTGATGGACAAGGTCGGCAAAGACGGTGTCATCACCGTTGAAGAAAGCAAGGGCCTGGAATTCGAGACCGAATATGTGGAAGGTATGCAGCTCGACCGCGGCTACCTCAGCCCCTATTTCGTCACCAATTCCGAGCGCATGGAAGCGGCTATCGAAGATCCCTACATTCTGATCACCGATAAGAAAATCAGCAGCGCACAGGACATTGTGCCGGTGCTCGAAAAGCTGGTACAGATTGGCAAGCGCGAGATTGTTGTCATCGCCGAAGATGTTGACGGCGAAGCGCTGGCTACCCTGGTGCTGAACAAGCTGCGTGGCATGGTCAACGCCCTGGCGATTAAGGCCCCTGGCTTTGGCGACCGCCGCAAGGCAATGTTGCGTGATATCGCCATCCTCACCGGTGGGCAGGTTATCACCGAGGAGCTGGGTCGCAAGCTGGACAGCGTCATGTTGGAAGACCTGGGCCGCGCCGCACGCGTCGTGAGCACCAAGGACACCTCCACCTTCATCGACGGCGCCGGCGAATCGGCTGACATCAAGGGCCGCATCGACCAGATTCGTTCCGAGGTCGATGCCAGCACCAGCGACTATGATCGCGAGAAGCTGCAAGAACGCCTGGCGAAGCTGGCCGGTGGTGTTGCCATCATCCGTGTTGGTGCCGCAACCGAGACCGAGCTGAAGGAAAAGAAGCACCGCGTCGAAGATGCGCTGAGCGCAACCCGCGCCGCAGTCGAAGAAGGCATCGTGCCCGGTGGTGGTGTGGCGTTGATCAACGCACTGCCCGCGCTGGACGGTGTGAACCTGGACGGTGATGCGGCCACCGGCCTGCGCATTTTGCGCCGGGCGTTGGAAGAACCCATGCGCATGATTGCCCAGAATGCCGGTTTGGACGGCCCCGTGGTGATCGAGCGTGTGCGTGCACTGCATGGCGAAGGCAAGCTGACCGTCGGTTACGACGTGATTGCCAACGACTATGTGGACATGCTGGAAGCCGGGATTATTGATCCGGCCAAGGTGACCCGCAGCGCAGTCGAAAATGCCTGCTCCATTGCAGCCATGATTCTGACCACCTCTGCCCTGATCACCGACATCCCTGAGCCTGAGAAGGCTGCTCCGGGTGGCGGCGATATGGGTGGCATGGGTATGGGCATGTAAGCTGTGCCCCAAGGCTCAGCCTGGTAGGAAACAGACGGGGGTGGCTCATAGGGGCCGCCCCCGTTTTTTGTAGATCTGGCAGGGCGAGAAGATGTCACGACTCGCCCATTTTTATTTCAAAAATTGATTACTTCAAGGAGATGATGTTCATGCCCTTGCCGACCCGTGCCGAAGCCCATGCGCTGCTCTGTGAATGGGTGGAATCGGAAAGTTTGCGC
>JBBDIO010000221.1:0-14963 GCA_040880365.1 Litorilinea sp.
AAGACGCCCAACCTCTCGGCAATCTTCGGCACCAACCCCGAAAACACCCAGCAGACGACGCTGCTCATGCTCAATAGTTTCTGGACGCTGTGGGGCTTCGATGATGGGCCACGCGCCATGACCGAACTGGGCCGCCAACTGTTTATGAATACTGTGGAACGCGCCATGCGCTAACCTGACACGCAGTTTGTCACCCAGCACGCGACGGCCAACCCTGTCGCAGATTCACGAAGCATATGTTCACAAAGCGACGTCGAGGCAACTCGGCGTCGCTTTGCATTGGTGGAAGTGCGTATGCGTCTCTATTGCCGCCGGCATTGCGCCAAAAAGGCATCAGGGACAGGCGCAACGTGAATGGTCGGCGCAAAATATTCGGGTGCGGGCAACTCTGCCCCCACCAAAACAGATCCATCGGCGCCGATGACGCGAAACGGACTGGCATTACCCACGCCATCTATGGCACGTACCCGGAATTCATATAACCCTGTGCCCTGTACCGGCGTAAAGACCGCACTGGTAAACGCGACGCCCGTCTCGAACGGCGTCCACACCCCGCCGTTGAACCGATACTGAACATCAAAGGCCGCCACCCCCGCCCCATTTGGATTGTCAACCCCCAGCCAGCTGACTGTGAAGGCCGACAGATCGGCGCGCACCGCCGGCACAAAGCGCTGAATGCACGCGCGGGGCGATGTCAGATCCAGCGTATAGGCAGTCGATGCGCCGGGCGCGTCATAGCGCGAAAGATTGCGGGCATTATCGCCCGCGCGCACCCGCACCTGGGCCAGCACACCTGCCTGCCCCGACAACACAAACGAAGTCTGTAGCGTGCCAATCGCCGCATCCACCCACGGCCCATTGCCATAGCGCACCTGTACATCATAATTCCAGATGCCCGAAAGATCGTCCTGTCCACTCCAGGTCACCAACACCGATGACTGATTGCTGAACGGCGCAACCGGGTTCACCGTGACCGTAGGCACCACCAAATCGAGCGTGGTGCGCGCCTGTGCCGCATCGGGGAACGGTTCGGCAATGCCTGCCTGGTTCACCGCGCGCACCCGAAATTCATAGGTGCGCCCATGTTCCCCCACATAGGTAGCGCTGGTTGCCGCGGTGCGCGTCTGCCAATCCTGCCAGGCCTGCCCCGGTTGACGCACCTGCACATCGTAATAGGCGATCCCTGTGCCCGATGGATCATCGGCGCGCCATTCTACCCGAAAATCCGCCGTCGCCTGATAAAGATTTGTGGGATGGACAAAGCTGGAGATCGGCGGCGGGATAGTGCCGGTGGGCGTATAGTCGATAATCAACACCGGCCGCAAATTGGGATCGCCGGTATTGCGCGCAAAGAATTGACGCCGGTTTTCAGTTGGTTCTTCCAATCCTTCCACAATAATCCCGTGGTTGGCGGCCGCGCCGCTTTGCCACTCGCGCACCAGGCCGGTAATGTCCCACTCCTTATACCCCACCGAAGAATCGACAAAGACCGAGGCCCGCTCATCGCCCACAAACCCGGGTTGGTTGTCCCAGGTGATCCCAAATTCATCCCAGCTGCTGCCGGGCTGGCGAATCACAATCCGCATATCTTCAAGGCCGGTCGCCGACCGCTGATAGAGGCGCACGCGCGCGCTGTTGATGGTGGCGCCGCTGGGCAACGCGCCGGGAAAATCAAACTGGATAAAAGAGCGCAGCGCACCAGGATCGCCGTCGCTGGTCTGATAGCCGACCGCCAGATTCTCGTCGCCCCCAAAGTTTGTGCCCCCACGATTGGAGGCCGTAAACGAGTCGCGCGTCGCTTCCAGGGTCGCCGTTGCCAATGTCGCCTCGATCACGGTCAGCCCTGCGATATCTGCGGGAGTGAAATCTACAACCGCGCGTTCGACATCTGAACGCGCACCGGCTGGCCCCGGCGCTTGGGCAAAAACGGCATGACGCGCCTGCCCAACCAGCAGCGCGACACAGATGACGCCCAGCACCCACCCCCAACGTCGCGCCGTGCGATGATGCCCAACGCGTGCCACCGCTGCTTGCACTTCGTCCAACCACCACCACAGTTGTCTCAATAAACGCATGGACTTCTCTCCTCTGTCTATCGCTATCTATCTGCTGTCTATTCGCTGTCTATTCGCTGCAAAAATCGTTCCGTTACTTGCCTGGCATCATCCAGCTTCTTAAGCTTGCTCGTGGCATATCCCACGCCGCGCCACTGCGAGATCCAGCTGCTGAAAATCCACATAACTATCCCTATCTCCTACCACAATCTATACCCTTCTCTATAGCTTATTTGCCGGCCTTTCACTATGCTGAACACAGAAAGGAAGAATAACCTATGGCAACGCAACAGAATCAGAGCAGTGGGCAGACGAATTTTTCGGAGTTGGAGCTACACAATTGCGCCAAAGCCCTGGTGCAAGCGATTCAACAGATGCGCAAGCAGGCCGACTACGCTGCCGATCAGACCGTCTCGGTCTATCTCACCGATAAGCCAATTATCCGCAGAATGTTAAAGGTACACCGGGAATATGTGACCGAACAGGCCAACGCGGCCGACGTGGTGCAGATCAATCTGGATGCCAACATCCCGATCCCCAAACACGCGCCCCAGCAGGATTTCGAAATTGGCGGGCAGACTGTTCGCATCGCAATTAAGCGAGACTAAGCGAATACAGTCCGCACCAATTCTCAACAAAAAAGCACCGCGTGTTGAAGAAATCATTCATCACGCGGTGCTTTTTTTATTCAGCAGGTTAACTATCAAGCCCCCAATTTGATCACGGAAAGACTTATTTTGGATTCGTCTGCACATAGGAAAGCACCTCGCGGATGGCGCGCAGAAACGCACCCACATCGCCTTTCATCACATAACCCCAGGCGCCATTGCGGCGCATCATATCGCCATAAATAGCCTCATCGTGTCCCGAAACCACCAATACGGGCAACTTGGGAAAATCGGCTTGTAGCTGTTTCAAAAGGTCGACACCATTCATATCGCCCTGCAACGAAACATCCAACACCACAAGGTCCGGCATTTCCTGGGCAATTTTTTTCAGGGCATCCTGGCCGCTGGCGGCCTCGCCACAAATCTCCAAATCCGGTTCTCGGCTCAAAAAGGCCACATAGCCTTTGCGCACAATCGGATGATCTTCTACGATAAAAACTTTAGACACTCTTTCCAGACTCCCCAGAACGCGCAAACAGATGGTGATTGTTTACTCAGTTCTTAAGCAAATACAATCTCAAGCAAATCAACAGTCGGTATGTTGTGCAGTGGGCGCGGCCTGCCCCAAATCCGCGCCATTCTCCTACGATGGACCGTTCACAGAATTGCTCACCAAATCGGTTGCATCACTCTTCTCCGGTTTCTCCACATAAGGCAACTCGATGACCACGCGCGTGCCTTTGCCCGGCCCCGATTCCACAACCATATCGCCATCAAAAAGCGACAGCCGTTCGCGGATACTCTGCAAACCAAAACCGCTGCCAGTGCCCGGCTCTCCATTCGATGCCGAATTCGATGCTGGTGCAGACAGCGTGCCGTCACACGGGCGGTTGAGCTTGGCAGTATCGAAACCTACGCCCTGATCCACGACTTCGACATGTAACCGCCCATCGGTATATTGCATCGACAAAAGTGCGGTATCGACCTGGGAATGTTTGACCACGTTGAAAAGCAACTCGCGCACCAGCTGAAAAACCAACACCCGCAAATCGTCGCTGGGCAACTGATAGTCGTCGGCAAGCTGCAACTCCACCGTGAGATCGTGCAACTTGTGCATCTGGTTCGCCAGCCACGAAAACGCCGCGCCCAACCCTTCGCTGCCCAAAACCGGCGGGCTGAGTTCAACCGTGAGCGTGCGGGTGGTCTGAATCGCCTCATTCAGCAACTCTTCCATTTCCGCCAAATGGTTCTGCATGGTCGAAGACTGATGCTCGCCCAGATCCATCCCAATCATAAAGGTACGCATCTGCACACCATACAACATCTGCTGGACGTGATCATGCAGAATCTGGGCCACACGGCGGCGTTCACGTTGTTCGGCCAATGCCAGGGCCGAAGCCAGGGCGCGCACTTGCCGGTTGGTTTCGGCCAGGCGCTGGGCCTGGATTACCAATTGCTCCCGCTGATCGGCCAAATGGCGGCGCAATTCCACCTTCTCGATAGCATTGTGAATCGCCCGCTCCAGCGCGTCTCGGGTCAGCCGGCCTTTCACCAGATAATCCTGAGCGCCCTGTTGCATAGATTCTACAATCACGCGCGGGCTTTCTTCGCCTGTCGAAAGAATCACAGGGATATATTGCTCGGCGAGCATGGGCACCAGATCCAACCCCGACATATCGGGCAGACGGTAGTCCAGAATCACGCAATCGGGGCGTTGCGCCTCGATCTCGGCGCGGGCCTGGCCCGCCGTTTCTGCTTCGTGCACACAATAATTAGAGCCTAATAACCGGCGCAATGCCTCGCGGTCGATTTCATCATCTTCGACCACCAGCAAATGCAGCTGTCCACTCGCATCCATCAGGCTACACGGCCTCGGTCGGGAATTCTACGATCCGCCAATAGGCATCCAGCATGGAGACCAATTCCACAAAATCCCGACCGGCCCGCGATTTCAGCAGATAACCCGCGATCTGCTCTTCATATGCCGCCATCATATCTTCGTCGCGATCCGAAGTGGTGAGCATAAACACCACATTGCGTCGCAATTCGGGATCCTTGCGGATGGTCTGCAAAAATTCGATGCCATTCATACGCGGCATATTGACATCCAGCAAAATCATGAGAGGCCACGGCACCACAGGGTAGCCTTCATGTCGGCGCAAAACTGCCAACGCTTCGACCCCGTCGCGTACCCACGTAAACGGATTGGCAATGCGCTGGCTCTGAAAGCCGCGCATCACTGCTTCCGCATCTATATCATCATCTTCGATTAAGAGAATGTGAATATGCTTTCCCGATATCACAGGTATCTATCCCCTCCATATTTTGGGCCAGGTAAAGCAGAACGTTGCACCGGCACCGGGTGCCGATTCCACGCGAATCGTGCCCCCACCGCTTTCGATAATCTTTTTTACCACAGCGAGGCCAATTCCGCTGCCTTCTACCTGGTCGCGTGGGCGCAAAGTCTGAAACATTTCAAAAATTCGTTCATGAAATTCCGGGCGAATCCCGTCGCCGTCATCGCGCACACAAAATTCCACCCAGTCGCCCATATCTTCGAACGTAATCTCAATGTGTCCATTGCGCCGTGGATGATGCTTGATAGCATTGCCAAACAGATTGCGAAAGACCGCTTCGAACGGGGCGCGATACGTTTCCAGCTGGGGCAGCGCGTCGGGCAGCGTAATATGAAATCCTTCGGGCGGCGAAACCGTTTCGATCACAGCACACAGCAGTTCCCGGGTATCCACCACGCTGGCGTCACCCCGCACCCGCCCCGCGCGCGAATAGGTAAGCAGATCGTCCAACAACGCTTCCATGCGCACAATGCGCCCGCGCATCTTGGTCAAATGTTCAACCGAGGCCGCGGGCAACACATCCCCGGCATCGTCAGCCACCCAATTTGCCAGGTGGTCGATCGCGCGCAACGGCGCTTTCAGATCATGCGAAGCCACATAGGCAAAGCGGTCCAGCTCCTGATTGCTGCGTTCCAGTTCCGCAGTACGATCTGCTACTCGCTGCTCCAGGCTTTCGTTGAGGGTGCGCAACTTAGATTCTGCCGTGCGCGCCTCGCGATAGAGCCGGGCATTCTCGATTGCCACCGCCGCGCGGCGGGCCAACTCTTCGGCAAACCGCAAATCCGCCTCGGAATAGTTGCGCCGCGAGTCGGACCACACCAGAGTCAGCGCGCCCAAAATGCGCTCGCGCAGGCGCAGCGGCACCACAATGGCCGAGCGCGTGCCCAACTGGCGAATAATCTCTTTATGCTCCTCATCGCGGGCCCCCGCCATCAGCATTTCCTGGCTGATATGCGGATAGAATTCGGGACGCCCAGAGCGAATCACTTCGGCAACACCTTGGGGGGCATCCATCTGGGGTGGATACTTGTTGCGCAGTTCATGCGCCCACTGCACCATTTCCGGGTTTTCATGGGCAACCACAACCTGATTCAGCTCGCCGTCTTCGATCAGGTCCACTGCACACCAGTTGGCAAGCTGGGGCACAATTGCCTGCGCCAACCGCTCCAGCGTTTCGTTATAATCCAATGAACCTGTCAGCAACTCACTGGCTTCGGCCAGAAATGCCAATCGAGTTTCGGCGCGTTCGCGCTCTGTAATATCTGCCGCCGCCACCGTCAAACCGCTGGGATTACCATGTTCATCGAACATGGGTACGGCGGTTATATCATAGCGGGCATAGTCCTGCTCATCGGCGACCTCGACCACGCGCCGCATGAGTTGGCGCGACGCCAACACTTCGCGCTTAAAGCGCAACAATTCCTCGGCCCCCGCCGCCGTATAAATTTCGTCATCGCGTTTACCCAGCATTTCCTTATCTTCAAACCGGCTGGGCGAATTATACACCCACGTGTATTTCAAATCGCGGTTGGTCGTATAGACCGTAATCGGCGAATCGTTGAGCGCCAGCCGAAACCGTTCTTCGCTATCGCGCAACGAGGATTCGACGTGCTTGCGCTCGATGGTCAGCGCCACCTTGTTGGCAACCGCGGCCATAGCCTGCAAATCACGAGCCGACAGCGCGTGGCGGGCAAACATCGCCATTACCCCTACCACATGTCCTTCGATCCGCAGCGGATAGCCTGCAAAAGCAATCATCCCCTCGCGCCTGGCCCACTCGCGATCGCGCACCAGCGGGTCGTGCAACACGTCATTCGTCAGATGGGGAACACCATCCCGCGCGATACGACCGATCTTGTATTTCCCCACGGGCACGCGACTGTGCGCGCCATCCAGATGCGTATACTCACCGGCGCTGGCTTGCAGCTGCAACATTTGATTTTTTTCGTCCAACGTCCAAATCCGCGCAAACGCCGCGCCAATGGTATCGACCAATGCCTCGGTGACTTTTTGCAGGAGATGCCGCAAATCCTCGCCGCCGGTCAACACAGTCCCCACAGCGGCCTGAAACTGTGCCAGTTCGGCCCGCGCCTGGATTTCAGTCTCCAGCGCTTTACGGCTCGTGATATCCACCACCGCCCCGCTCAACCGGGCGGCAGGGGCTTCTGGATCGCGCACCACCGCGCCACGTCCCGCCAGCCAGCGCACTTCGCCCCCGGGCCGCAAAATGCGAAATTCCACATCAAACCGGCCTTCACCGGCATGGGCAACTTCGGCAGCCGCCGTCACCTTTTCCCGATCGTCCTCGTGGATCAACGCTTGATAGTCAGTGATGGCGCGATCATCCGTCGCGATATCCAAGCCAAAAATCCGATCCAGGCTGACAGACCGCGCGATAGTGCGCGACGCAAAATCATATTCCCAGGTGCCCATAGCCGCAGTTTCCAGGGCAAATTCAAAGGCTTCTTTTTGCCGGCGCAAATCCGCTTCGGTCACGGCGCGCTGATAGGCCAACCAGGCCGATCCGGTCAACGTCTGAAACAAATTTTGTTCATAGCTGCGCCAGCGGTGCGGCGCCGTATGCATGCCCACCAGAAACACGGAAGCGTTTTGATCGCCCTGCCAGGCAACAGCAGCCTTGACGGCAATCAACGCGGCCGGCCGCACTGCTCCACCCGCTAGCTCGCCATCTGTGAGAGATGCAAGCTGCCCATTGTTCAATGTGGGGGCATCCGGCGTCACACTCTGTAGTGTCCAGCCCTCAAATTCGTGAATACCCGTTAATTCGGCTAATGCAAGTGGCGCCTCGGCACGCTCCAACCGTGTCGAGAGTACCTGCCCAATCTCTTGCCACTGCTCCGGCGACAACAAAATTGTGTTGCCAATTGATGATGTGGGGTCCGATACTGGATTGACGCCATCACCGCGCCCCGTTTCATTATGCCCGGTCTCACCGCGCCCCGTCGCGTTAAATGTCGCCAATAGTTGGGCTTGTCCGGTTGCGTTGTTGTAGGTCAACAGCACGCAAATGGGCAAATTCAGATATTCGCCCATCCCTCGCACCAGCGTGTGCGCAATCGCGTTAGGTTCACGCATTCGCCGCAAGGCAATCACCAGATCGCAGGCAAATGTTTGATTTTCTTCAGCACGTTTGCGCCGGTTAATATTGGTCGAAGTGCCAATCCAGCGCACAATTCGTTTCCGCGGCGAATGTTCACTAAAGATGGGTAGACAGCGGCACAAAAACCATTCATATTCTCCATCCACGCGCCGCAGGCGCATCTCGGTCTCGAAATTTCGACCCGCCTCCACCGCGGCTTGCCAGGCATTCATCACATAACTTCTATCGTCGGGATGAATAAGCTCGGTGGGACGACTGCCCACGCTCTGCTCCTGCGATAGCCCTGTATATTGTGTCCACTGGGAATTTACATATGCTAAATTGCCGACGGCATCTGATGCCCAGATGATTTGGGGTAACAAGTCTACCATCTGTTGAAAAGCGGCGTCGGTCTGTACAGTCATCGTCGTTCCCTTAAATGAATCCGTCATGTGTGATTCCATCGCGCCTCGCTCGCCTGTGTCCTCCACCATTCCACCGCTTACGGGGAAAAGACACCGGAAATCTGGCACGGACACACACATCTACGGACGGCGACCAAAATTCAGATGCTTTCGGAGACCAGAGAAGCCGCTTCGCGACGTGTGTGCACTTCCACACCCATTTCCTGAGGCCAGCTGTAGGTATCCTCGTTGCTGCTGCTATCCTTTGCCACTGTCAGCTGCCGGGCAATCATCGCGGCCTGCTTGCGTGTATGGACGTCCAGCTTTTCGAGGATATTGTGCACGTGATTCTTCACGGTGCCCACCCCAATGATCAGCTCATCGGCAATCTGCTGATTGGTATAACCTTGTCCAATCAAGACCAGCACTTCATTTTCGCGCTTGGTCAGTTCCGAAGCCTGGTCTTCCAGGTCCATTTCCTGATAGCCATTTAGCTCAGTCGCCAGGCGTTTCAATTCGGCCACGCGCGCCACCAGCATCCCTGCAATTTCCGGCGAAATCTGAACCTGTCCCTGGGCCGCACTGCGAATCGCATCCACCAACTCGCTCACCGAGCTTTCCTGGTGGATATAGGCGCTGGCGCCCATTTCAAAACACTGCATGGCAGCAGTCTTGGATTCCACGGCACCCGCAATCACAACTTTTGCCCCGTTCCCTGCTTTCTGCAACGTCTTGGTCAAGCGCAGTGCGCCCTGTTCGGGCAACATCTGGCTGATCAGCACCACATCATAGTTACGTGCATTCAGCATGTTCAACGCCTCAGCGGCGTCGCTGGCCTGGCCTGCGACCTTTACATCCGTCTGTGCAGAAAGCGCAGTAGCCATCAGGTCGTTGTATAAACTAACATTGTGGACGATCATGGTGCGAATCATTGTTTTTCTTTCCTCCCACAAACGAAGCGTGTATGTCTGGTTACAAGCATACACGCTCCAAGAGGCCAAAACAATGGGGACTGTTTCTACGTGGGTCCGGGGGATTCCCCGTGTATATAGGTAGGGATATCCCTACCTGCTTCTATAACCCTGTCGGGATACAGAACGGAGATCCAAACCTGTATATACCTTATATACCCTGTATATTGTGGAGATATTGTGGAGATTCAGACCAAACCCCGCTGGACCGCATGGACAGCAGCTTCTACGCGTGAAGAAACCTTGAGCTTGCCAAAAATCGCCCCCAGATGTTTTTCCACGGTCTTTTCGCTGATGCCCAACTTCGCGCCGATTTCCTGATTGGTCATCCCCGCCGCCACCGTTATGAGCACTTCCCGTTCACGCTTGGTGAGCAGCGATTCCGCGGGTTCGGGCTTGCGGCTGAGTGCGCTCAACTGTGCCACCGCGCGCCGGCTAAACCAGCCCTCTTCGCCGCGCGCCACGCCGCGCACGGCATCGATAATGCCTTCTGCCGCTTCTTCTTTGGTGAGATACCCGGCCGCGCCACTCTGGAGCAGATTGCGTATATATTCCTCGTCGTCATATGCGCTCAACGCCAGCACACGCACCCCAAGATTGGATTTCCGCAGGCGCGCGGCAACCTCAACGCCCGAAAGCCCCGGCATCTCCATATCCAACAGCAAAATATCGGGTTCCAGCCGTTCGAGCAGGGTGAAAATTTCTTCACCCCCGCTCGTGTCGGCGACCACTTCTATATCGGGCGCAGTCTCCAGCAGAGTGCGAATCCCAGTGCGCACGACCGGGTGGTCGTCCACCAATAGCACACGAATAACTGTCATCTTCCCTCATACGTCTTACCAGTGGGTTCAATTCGTGTGCCTATTATACGTCAGCTTGGGCGGCTTTGCTATCCCCGTTTCTACACGCCATTTCTGTGCGCATTTCTGTGCGCATTTCTGTGCGCACCTGCGTCCGCTCTGCCCCACATCTTCCCCGCCCGGCGCCATCCCGCAGGACGCCTAGCTCTTATTATTGCGGCTCATCATCCAAATCGCGCTTATAATCGCCAACGCCAGGCCACCCCACAACCACGGGCGGTCGGGCACTTCCACCTTGTCCAATTGCGCGTGCACACGCTCCTGCACGCGTTCCAGCGTTTGCCCCAACAGGTTCCGGGCTTCCGTATTATATTCGCGCAGATATTCTTCCAAATCCGCACGCGCACGTTCCGAAGTATAGCCATACCGCGATTGCAGCGTGCCGACCATCTGTTCAATCTGCGCCTCGATCAGCGCAATATCATCATCAGTCAAATGCGCCCACTTGGCCTTCATCTTGCCGCGCAGCTCGCGCAGCTTGCCCTGCAATTCGACCTTGTTCATGATAAAGTTCCTTTCCAAATCTATAAGCAGTCGTCCAACCTGCCTTATTATCGCGCGGTTCAGTTACAACCGTCTGCGTCTCAGCCTACACGATAATCACTCCCCGCGCCGCCCATCACGGTGCAGAACGGGGGTATAGATGTGGATAGAAAACTGCTTCCCCACATGCCAATAACCTGTCAGATAACGGGTCAGATAACCTGATTGAGCAGGGATTCGCCCCGTTCCAGCCGCCTCAGATTTTCCAGCAGAATATCGAAGAGATTTTCTTCGTAGCGCTGGGTTTCGCCTGCCGTGTGCGGGGTGATCAGCACGTTTTCCATTGCCCAGAACGGAGAATCCGCGGGCAATGGCTCTTCCTGAAACGCATCGAGTGCCGCCCCGGCTATACGTCCTGCCTGCAACGCCGCAAGGAGCGCACCTTCCTCCACACACCCACCCCGCGCCACATTGACCAGATAGGCGGTAGGCTTCATGGCGGCCAGCCCCTGCGCGTTGATAATATTGCGCGTTTCCTCGGTCAGCGGGCAGGTGAGCGTCACATAATCGGCCTGGGCCAATAATTCGGGCAGCTTGTCGGGCGTGTGCACTTCATCTGCCGGACCCTGGGCCGTCGCCGGGTTGCGTTTCACCGCTACCACACGCATCCCAAAGGCTTTTGCCAGGTGTGCCAGACGCGAGCCAATGCCGCCCATGCCCACAATCAAGAGCGTTTTTTCGCCCAGTTCATCCTCGCGCCGGGCCACATCGGCAATCATCCCCCGCCAAAAATGCTTGTGCTGATTATCGCGCCCCGTGTGCAGCTGGCGCGCCAACGCCAGAATCATCGATATGGCATGTTCGCTTACCGCATTGCGGTTGACGCCTTGCGCGCTCGCCAGACGGATGCCCCGTGCGCGCAACAGATCCTGGTTGAACTGATCAAACCCCGCGCCAATCGACTGGATGAACCGCAGATTGGGCGCATTTTCCAACATTTCGTCGCGCCAAAAACCCGATACCAACAGCACATGCGCTTCGGGCAGACGTTCGGCCAGCTCTTCCCGGCTCCACACCTGAAAATGTTCCACCCCGGTATTCCGCTGGGGAAAACGTTCGGCCAGCGCATAGGCCACGTGGGCAAAACAGATTTTCAACGACGCGCGGTCGGGAAACGGGGCGGGGTGGGCAGATGCTTCGGTCATGAGAAACCCTTTCGTCAATGCAAGTTGTCTATCAATTGTATGGTGAAATTGTATAGTGGTCGCGTGGATTTACGTGGTAGTTGCCAGAATCATCGCCACGCGTTCGCGGTCGGCGGCCGCTACATAATGGTGCGTGGGCAGGGTGAATAAACACTGTGCGACGCGTAATGCACCGGGATAGACCTGGGGATTCACGCCCAATTCGGGATAGCGTTCGGCCAATGTCACCCCATACATTTTGCCTGCGCCGATGCCCTGGGCCTGCAAGGCAACTACCGTGCGGTTGCGCAGGGCCTCATCGGCCGCCAAAACCGGCAATCGCAAATAGATGGAACCCGACTTGCCCGGCTCCGGCCTATCAATCTGGCGCGCCGGAAAGCGAAACCCCGGCACCGCGGCGAGCGCATCCATCTGGGCAGCAGCATTGGCGCGCCGCAGACGGTTGGTGGCTTCCCACTTTTCCAGCATATGGCGCGCCGCCTGGGCCTGTCCCCGCGTCAACTGGCGCATGGCATAACCTTGCCCCGCATCGCTGTCACCGGCCCGCGCAATCCCGGCCCGCGCGGCAATTGCCCATCCCCACGGGTGAAAGAGCAGCCCTACCAAAGCCAGTTTTGCCACACTCCACCCCGCATAGATCAGGCCGCCGGTTGCCAGATCTTGCCACGCCACATCCAGCCTGGCAACCGCCGCGCGACCCGGTCCGGTCGCCGCCGCAGAATTGACCGACAAGTAGCCGCCACCGCCCAGCGCCAGGGGCTTGCCCGGCCCTGTGCTGAAAATCCCAAAATCGCCGCGTGTGCCCACGGCGCGGTCTCCATACTGCGCCCCCAACGCCTGGGCGGCATCTTCGATCAGGATGGCCCCCGCGGCGCGGGTGGCGGTGAGAATCGGCTCCACATCCAATGCCAGCCCAAACGGATGCACAAAAATCACAGCCAGCGTCCGGCTCCCGATGCGCGCCGCAAAGTCCTCCGGCGCAAAGGTGAGACGTTCCGGCTCCAGATCGACCAGGTGCGGTGTCAATCCCGCATCCAGAATCACTCGAATCAACGACGGACAGGTATAGGCAGGCAGCAACACTTCCCGGCGCGAGCCCGATGCTGCGCCCGTATCCATAGACGTCTGCGCCAGCGTGCGCAAAAGCAGAGCCAGGGCTGTGCGCCCCGAAGCCACGGGATACAGCGCCGGGACCCCTAGCCGCGCACCCAAAATCTGGCGCAACTGCTGCATTGCATCTGCCTGGGGGTGCAGCGCAGCCGCAACATCGCGCCAGCCCACCGGAAACGCGGTCGGGGCTAGATAACGCATCAGCCCACCGCCCGTCTAATCATAGCGCGCCACACTGGGCATACGCAGCCAGAGCACCGCCGCATAGAGCAGCGCGCCCACCCCGGCCGCGGCCAGCGCCAGCGGCAACCCCACATAAACCGCCAGCGCGCCCACCCCCACATTGCCCAGCGTATCGGACCCGGCATGTAGTTGGCTATAGAGTGTCATCACGCGACCGCGCACCCGGTCTTCGGTCTGGATCTGCACAATCGTCACTGCCAGACTCTGCAACACCAGAATCGCCGCGCCAATGCCCACCAGCAACAGACAGACCAGCCACAGCGCGCGGCTCTGGGCAAAACCCACCATCAGCACGGGCAACGCAATCGCCACCGCCGCCAGCATCCGGCCCCGTTGGCGGCTGCCTACGCGCGCCACAATCACCGTACCAATCACCGAACCCAACGCACCTGCCGCCATCAACAGGCCCAGCCCGCGCGCGCCCACCCCCATCACGCTTTCGGCAAACGCGGGCATCATGCCAAAGACCGGATAGGACAAGCCGCCCACCACTGCCATCAGACTCATTACCCCCAACACGGCGGGCTGTTTCCACAACGAAACCACGCCCTCCAGCAAAGCCACTTTCAAGCGTGGCGGTGTGGTTGGCGGTGCAGTTGGCGGTGCGG
This sequence comes from Litorilinea sp., assembly GCA_040880365.1. GTDB lineage: Bacteria > Chloroflexota > Anaerolineae > Caldilineales > Caldilineaceae > JBBDIO01. Next base: position 14,004 of record JBBDIO010000221.1, read on the forward strand.
CAGATGGGATTGCGGGTGTATCCGCAGGTCTGTTGCCCGGTTTATGCGCAGATGATTCGGCAGGCCGGTCGGCCATACGGATGAGCAAGAGCGCGGCAATCGGCGCCAGATAGGTAAGCCCGTTGAACATCATAGTCACGCCCACGCCGATTGCCGCAATCAACAGGCCCGCCAGCGCATACCCAATCAGGCTCGACATGTTAAAAAGCGTGGCGTTGAGCGCAACAGCATTGGCAAGCTCATCCTTGCCCACCAATTCCACCAAAAACGCACGGCGCGCGGGATGGTCAATCGCCAGGATTGCGCCAAACAGAAAATAGAGGCCAATGATCTGCCACAGTTGAATCGTGCCGCGCCATGCCAACAGACCAAAGAGCAACGCCTGGGCCATCAACAGGACCTGGGTGAGGAGAATCAGACGACGGCGCGGCACCCGGTCGATGAGTAACCCACCAAAAATCGACACGGGCACCACCGGCAAAAGTCCCAACAGACCCACCATGCCCAGCCAGAACGTAGACCCCGTGAGATCGTAAATCAGCCAGCCTTCCGCCACCACCTGGATCGAAGTGCCCACCACCGAGACCAACTGTCCCAGCCAGAACAAGCGAAAATTGCGAAATCGCAACGCAGGTGCCAGCCTCACCAACTGCGCGCCCAAACGCGCGCCCCATCCCGCAGGCGGTGTAGCCAGCGGCGGATTCGGCGGCAAATTCGGTGGCAAATTCGGTGGCAAATTTAGCGGTGAATTCAGAGAGGGATTCGCATTTGGCTCGCGTGGCGCATCCACTACGACGGCCCCTGGGGATTGGTCAGATTGCACAAGACTCCTATATTCAGCTTCAAGCGGCTAAATTGGCAAAGCGCCACATGCCCAGCCTGTAAACCGGACGCGATGACCATGCCCATCAACGCACACGCGAACGCTGATGCGCAAAGGCAATCCACGTCCCCGCCAGC
>JBBDIO010000222.1:0-14926 GCA_040880365.1 Litorilinea sp.
CGTCACGCTCATCTGTTTGCAACTACTGCGCTATCAGGTGATTGGCGCCGATGAACGCACGCTTGCCGCCCAGCCCAAAGACCCCGCCCCGCGCGGCGTCGTGGTCGACGCACGCGGCACCCCGCTGGTGGTCAATCGCTATTTCTATCAGATTACGGCAACGCCCAGCAATATACGTTCCCCGGAACAGCGCGCGCAGCTTGCCAAAGATCTGGAAATGACCATCGGTGTGCCCGCGGCCACGACTCTGGAAAATCTGACGGTAAACGCCGAACGCATGTTTACCATTTTGGCCGATGCTGTCAGCCCGGAAGATACACAACGCCTCCTGGATCTGAAAGCAAGCCAGTTCCAGACCGAAGGCTATTCGCCCCTGCAACAGGTAGAAGCCAAACCAATGGCGCGCCGCTTCTATCCCCAGGGCACGCTCACCGCCCACACGGTAGGTTTTGTGCGGTCCGACTATGGCGGCATCACCGGCATTGAAGAATATTACGAACAATTTCTGCGCGCCGATGGACCCGGCTTACTCAGCACAGAACGCATCGCCCTCGACACGCTTGCGCCCCAGGTGCAACGTTTTCTGCCTTCAGAAGTGGGCAAAGACCTGGTGCTGAGCATGGATCGCACCATGCAGTGGATTGCCCGCGAAGAGCTTGCCCGCGGCATCGAAGAATATGGCGCGCAGTCAGGCTCGGTAATCGTGCTGGAACCCAACAGCGGCGCGATCCTGGCAATGGTCAACCTGCCCGAGTATGATCCCAACCGCTATCAACTGGCCGAGCATGAGCTATTTCCCAACCTGGCAATCAGCGCCCAATATGAACCCGGCTCGGTCTTCAAAATCATTACATTTGGCGCGGGGGTCGATTTGGGCCTGCTGGATCACACAACGGTCTTCACCGATACTGGCATCCACGTCATCGGCGGACGCAATATCTTCAACGCCAACCGCGTAGGGTATGGCGAAGTCAACGCCGCCGATGCCCTGGCGCGTTCGCTCAATGTGGTGACGGCCCAGATCGCCGAATTGCTGGGGCCTGAAGAATTCTATCAGTATGTGCGCCTCTTTGGCTTTGGCGATGCCACCGGGGTCGATTTGCCCGGCGAAATTGCCGGCGCGGTCAAGACCCCCAATTCCCCCGACTGGAGTCTTTCGGATCTGGGCACAAACAGCTTTGGTCAGGGGCTTGCCGTCACCCCGTTGCAAATGGCAAACGCCACCGCGGCCATTGCCAACGAGGGCATCCTCATGCGCCCCTATCTGGTCCAGGCGCGGGTCACCAACGGCGAAGTTCAGACCACCGAACCGACCACCATGCGCCGCGTTCTTTCGCCCGAAGCCGCCAACGCGCTCACCGAAATGATGATTTGGACGGTGGACAACGGCAGTCCCCGCGGTCGCGTGCCCGGCTATCGCGTGGCCGGCAAAAGCGGCACCGCCCAGATTCCCACACCCCAGGGCTATATCGAACGCGAAACCATTGTAAGTTTTGTGGGCTTTGCGCCTGCCGATGAGCCGGCCTTTGTCATTCTGGTAAAGCTGGATCGCCCCGATCCCGATATCGGCATTTGGGCGGGCGAAACCGCCGCCCCGGTTTTCAGCCGGATCGCGGCGCGACTCCTGGACTACATGCAGATCGCACCGGACGCGATCCGGACCGCCCAGTTTGGGGAGTAAATAGGTGGGGACTAAATAGTGGGGCCACGAGTCGCAACTCAAACGACATTACACACGGTATGGCAGGCCCTTACCGGCGAAATTCCGCCCTTGGCGCTCCCGCCCCAGGCAATTCCCTTTGCGTGCATGGATAGCCGCGACATCGGTCCGGGCGATCTCTTCATTGCCGCCACCGGCCAGAACACCGACGGCCACAACTATGTGGGCGCCGCATTGCAGGCAGGCGCGCAGGTAGTCATCTGCCAGGAAGCCGGGCGCGCCCAGGCTGCCGACCAGGGCGCACTTATTTTCGACTGTAGCCGCACCGGGATTGGATCTCTCCACGACCTTTGGCCCGATCACGGGCAGGAAACCCGAGAGACCCCTGGCACTGTCTCTGCCGCTACTCTCCCCGCCGCCACTGGCTGGCAAAATCGGCCACTGGTTTTTGTGGTCGAAGACAGTACCCAGGCCCTGCAACGCGTCGGCAGTTTCCAACGGGTCCACCGCACCCACCCCGATCTCAAAGTCATCGGGATAACAGGCAGTGTGGGCAAAACCAGCACCAAAGAATTGACCTATCACGTTCTGCGCCAATCGTTTGCCACGCTCCACAATCGGGGCAACCTGAACAGCGAACAGGGTCTGCCGCTCACCCTGCTGGAGTTGGGCACTGAACACCGCCGCGCCGTAATCGAAATGGGCATGTATGCTCTGGGCGAAATTCATCTGTTGAGCACGCTCGCCCGCCCCACCATCGGCGTTATCACCAATGTGGGTCCCAGCCACCTGAGCCGATTAGGCTCTATGGAACGCATCGCCCAGGCCAAATCCGAACTGATCCAGGCCTTGCCCCCTGCCAACCAGGGCGGCGTGGCAATTCTCAATTGGGACGATGAATTTGTGCGCGGCATGGCCGAGCAAACCCAGGCGCGCATCTTCCGCTATGGTCTCACCCCCGATTCCGACCTATGGGCCGACGAGATCGAAAGCGCGGGGATGGAAGGGATTCGCTTCCGCTTTCACCGCCGCATCGACCGCGCGGGCGTCGAAACCGTGCATGTACGCGTGCCCTTGCTGGGTCGTCACAGCGTGCATACTGCACTGCGCGCGGCGGCAGTTGGCCTGGTCGAAGGGCTGAGCTGGGCCGAAATCATCGCAGGGATGCAAAGCATTCCCGGCCAACTGCGGCTGGTGGTTGCGCCAGGGATCAACGGCGCCACCATTATCGACGACACCTATAATGCCAGCCCGGCCAGCACCATCGCTGCGCTGAACCTGTTGCGCGATCTGGAACCCGAAGGCAATGGCCGCCGGCTCGCCGTATTGGGCGACATGCTGGAATTGGGCAACTATACCGATGAAGGCCACCAGATTGTAGGACGACGCGCCGCCGCGCTTGTGGATACACTGGTCACGATTGGCGAATTGGGCGCGAGGATGGGCGAAGAAGCCCTCTCCACCGGATTTGCGCCGGATCAACTATTCCAGGCGCCCGATGCCGAGACCGCCATCGCCTGGCTGCAACGCGAAGTACGCCGCGACGACCTGGTGCTGGTCAAAGGCAGTCGTGCTGTGGGCATGGATCGCGTTGTCGGCGCGATCAGCGTGTCTGAAAACAATCAAGCCGAAAACAAACAATCCACCAGCAATCAAACAGAGGGCGAAAGCCGTGCCCACTCCTGACATTTTTCGCCATTCCTACAAATTCGAGATGTATCTATGTCGTATGCGTTAACACTGGGCACAGTCAGCTTTTTCATCGCTGTAATCTGGGGCAAACCCCTCATTGCACTGCTCAAACGGTGGGGAATCGGTAAACAAATCCGTGTAGATGGTCCAGAGCAGCACCACTTCAAAACAGGTACGCCCACGATGGGCGGCATTCTGATTGTGGTGCCCGTCCTGTTGATCACAGGCGTGCTCAACATCGCCCATCTGTGGGGGCTGACCATCCTGGGGCAGAGCACGATCTTGTTGTTCTTCTGTCTCGGGTCTTTTGCCATTCTGGGCGCTGTCGACGATTGGCAGGGCATCAAGGGCGCACGCGGCCGCGGCGAGGGCCTCAGCCCGCGCATGAAAAGCGGCTTTCAAGTGCTCTTCGCCACCATCATTGCGCTGGTCATGTATTTTGGTCCACCCCGTTGGGATTATGTGGGCGTGCCGGGGTTTCCCGAATTCTTTCAAATCGGCCCGATTATCATTCCGATTATTGTGTTTATCATTGTGGGCATGAGCAATGCGGTCAATCTGACCGATGGGCTGGATAGCCTGGCCGGCAGCACCGCCAGCATCGCATTCGCCTGCTATGGCCTGATTGCCTATCTGCAGAACCAGACCCCACTCATGGCCTTCTGCTTCACCATCGTGGGCGCGTTGCTGGCCTTTTTGTGGTACAACGCCCACCCCGCCCAGATGTTCATGGGCGATACCGGCAGCCTGGCGTTGGGCGCGACCCTGGGTCTGGTCGCGGTCTGGACAGGCCAATGGCTCCTATTGCCGATTGTGGGTCTGGTCTTCGTCGCCGTAGCCTTGAGCGTCATCATACAGGTCAGCTATTTCAAATGGACCAAACGCGTCTATGGCGAAGGTCGCCGGGTTTTCAAAATGACGCCCCTGCACCATCACTTCGAACTATTGGGCTGGAGTGAAATGCAGGTCAAAGAGCGTTTCTGGCTGATTGCTGTGTTGTCGGGCATGTTGGGCGTCGCCCTCGCCCTCATCTAGCGGCCCGAAAACGCCCGGAAAACCAGATTCACGCCCGCACCGCCCATACAACCGCGCAACAGCACGCGGTTTTGGATACGCAGGGTTACACATCGCGCGTCAGCCAGTGGAATCTCTACACAGGACATAAAACGTGGTCAGCTCAAACTCAATCCAAACCGAGCAGGAATTCGCCGGCAAACACATCGTTATATTAGGACTCGCGCGCCAGGGCAAAGCCCTCGCTCGCTACTTCGCCCGCGCTGGCGCATTCGTCACCATCAGCGATCTGGCAAGCGCCGACCAATTGGCGGCAGAATGCCAATCGCTCGATGGGCTGTCCATCCGCTATGTATTGGGGAGCCACCCCGAATCGCTGCTCGACGGCTGCGATCTGCTCTGCCTCAGCGGCGGCGTGCCCCCCCAACTGCCGATTGTGCAGGCCGCGATCCGGCGCGGGATTCCGCTGAGCAACGACAGCCTACTCACCGTGCAACGCGCCCATGCCCTGGGTCTGGGTCCCGTGCTTGCCATCACCGGCAGCAGCGGCAAAACCACAACCACCACCCTGGTGGGCAAGATGCTCGAAGCCGCCGGCTATGTCACCCATGTGGGCGGCAACATTGGCGCGCCCCTGCTAGATCGCCTGCGCGATATCTATACGCAGGAACCCATTGTGCTGGAACTGAGCAGCTTTCAGCTTGAACTGTTCGACCGCGCGCTGGCCTATGGCGACTTTTCCGATTTTGGCCCCCAGATCGCGACGCTGCTCAACATAACGCCCAACCATTTGGATCGCCATCCCGACATGGCGGCCTATACCGCGGCCAAGCTCAACCTCATCCGCCACATGCCCACTGGTGCAAGCCTGATCCTGAGCGCGGACGACGCCGTGACGGCACGCCTGATTCCCCAGGCCCAGGCGCGCGCCTTGCCCGACCTGCCTGCCGCCTGGCGGCTCGACGCGCTACTCGCAGAAACCCGCGCCTGGATTGAGGCGCGCAAACTGCGCGTGATCCCCTTCAGCCGCACAGAACGCCTGGAAAGCGGCGCGTGGATCGATGACGACACGCTCATGCTTGGCCGCGCGGAGATTTGCCGGCGGCGCGACGTGCAGCTGCGGGGCGAACACAACATCAGCAATCTTCTGGCCGCGCTGGCAACCAGCGCCGCATTGACAGAAAACACAGTGACAGATGCCGGGTTTACTCTCGAGCCTGCGCGCCTGGGCGAAGTCGCCACCACTTTCACCGGCGTGGCGCACCGGCTGGAAATCGTCGCCGATGAAGGCAGCGTGGTCTGGATCAACGACAGCATCGCCACCTCGCCCGAACGCGCCATGGCCGGGCTGCGCGCCGTAGCCGATTCGGATCAAACCGTGATCCTGCTGGCCGGCGGCAAAGACAAAAATCTCCCCTGGGATGATTTTGCCAGCGAAATCGTCAATCACGTCGATTTTCTGATTGGCTTTGGGCACTTTGGGCCAATGATTGTGGAACTGGTCCAGGATCGCGCCCGCTATCACCAGGAAAAGGCCCCCAATTGTGCCGTGGTTCAACGCCTGGAAGAAGCCGTGGGCCTGGCAGGACGCATCGCCCAAACAAAAACCATCGTTCTTCTTTCGCCGGGTGGAACGTCATATGATATGTACAGAGATTTTGAAGCGCGCGGCGAACACTTCCGAAACCTGGTACGCGCACACATTACGACGACGCACCACACGGGCAGTCCTGCCGCCGTAGGCATTTCGCCCTGATCCGGCATTTCGTCCGGGGCGAAATTAACCGTACCCGCGTTAAGGTAAGCAACCAACGGCACGCTCTTCACGGCACGTACTTGACGAGGCACAGGCTGCATAGGATAGACAGACAGAGCTATGGCAACTAAATCTTTGACAACCAAATCTCTAACCGCTCGCCGCCAGGCCGACGACCGCGCCGGCTCCTACGATTGGGGCCTGATCACGGTCGTGACGACGCTCCTGTTCTTTGGTCTGGTGATTGTGTTCAGCGCCAGCTTTGCCATCGGTCTGGAGATGGATTCCCCCTATTACTTTGCCGGACGCCAACTCATGTATATGACACTGGGTGTGGTGGTCATGGTCGTTTTGGCGCGCATCCCCTATACCGTCTGGCGCACCTGGGCCATTCCCATCATGGCAGTGACCCTGCTCTTGCTGCTGGCCGTGCTCATCTTCGGCACCGATACGCACAATGCCCGGCGCACCTTCTTTGGTGGACGTATCCAGCCCGGCGAAGCGGCCAAGCTGGGCGTCGTCATCTATGCCGCCGCCTGGCTCACCAGCAAAGGCGACCGCATTCGCCGCGTGCAGGTGGGCCTGTTGCCCTTCAGCTTTCTACTGGGCATTGTGGGCATGTTGCTCTATTTCCAGCCCAGTCTCAGCACTGCGATCCTCATCATTGCCACTGCATTTATCATGTTTTTTATTGCCGGCGCGGCCATCCACCAGCTATTCATTATCCTGGCGGGCGGCATTGCCACGTTCTGGCTGGTATTCGAGTACAGTCCCCTGGCCGCCCATGCCCGCAGCCGTATCGATCTCTATATTCAGGCCATCTGGAATCCGCTGGAAAGCGACCAATGGCAGGTATGGCAAGCCATCCAGGCGTTGATGCGCGGCGGCGCATTTGGCACAGGTGTGGGTGAAGGGATCGCCAAATTGCCCGGCTACCTGCCCTTTACCTGGCAAGACAACATCTTCGCGCTCATCGGCGAAGAGATGGGGCTGATGGGCGCGCTTTTCATCGTGTTGCTCTTCACATTGTTCGCCTATTTTGGGTTGCGCACCGCCCTGCGCGCGCCCGACAATTTCGGCGCAATTCTCGCCACCGGCATCACCACACTAATCACGCTGCAAGCCGTGCTGCACATGGCAGTCACCGTATCCATCACACCGCCTACCGGGCAGCCATTGCCGCTTATCAGCTATGGCGGCAGTTCGCTGGTGACCATGTTGGCCGCGGTGGGCATTCTGCTCAGCATCAGCCGGGGCCTCACCACGGCACCGGCTGCGGCATCGGCTGCAACCGATTCGACAGGGAGGCAGACAGTCTCTGGAAAGACACAACATGCGCGTTTTGATTTCGGGTGGCGGGACTGGGGGTCACGTCTATCCGGCACTGGCAGTCGCCGGACCTTTGACTCAACCGCCCCTACCTCCACCTTCGGCACAACCGGCACCACCAGAAGCGGCTATGCGGGACGACAACCCCGCGCCGCCCAGGGCTTCATCGCCCGCATCTTTGGGCAACGCCGCCCCACCCGACGCAAGTAGCGGGCCTGCACACAACGGAGACGCTGAACTTTTGTGGGTGGGCAGCAGCGGCGGCATGGAACAGGCCCTGGTCGAACGTCACGGGCTTGCCTATCGGGGCATTCACACCGGCCAATTGCGCGGCGTGAATCCGCTCAAAGCGCTGTTTAACATTGGAAAAATGGTGGGCGGCGTCCGCCAGACACTCGCGATTCTGAACGAGTTTCCGGCCGATGTGTGCCTGGTGACAGGCGGCTATGTCTGCGTGCCGGTGGTGGTGGCCTGTCGTCTGCGCGGCATTCCGGTCATGATCTATCTGCCCGATATGACACCCGGTTGGGCCATTCGCTGGCTCAGCAAGCTGGCACAACGGGTCGCGGTGAGCCACGAAGATGCGGCGCAACACTTTGGCGGCGAATGGCCGCAGGGCAAAGCGGTCGTGACCGGCTATCCTGTGCGCCCCAAGCTGCTCGCCGCCGCCCAGGATCGCCAGGCGGCCCGCACACGGCTGGCCGATGCGCTCAACCGTGGCGGATCACGCCGCACATGGATCGACACCGACAAGCTGCCGCTGCTGCTGGTCTGGGGCGCGAGCCAGGGCGCACGCAGCATCAACCGGGCTACCTGGGCTGCGCTGGATGCACTCACAGCCCACGCCCACATTTTGCACATTGTGGGCACACGCGATTGGTCAATGGCCCAGGACCCTGCCGAGAATCCTGTGGCAGCGCACGTGAGGAATCCCGACACCGCGCCCGATGCGTCGGGGCCTTTGGCAGAACGCTACTGTGCGGTAGACTATCTACACGAAGCCATGCCCGATGCGCTGGCCGCCGCCGATGTGACAGTCGCCCGCGCGGGGGCAAGTATTCTGGGCGAATTTACGGTCACCGGCCTGCCTGCCGTGCTGGTTCCGCTGCCCATTGCGGGCGGCCACCAAGACCACAATGCGCAAACGCTGGCCCAGGCCGGGGCCGCAGTCATTCTCGACGATGCCGATTTATCCCGCGACCTGGTATCTACCACGTTGCCACTGTTGCAGGATGCCGACCGTCGCAATGCAATGGCAGATGCCGCCCGCAGGCTGGCCCGTCCCGCTGCCGCCGCCGCCATCGCCGCCGAATTGCGCAAACTGGCACAGGCAAGCGATCCGTAAAACAGGGCTGTATATTCTCTGCGGCCATATCGAACAGGCAAACCGGCCTGCACAAGTAGCGCAGGTTAAACAGATTCACGGCGACGGCCAACACCGTCGACCACAGGTGGGTAACACGCAACTATGACGGGACAATCATCGATTGTCATTTCATTTATCATCTATCTCAGCTTTTTTGGGTGGCTGGGATGGCGGCGCGGCGTTCGTCGTGAACTCATCGTGTTTCTCGTCGCGGTTATCTTATGGCTCATTTTGCAGGAACGCGGCGATACCGTTGTGAACATCGCCAATCTGGGGGGCGCGGCCCTCTCCTTTGCCCAGGCCGGCGGTTTTGGTGAAAATCAGCAAGAAGCCTTCGCCGCCCTCGCCGAGGCGCCGGCCATCATTGATACCGAAGCCCGCGAACCCTTTCTCTTTGTGCTGTGGGTAGGCATTTTTGTGGCGACCTATGCCCTCACCAATGTGGCAGTGGCAGACAAGATCAGCAAACGCAACGGCTGGGCCGTCGTGCTGGGGATGCTCAACGGGCTGTTTTTTGCGATTGCCTTTCTGCCCAGCCTGGTTGCAATTTTCTCGCCCGAAGGCACCCTCATCACCGCGGGCGGGCTGGGATTGAGCACCGTTTTGCGCGGAGGGCTGGAACTGTTGTGGGGCGGATTGGCGACCATTTGGGGGGGCATCATCTCGCTTGGCCCCATGGCGCTGTTGGTAATGGTCACGCTGCTTTTGGTTCTGGCAGCCAGCACCATCAACAATGCCAAGGCCAAAGAGTCGTGACCATTACCACCGCCAGGCTGTGCCTGGCCCTGACCACCGCCAGCCAGATACGGATGAACAGGTCACACACCAAGAACGGATGCTATGGGACCAGTTGAACTCATATTTTTCACCGTTGGTATCATCGTCACGCTCATCGGCCTGGCGCGCGGCTATGTGCGCGAGCTGGGCAGCACGCTGATTATCCTGGTGGCGATATTTATTCTGAGCTTTTTCCAGACAGAACTCGCCGGCTTTTTGAACAGCGTCACCGAGCGCGTCGGCGGCACCGACGGCGAAGCGGGCAGCAACTTGTTGCTCAGCATTGTCTTTACAATTATCTTTAGCACCATCGTATTCATGAGCTATTCGGGGCGGACGCTCACATTTCCCGGCTCGCCTGCCCCCCCACCCCAGGGGACGCTGCTCAGTCTGGCAATCGGTCTGCTCAACGGCTATCTCGTCGCCGGCACACTCTGGTATTATCAGGATGTCTACGAATATCCGATTAGTCAGTTTGTCGAATTTACCACACCGCTCACCGAACGGGCACAGACGCTGGTAGGCTATCTGCCGCCCGCGCTGTTTGATAACCCGGTCTATTGGGTAGTGCCGGTCGCAGTTTTATTATTGGTAAAAGTACGCGGATAACGCACCACGCGTAAGAGGTTAGCGTAAGAGGTTAGCGTAAGAGGTTATAAGTAGCAGGAAACGCGTGTGCAGGTTGGCTGCCGGCACACACGTCACAAGACGCGACTCGCGGTTCATCAATCGCAGAGGTCCGTCTTCGGTTTGAGGATAGCAGTACAACGGTTATCGAAAGCGGTACGCAAGTACCACAGTTCGGAACACGGTTCGGAAGAGGAGACGGTTTCGTGACTGACCCACGTTCGGTCACAGCTGCGGCGTCCGATGCAAAATCGAGCGCGCCGCCGCAACAGCATACCCTGAGCACACAGGCAGGTACACCGCCAAGCACACCGCCAGAGGCGATGACCTGGCAAAACCGGCTGCGCCAGTCGCCGGCGTCGCTGCGCGTCCACATTCTGGGCATTGGCGGCACGGGCGTCGGCCCCATTGCCCGCGTCCTGCTCCAGCTGGGCGTGCAGGTGAGCGGCAGCGACCGTCAGATTGGACCCGCGACGGCAGCCCTCGCAACGCTGGGCGCACACATCTACCCTACTCAGGCCGCCGCCAATCTGCTCGATGCTACTGTTGCCACCCGTCCGCATCTGGTACTCATCAGCAGCGCAGTCGCACCCGAAAACCCGGAACGGACCGCCGCCGCGCAATTGGATATCCCCATCGTCAAACGGGTCGATTTCCTGCCCGAACTGTTGGCAAACCGGCAGACTATCGCCATCGCGGGCACCCACGGCAAAACCACCACCACCGGCATGGTCGCCCATGTGCTGCAACAATGCGGTCTGCAACCCGGCTACATCATTGGCGCAGAAGTGCCGGGGCTGGGCAATGCCGCGGCCGGCACTTCGCCCTGGTTTGTCATCGAAGCCGATGAATATGACCACATGTTTCTGGGTCTCTATCCCACGCTCGCCGTAGTCACCAATGTCGAATGGGATCACCCCGACTGTTTCCCCACAGCCGCCAGCTTCACCGACGCCTTTCGCCGCTTTCTAGGCCAGGTACAACCCCACGGGCAGATCATTTCGTGTCACGATGACGAGGGTGCCGAAGCGTTGCGCGCAGCACATCTTGCCCGCGCCGATTTTAACCGGCCCGATTTCAACCAGTCGTGGATCACCTATGGCACCCACCCCGCGACATCCCACATTGCGGCCTCCCACACTTTGGTCGCCACCGCCGCCACTATCCAGGCGCGACCCTCACCTGACGGAGCAGTGCAGGTTACTGTTTCCGGTGAGCCGGTGGGTCACATGCAGCTGGCAGTACCCGGTCTGCACAATGTGCGCAACGCTTTGGCAGCATTGGCGGTGGCCCAGGCTTGTGGCATTGCCCCCGCCGCCGCCTTGACCGCGCTGGCAAGCTATCGCGGCTCCCGCCGGCGTTTCGAGCTGATCGGCGAAGCCCCACAGGGCATTACCGTTATCGACGACTACGGGCATCATCCCACCGAAGTGGCTGCCACATTGGCCGCAGCCCGCAGCCGCTATCCGGATCGGGTAATCCACGCCGTTTTCCAGCCCCACACATTCAGCCGCACCCGCCAATATCTGGACGCTATGGCAATGAGCTTTAGCAACGCCGATCATGCGCTGATTACCGATATTTATCCGGCCCGCGAGCAGGACGACGGCACAGTCCACGCCCGCCAGATTGTGGCGCGCGCCCACCATCCGCACATGGAATATACGGGCACGCTGGATGCCACCACCGCGCGCCTTTTGGCAACCGTGCAACCCGGGGCCGTGGTCATCACCCTGAGCGCGGGCGACGGCAACCAGGTAGGGCAGCGGCTCCTGGCACATCTGGCCGCGCACACACCCGAACAGGACGGGGCACAATGAACGCCCTATTGAACCCCACCCGCACTGGCACCCACACCGACACGCCCACCGATACCCGCATCGCTACCCACGCGACGCTCCCGCCACTGCCGACAGGTCTGGATATCGAGATCCGCGCCCTGGTCCGTCTCGCGCCCTATACGAGCATCCGCGTCGGCGGTCCTGCCCAGTGGTTTGCCACCGTGAACCATCCGCACCAACTGCTCAAACTGGTGCGCTGGGCACGGGCCATCCACCTGCCCTACTACATTCTGGGCGGCGGCAGCAACATTCTGGTCGCCGATGCCGGCATTCGCGGGCTGGTCATTCACAACCGCTGTCGCCAGGTGCGCATCGACGACGCGCCCTGTTGCGATTATCCTCAGGATACGCGGCCCTATCTCTTTGCCGAAAGCGGCGCGGCTATGGCAGGCGCGGCCCGGCGCAGTGTGCGCGCGGGTCTCACCGGCCTGGAATGGGCGGTGAGCGTGCCCGGCACCGTAGGCGGCGCGGTCGTGGGCAATGCCGGCGCGCACGGCGGCGAGCTCAAAGACACGCTCGCCTATGCCCAGGTTCTTACCGCGGCAGACACTACCAGAGACGAGCATACGCCTTCCGCCACCGACGGCGAAGTCTGCGAATTGACTGGGGCAGATTTCAACTACACCTATCGTCACAGCACGCTCAAACAGCCGGGGATTGTGCAGGCGGGCTTTGGTCCCGTCGTGTTGGGCGCAAACTTCCGGCTCCCCCTGGGCGACCGCGCGGCCATCGACGCGCGCGCCGAAAGCTATCTGGCGCATCGCCGCCGCACCCAGCCCGTGGAGCCGAGCCTGGGCAGCACCTTCATGAATCCACCCGGCGACTATGCCGGACGGCTCATCGAAGCCGCGGGGCTGAAAGGCTATCAACTGGGTGCGCTGGTTGTCAGCCCCCAGCACGCCAATTTTATTATCAATCCCAAAGGTGACACTGGCCCCGACTCGGATACCCCGGCAGGCGCGGCGGGCGATTCGGCTACCGCCGCCGATGTGATGCGCCTGATTGAACACATCCGCGCCACCGTCGCCACCGCCTTTGGCATCGAACTCATCCCCGAAGAGCAGCGGCTGGGAGAATGGAACGCATAAAGAACGCATGAATCGGACAGTAGATTGCCCATGACAGCAGAAACAACGAGGGTTGAAAATACCCAGACAGACAATTCGCAAAGCGACGCGGCGCGCAATCTGCGCATCGGCGTGATCCTGGGCGGACGTAGCAGCGAGCACGAAGTTTCGCTCGCCAGTGCGCAAAATGTGATCCAGGCGCTGCGCGAAGCAGGCTATACCGTCGTGCCCATCGGCATCAGCCCAACCGGGCGTTGGCTCACCGGCAGCGATCCGCTTGCCCAATTGACCAACGAAAGCGCGGCCCGCGCCGCCCAGGAAACCCCCGGTATCGAAGCGCACGCCGGGGGCTGGGATCTGCTGCCGCGCTACCAGGAAGACGCGCAAACGCTGGCCGCGATTGACGTTATTTTCCCCGTGTTGCACGGCCCTTTTGGCGAAGACGGCACCATCCAGGGGCTGCTGGAAATGGCGAACCTGCCCTATGTGGGCTGCGGTGTGCTCACCAGCGCAGTGGCTATGGACAAAGCGATTGCCAAACGTCTGCTGGCCGCCGAGGGCATTTTGCAGGCGCCCAGCCATCTGATCCAGCGCAGCCAGTGGCGCAACGGGGCAACTATTGACAATGCGGCGGACAATCTACCACACAACGCCTCACACAACACAGATGACATTTGTGCCCAGGTGGAGGCGCGCTTCGGCTACCCCGTCTTTGTAAAGCCCGCCAATCTGGGCAGCAGCATCGGTGTGAGCAAGGCGCGCAATCGCCCCGAACTGATCGCCGCCATCGATCTCGCGGCGGACTATGACCGCAAAATCCTGGTCGAAGCGGCAATTCCCCACGCCCGCGAAATCGAGGTGAGCGTGCTGGGCAACCATGCGCCGATTGCCAGCATCCCCGGCGAGGTGATTCCGGGCCACGAGTTTTACGATTACGAAGCGAAATATCTGGACGATTCCAGCCGTCTGGTGATTCCTGCCGAGTTGGAGGCCGACCAGGTGCGCCAGGTGCAGGAAATGGCGCTGGCTGCGTTTCGTGCGCTGGATGCCGAAGGGCTGGCGCGCGTCGATTTTCTCATGAACAGCGCGACCGGCGAGTTTTATCTCAACGAGATCAATACCATGCCCGGCTTCACCCGCAACAGCATGTATCCCAAACTCTGGGAAGCATCGGGCATTGCCTATCCCGAATTGGTCCACCGTCTGGTGCAATTGGCAGTGGAACGCTACGACGAACGCAGTCATAATCGCACAAGCCGCTGAGCGAAACGAGAACTGTCATGGCAGAAGCACATAGCCAAACACGGAGCCAAGCACGCCAGAAAAAACAATATGCCGGGGCAAACCGCGCCGAGCCCTTGCCCATCCCGCCGGGACCGCATCGACGCGCCGGGCGCAAACGCGGCATCAGTCGCGGTATGCGCCGGTTTGAATCGGCCTTGGGACGGGTCGATCTGCCTACACGCGTTTCCAGCGGCAAGCATCTGCTCACCCATCTGCGCACCAGCACCTGGCATCTGAGCAAACTCGCCAGCGCATTGCTCCTGGCCGGTGTCATCACCGCACTCTACAGCATCCATACCCAGGACGACTGGTTTGTCTATGCCGAAGATATTCGCTTCGAAAACACAACCTATCTGGATGCGCCCGAACTGCACGCCCAGCTCGATATCCAGGGCTGGAATATTCTCTGGCTGCGTCCCGAGGCCGTGCGCGAGCAGATCCTGAACCATGCCGGCGTCACCGATGCCCATGTGCGCCTGGGGCTGCCGGGCCAGGTGGAGATCACCGTCAGCG
>JBBDIO010000223.1:0-10614 GCA_040880365.1 Litorilinea sp.
AAGTGGTCTATTGGAAGATATTAAAATGCGGTATTCCTCTATAACGGATTTGCGCCCTGTTGAGGGCAGTACGAACCCTATGTTTGAGGGCATACTGGAGGTTGAATATTCGGACACCGACTCGAGTGAACAGTTGCTACCCTATATCAGAGGGCGATTGGACATAGATCAGGTCCCGCCCGTATGGAAACCTTCATCTGTGGCTGTCGAGGCATTGATTGCTCTGCTCAATGCTATCTTTTGGTTGCCGCCAGATTCATCACCTCGTATTGTTGGGCACTTTGTGTGCGAATTTACGACCTATCAGGTGGATGATGATGGCCCGGTTTATGAGGTTGTGGAATCCTATCAGGCTTCGGGCGGCCTGGCCGGCGGCTCGACCTTTAGGCGTGAATCAGGCGGATCGCCCGGTGGGCGCTAGGTTTTAGGCGAGAGTAGGTGATTCGTTATGCGTTCGGCATATTGTGCGCTAGCCTGGGTTGTGGGGTGAGTAGAACCCAGCAGACGGGCGCGGATAGCCGCAGCCTGGGCAAATTCGGCCTGGGCTGCGGCGTGCTCCCCCATCGCGTGGAGCGCCAGCCCTAGCTCATGGCGCGTGCGCGCGATGGAGAGATTTTCTTCGGCGTAGATTTGAGTGCGCGCGGCCAGCGCGGCCTGGTAACAGGCGACCGCCGCGTGCGCCGCGGCCTGATCCAGATGCAGCCGTCCCAGGCTGCTGTAGCAAGCGGCGGTGATTAAATGGGTTTCGCCCAGAATGTCCCGACTGGTCGCCAGCGCAGCGTTTAGCAATTCGACCGCGGTTGCGGTGTCGCCGCCCTGGTGTAGAATCGCGCCCAACATGATCTGAGTGTGAGTGGTGCTGGGGTGTTTTTCGCCCAGCACACTTTGGCGAATGGTCAAAGCCTGGCGATACATCTGCGCCGATTCTTCGATTTTCCCCAACTTTTCCAGCAGATAGCCCATGTTGTGATAGCTGAGCGCCGTATAGGGATGGGTTTCGCCCAGCTTTTGGCGGCGTACAGCCAGCGCCATCTGAAAATAGGGTTCGGCCTGCTGTGGCTCTTCCAGATTGTCGATGAGACAGATGCCCAGGTTATTGGCGATTTCCGCTGCGATGGGTCGATCGGATTCGGGCAGCCGCGCGCAGATCGCCAGCGCGCGGCGAAAGGTTGCGGCCGCGTCCTGGCTCTTTCCTCGCATTGAATAAATGGTCCCCAACTCACTCAGCGTATCGGCGGTGTCGATGTGATCTTCGCCCAGCACGGCCAGACGCACCGCCAGGGCCGTCTCCAGATGCAGTTGCGCGCCGCTCATATCGCCCAGATCGCGCAGGATATAGCCCAAATCGGTATGGCTGGCGGCTGTGTCGGGATGGGTTGCGCCCAATTCTGTCTGGCGAATGGTTAATGCCTGGGCATAGTAGTGGCGCGCCCCGTTGTAATCGCCGGTCAGGGCAAGATGTCGCCCCATTGCCATACAAAGTTGCGCGCCCCATACGGGGTCAGTCTGCGCGGCACGGGCAATCACACTCTGCATATGCACGCGCCCCGGCAACAGCGTGCGCGGCTGGCCTTCGGCGTTGGCCTGGCGCAGAGCGGCATAGACCGTGTTTTCCACGGCGCGTTGGGCGTCATGCGCCTGCGCGCGGTTGGCTTCCTGGGCAAACGCCGCGACCAGGCGGTGGATGCGCATGCCGGTATGGCCTTCCACCTGGATCAAACCTAACTCGATGAGACGCGAAAATGCGGCTTCGGCATCCAGCGCGTGGTTGGGGTCGTCGGGGTCCAGTTCCAGCGTGCGCACCAGGGTGGCATACCAGATTGGTTCGCCGGGGGCAAAGTGGGCCATGTGGTGCAACAGGCGTTGGGCCAGTTCGTCGGCGGGCTGCGTGGGGTCCAGACGGGCATAACTCAGGGCAAAGGTGTCGGCGACGTGCTGGGCGTGGCCGGTGGGCGAAATGCCTGTGCCTGCCAGCGAGGGGTGGGCGAGGGCCGCGCGCGCCTCCAATTGGGCCAGATATTGGGCGGGGAAGACGGCGCGGCGATAGCGATAGAGATAGCTGCCCGCCAGATGCAGCGCCAGCGGCAAATCGCCCAACTCCTGGGCAATGCGGTCCAGTATATCGGGGGCGGCAGTGGGGCAATGGCTGTGCAAAAGCGCGATGCTCTGGGCGCGGGGCAGCACATCCAGCGTCAGGACCGTCAGGTCGAGTGCGGGTTCCCATTCGCCGCGCCGGCTGGTGACCAACAGCGCACAGCCCCCGGTGGTCGGTCGCCAACGCGCAAAGAGCGCGGGGTCTTCACAGTTGTCAAAGACCAGCAGGCGGGGGATGGGATCCTGCCATGCCGCCTGCACATGGCGCACCTGCTCCACCAGCGGCAATGTGTGGAAATCGGGGCGCAGATCCAGCCCGCCGGTGCCGCCGCACGCCGCGACCTGCCCTGCGATGGCTTCCCCATTTTCAAAACTGAGCCAAAAGACGCCACCGGCGAAAAACTGTCCGTAGCGGTGGACAAACTCACACGCCAGTTGAGTCTTGCCGATGCCCCCCATGCCGGTAGCGGCGGAACTGCGAATCTGGTTGACAGCCGCGGCGCGCCCGCCATTCAGGGCCTGGGCCACGGCCAGCAGATCCTCCGTGCGGCCCACAAAGAGTGGGTTTCGGCTCAAGGGCATGACGGAATGTGGCGGCAAGGGCGCAGGATCGGGCAAATGGGCCGCAGGCATGTGCGCCGCGCCGGTGGAGGACGGATCGCCTGTCGGGGTGGGTAAATGGGTTGGGGGGGAGGGGGACGCGGCAGGCGGTGTGGCGGGGCTGCCTGTCAACTCTGCCAGCAGCGCGGCGGGTGCGGGGTGGGCCGCGCTTTCCAAAAATGCCTGGAGCCAGTCGCCGTCGAGCCGGCCCTGGTGGACCAGCCGGCGCGCCAACTCCTCGATATCGGCCAGACGCGGCGGCAGATGGCCTTTGCGCCAATGTTCCACAGCAGATCCGCCCTCGCGCCCCAGCGCATAGCCCAACTCATCCTGTAGCACCTGGATGCTCTTGTTTTGCACAATGCGCGCCCGACGAATGCCGTCGCTTAATAATTGGGCAAACCGCTGGGGCGATTCCTGCATGGGCGCAGCTCCTCAACTTGTTTCCAGGGTGTGTTTCCGGCCTGCGTTTCCAGACCCGTTTTCAGACTGTGCGGCTGCCCCGGCTGGCGGAATCTGCGTGTTTGCCGGGCGGGGCGGCCGATTCGGCGGCAATCCGGTGCCTATTCGGCGCGAACTCGGCGCGGATTCGGCGCGCAGCTCCGCAAATTCGGAGCGCACGCCCGGCATACTTGTGCCTACACGGACAAGATAACCCAGGCCCAAAGACTCTAACCGAGTGGGCACCGCCAACCGGCGACTATCCCGTGATGCAGTACCCGCTGTACAGGTTCAATTCGGAAAGTAGAGTTCAGAAAGTCAAGACTGAAAAGTCGAGACCGGAAAGAAAAGTGAGGTGTCACTATGTAACCACTGTACGCATTTGTCCTGGACATGTCAACACTATTTTTTGCAACCCGTTTTTGCAACCGTTTTTGCAAACAGCTTTCTACAACAGTTGCACGTATCTACACAGGTATTCGGGTTTTTGCAACCCGGCTTCCAGAGGAGGAAGAAACCATGAGTATGCACACACTGAATACACACGTAGTGAATTCGCACGTAGTGAATTCGCACACACAAAACGAAGATGAGCAGACGCGGACGGCGCACGAAGCGCATACCCGCTGGCGTCTGGCGGTGGGTCTGTTGCTCATCACGCTCTTTAGTCTGGTGTTGGTCCAGCCCGCACAGGCCCAATCGTATCAGACGATTTCGTATGGTGACCAGATTTATAACATCGTCACAACCAGCCACGGTGATAACTGGTATTTCCAAGGCGTCGCCGGCGAAACAGTTGCCGTGCGCATGAACAGCAGTCAGTTCGATACCTATCTGGAAGTATACAGCCCAAACGGGTCGCTCATCTGCTGGGATGACGACAGCGGCGGTAACTACGATGCTTATATCGCGGCGTGCCGGCTGCCGTCGACGGGCAACTTCACGGTTGTGGCCCGGGGCTACAGTGGGGCTACGGGGCACTATGGGATGGACTTCCAGCGGGTGGGCGCGCCGTGGCCGCCGGCTGTGACCTGCACCGACGGTCGCCAAATCGGCTATGGCTCCCGGGTATCGGGGTCGGTGACTTGCAGCGAAGGCTCGCACTGGACCTTCTACGGTTCCCGCGGTGAATGGGTGGAGATCATCATGCGCAGTGACAGCATGGACACCTATCTGGAACTGTTGGACCCCAACGGCCATCGCATTGCCTGGGATGATGACGGGGCGGGTAATCTGAACTCTCGCATCTATCTCAACGCCTTGCCGACCAGTGGTCGCTACACCATCGTCGCCCGCGGCTATGCCGGCGACATGGGAACCTATCAGCTCAGCCTAGACTAGGACGGGTGGGCAAGTAGGGAACCTTGACGATAGCACGCAAAGCGCATATTACTCCTGCCAGCAGCGGCATCCTCCCCCGGGTGCCGCTGCTGCTTTTGGTTGCGTCCGCGCGCCAGAGTTGCGGGTCTCCACATGGGGCAGACAGGGCGTAGCTTCGCAGGGGCAGAGGAACCCTGTGGGCGGTTGGTGAGAATCCGGGCAGAGAGGGCCGACATCCGGCTGCGGTTGACAGGACAGCAGCCTGCATATAGTATCATATCATTGCATAATGATATGTGGCCCTATAATGAAAAGAGATTCAGTATGAGAACAACCGATACGCCAGAGCAACTTTCCGAGCAGGTGCCAGAACAATTTGCCGTACAACTACAGGCCAAATTTTTTCGCGGCTTTTCCGATCCCTCACGTCTATCCATTCTGTTGGTCTTGCGGCAGCGGCCTTGTTCCGTGAGCGAGATTGTGCGCACGACCGGCCTGTCCCAATCGAATGTATCTAACCACCTGAGCTGTCTGCGCGATTGTGGGCTGGTGATTGCCCAACCGGAGGGACGCTATATGTTCTATCAACTCAGCAGTCCCCGCGTGCTTGAATTGTTGAGGCTTGCCGAAGAAATATTGCTGCATGTGGCAAAGGGCGTAGAGGAGTGTGTTAACTACGAGGCGCAGGATACCGGTGCATCCATGCATTGGCAACCGCAGGCGCGTGCGCATGTCTAGTCTGCCCGGGAATCAATCCAGCGTAAATGCCAGCGTATTCGCATCGGCAGAGCCTTTAATTGAGACACGCGAATTTCGCATTGGTGGCATGGACTGTGCCGAATGCGCCCGCCATGTGAATCGGGCGCTTGTCGATGTGGAGGGCGTGGAGTCGGTGCAGGTTTTGCTGACGGCGGAAAAAGCCATCGTGCAACTGAATCCTGCGGTGACTGCGGTCGATATGTTGCGCCAGGCCGTGGCGCGTGCAGGCTATACACTCAGTAGCCCGGACGCCGAGCCGGATGTCCACGCCGAGCACGACACAGCGGGCTTTGGGCAGTTTTCCCGCCGCGTGGCAAGTTTGCTGGCGCTGGTCTTTGGGGGCGTTTTGCTGATTGTCATTGCGGGCGAATGGCTGGGACTTTTTGAACAGCTTACGCAGCGCGTGCCGTTTTGGCTGGGCGCGATCCTGGTTATCATCAGCGGCTGGCCGATTCTGCGCAACGTAGGCCGCGCCGCGCTCAACCGCCAGATCACGGCCCATACGCTCATGACGGTTGGCATGTTGGCGGCGCTGGTCGTTGGCGAATGGACTACGGCGGCGGTGGTGGTCTTCTTCATGCGCATGGGCGACTATGCCGAAAATTTCACCGCGCAGAGTTCCCGGCGTGCCGTCAAGGACTTGATGGCAATGGCGCCGCAGGTTGCGCGTGTCGAGCGGGATGGGCATGTCGAGGAGTTGGCGATTGGCCAGGTTGTGCCGGGCGATACGGTCATTGTTCGGCCTGGCGAGAAAATCCCCATTGATGGGATCGTGCTGGCGGGCACGGCGACAGTGGATCAGGCTGCCATTACGGGGGAATCCATGCCAGTCGAGATCGCCATCGGCGACCAGGTTTTCGCGGCGACTTTGGCCCGACTGGGCAGTTTGCGCATCCAGACCGAGCGCACGGGTGCAGATACGACATTTGGCCGTGTCGTGCGCATGGTGGAAGAGGCCGAAGCGCATCGGGCACAGGTCCAGCGCATTGCCGACAAGGTCAGCAGTTATTATCTGCCCGTGGTGATCGCCATTGCTCTGCTCACATTCGCCATCAGCCGCGATTCGCTGGCGACCGCGGCTGTCTTACTTGTGGCGTGTTCGTGTTCATTTGCCCTGGCGACACCGATTGCGCTGCTGGCATCTGTGGGTGCGGGGGCAAAACAAGGACTGCTTATCAAAGGCGGTAAGTATCTGGAGTCGCTGGCGCGCGCCGATGTGCTTTTGATTGACAAAACCGGCACGCTCACATGGGGGAAACCTGAGTTAACCGATGTGATTGCTCTGAACGGCGGCAGCGATATGGATCTGCTGCGGGTTGCCGCATCCGTAGAGCGCGATTCCGAACATCCGCTGGCCGAAGCCGTGCGCGAGGCTGCCCGCGCGCGGGGGCTTGCACTCGGCGTGCCCGAAATGTTTGTCGCGGTGCCGGGTATGGGCGTACGCGCCCAGGTGGATGGCGTCCAGATTGCCGTTGGTAATTCGCGCCTCATTCGCGCGGCCGAAAATCTGCCCCTGGCGGCAGAGTTGGAGCAGGCGGGCAAAACGCTGCTCTTTGTGGCGCGCAACGATGAGCTAATGGGGATCCTGGCGGCGACTGATACCATGCGCGCCGAAGTGCCCCGCGCCCTGGCGCGTGTGCGCAAGTTGGGGATCAGTCAGATTGAACTGTTAACCGGCGATAATCAGACGACTGCGGCCACGCTGGCGGCACGCCTGGGGATAAGCTATCGGTCCCAGCTTTTGCCCGAAGACAAGATTGCAGTGGTGAAGGAATATCAGGCCGCCGGGCATACGGTTGTGATGGTGGGCGACGGTGTCAACGATGCACCGGCACTGGCCCAGGCCGATATTGGGATGGCCATGGGCGCAGCAGGCACCGATATTGCATTGGAATCCGCCCATATCGCGATCATGCGCAATGACTGGACCCTGGTTCCCCACGCTCTGCACATTGCCCAACGGACTATGGGCGTGGTGCGCATGAATCTGGGGTTCACAGTGGTCTACAATCTGGTGGGGTTATCGTTGGCCGCCTTTGGCTTTCTCCCGCCTATCGCGGCCGCGGCGGCGCAATCGTTACCCGACCTGGGCATTCTCGCGAATTCAGCCCGGCTTTTGCGCGCCAAACCAAGTAACGCTGAAGAATTCTAATCACCGCAGAATTCTAAAATCGTATATCGTTTTTCGCGTGTCGGGTGACGGAAAACAGGAAGAGTATGCTCGCCTGTGTTCTGTCACCCGTCCCCCTTTCCCCTATCCCGTTTCCCGGGTGTCCGTCGCCAATCCCCATCCACCTGCATTTGCGCCCGCTCGCCCACCACTGCGCCTACCCCATCGAACAAGTTGTACGACACGATTAGGCATTCGCCCATTTCCAGCCCCGGCAGGGTCGCGGCGCGCCGATAGACCGTGGGATCGGGCTTGAACGCGCCCACGGTCGAGACCGAAATCACATCGTCGAAGGCCCATTCCACCTGCTTGCGCCCCAGATGATCTAGGAATTATCGGGTTGACATGAAATTGCACCTGTGGCACAGTATCCAGAATTGCAAGATACCATTCCGTATTATGGAATGACATCCAGGACTCCCTATGGAACAGGACTATCAGTTTAAACCCCACTCAGAAGGAGAACACCTGTGTCCAGTGTCGTGACTATTCGTGATGTACAGGTTGTTATTACCCAGCCGGGGCGGGCGCGCCTGGTCGTGGTCAAGGTGTTGACCTCGGAACCGGGGCTGTATGGACTGGGCTGCGCGTCCTTTAACCGGCGCTGTTTTGCCGTCCAGGCCGCAATCGAGAAACATCTTCGACCCTTTGTCATCGGTCGCGATGTGACATGTATCGAAGAACACTTTCGTATGGCAATGGTGCATGGCTATTGGCGCAATGGGCCGGTGTTAAACAATGCCATCTCCGGCATTGATATGGCCCTGTGGGATATTCTGGGCAAAATGGCAAACAAGCCCGTCTATGCGCTGCTGGGCGGCAAGTGTCGCGAAGGGGCCGCCGTCTATGTACATGCCAATGGGAATAGTCCCCAGGAAGTTGAAGACCAGGTGCGCGCCTATATGGAGCAAGGCTATCGCTATGTCCGCATCCAGGCCGGCGGGTATGGCGGTCAGGGCGCAAAAGATGTCCGCCCCGAAGGCGCGCCCGACGGCTTCTACTACGATCCCCGCCACTATATGCGGACCGCGTTGGCGACCATGGAGCATATCCGCACGGCAGTCGGACCCGAAATCGAACTGTTGCATGACATCCACGAGCGCTTGAAACCGATTGAAGCCGTGAACTTCGCCAAAGAGATGGAGCGCTTCAAGCTCTTTTTTCTGGAAGATGCCTTGGCGCCCGAAGATATTGAGTGGTTTGCCAATATTCGCCAGCAGTGCGCCACGCCCCTGGCAATGGGCGAGCTGTTCAGTAATCCGCGCGAGTGGCAGCCGCTTATCGCCAACCGGCTCATCGACTTTGTACGTATGCACATCAGCATGATGGGCGGGATCACGCCCGCGCGTGATGTCGTCCTCTTTGCCAATATGTACGGCGTACGCACGGCGTGGCACGGTCCGGCGGACGTTTCGCCGGTGGGCCATGCGGCCAATCTGCATCTCGATCTATGGGCGCCCAACTTCGGCATTCAGGAATGGTGTCGCTTTGATGAGGTCTTCTATGAGATGTTTCCCGGATTGCCGGAAGTACGCAACGGCTACATGTATGCCAATCAGCAGCCCGGATTGGGCATCGATCTGGATGAGGCATTAGCCGCCAAGTATCCGCCCCAGGATAACGTGGCGGAATGGACGCGCGCGCGCCTGCCCGATGGCAGCCCCATGCGGCCCTGAGATGCCGGTTTTTTATAGGCTGTTGTGTCGACCCAATGTCGACCCAATCACTGTCTTGTGCACCTTGCTCCCCTTTAGATTTCCAAAGTTTCTGTCAGCTATGTCGATTTCTATTTCTGCCCGTTCTATTTCTTTCAAAGGAGAAACCTCATGCAAAACCGTGTACTATCGCGCAGACAGTTCTTGATTGGATCTTCTTCTCTTGCCGCGGGTGCTTTGCTCGCCGCATGTGTCGCGCCCCAGGCCGCACCGGGCACAGCGACCGAGGCAGGCGAAAGCGCGGCCCCCAGCAGCGAACCCATTGAACTGGTTTTCCACAGCCGCCTGGGCGCACATGCCGATTGGCACAAATCGCGCGTGCCCCTGTTCGAAGAACAGCATCCTGGTGTCACACTGCATATTGATGAGATTCCGGGCAATGAAATGTGGCCCAAGGTCTACGCAATGGCGGCTTCGGCGACCATTGGCGATGTCGCCTGGACGGGTGTGCACACGGCTTTGGAGTTTGTACGCAAAGGCGTACCGCTGCCCCTCAACGACATCATAGAAGCCAAGACTTTTGACACCAGCGTCTACTGGCAGGCGGTCCTCAATGCCGTCACCTTCGACGGCAACCTCTATGCACTCCCCAATCACGGCAATTACAGCACAGCCACCTTCTACTACAACGTGGATTTGTACGAAGAAGCTGGGGTCGCGCTGCCCAATCCCGACTGGACGCTCGACGATCTGGTGTCGGGCGCGCAGGAAATTACCAACGCGCCCGAGGTGTGGGGCTTCCGCACCACCACCAGCGATACCCATGTGATTCAGGCCCTGCGCATGTTTGGCGGTGACCTCATCAACGCCGACGGCACCCAATCTCTGCTGCTTGAAGAAGGCTCGGTTCAGGGTTTGCAGTGGCTCTATGATCTGCGTAACACCTACGAAGTCGATCCCTGTCTATGCAATCCTGGCGGCGAAATTCGCGGCGGATTTATCGGCGGCAACGTGGCGTGCTACAATGCCACCACTGGCGATGCCAGCGAACTATCGCAAGTGGAAGATATGGCGAGCCGTTGGGATGTCACCGTGGCACCTATCGGGCCTACCGGCGAGCGCGCGTCGGCCCTCTCTGCCGCCAATTTCTGTGTGACCCAGAACTCGAGCAATCCTTATGAGGCGTTCGACGTTGTGGCCTTTTTCTGTAGCCAGGAAGACGGAGTCCTCCACGTATTGGCGGGCGCGGGCAGCCCCGGCTGTCGCAATGATGTCTGGGAAAGCCCGGAACTCAACGACTTCCATCCTGTCTTTGGCCTGCACCGGGAACACTTCCCCGATGGCCCCGGCCCGCGCAACTTCCCGGCCAATGCACGCACCACCGAATTTAACGATGAACTGGTGCAAAATCTGGAGCGCATCTGGACAGGTCAGGTTGAATTTGATCAGGGTGTGGAAGAAACCCACGAGATACTGCAACAGGTACTGGACAAAGAACCTACCTAAGCCGGTTTGATGCGGCTGGCGAACTTTGCCGGCCCTGAAATCACAGTGTCCTGAAATCACAGTGTCCTG
>JBBDIO010000223.1:10714-14790 GCA_040880365.1 Litorilinea sp.
CCTGAAATCACAGTGTCCTGAAATCACAGTGTCCTGCAACAGGCTTTGCCCCGGTATGGCGGGCCTATTGCAGGACGATCACTTGTCACAGGCGGTCTTCCTTCAAAAGCGAGTCTCAATGATTGGTTCTGTTCTCAAGGCAATTGATGTTCTGGAGGTCTTCACGGCGCATGAGCCACGGCTTTCTTTGGCCGAAATTAGCCGACGCCTGGGGCTTCCGCGCAGCACCACGCACAATCTGCTCAAAACGCTCCATTCCCGCAATCTGCTGGAAAAGGTCGATTCGGATCACTATGCGCTCGGCCCGGCGCTGATTGGGCTGTCCCCCGCGGTGCGCGTAAATGTGGAGATCCGCGACCGGTCTGCGCCCCTGCTGCGCGAATTGGCCGATGCCTGCCGCGAGTCGGTCTATCTGACCATTCCCGACGGTGACCAGATTCTCTACATCTATGCGCTGGAGTCTCCCCGCCGCCTATTGGCGCGCAGCGCAGTGGGCGATCGTTTTCCCTATCACTGCACCGCGGTCGGCAAGGCCATGCTTGCCTTTTTCCCGCCCGCAACTACCGCCGATATTCTGGATCGACTGGGTTTGCCTGCTATGTCGCCGTCTACGATTACGGACCGCGGTGTGCTGGAGGCTGAACTCGCGCAAACTCGCCAGCGCGGCTATGCCACCGATGCGGGCGAAAATAACCCCAACATCTTTTGCATGGGCGCACCTATCCTGGACGCCCAGGGTCGGGTGGTCGCCGCGAGCAGTATTTCGGGCGCAGACCCCGAAATTCTAAACAGCCGGCGGCCCGACCTGGCGCGACGGCTGGTATTGGCTGCCGAAGAAATCTCCCGGCGCATGGGCTATGTGCCCGCCTCCCCATCCCAGGTGAGCTATGCGCGCCTGGGCGACAACAGTCATCTGCCCTAGGCCATTTTTGCAGGCGATTTACACATGCCTGCTGTCGTGCGGCATTGTGTATGTTTCAATCTACCCAACGTTCCATCCATTTCGGCGGAGGATTTGCCATGCCGTCCCACCCACCCAACATTCTCTTTGTCATGACCGATGACCAGACTGTGCGCGAAATGAGCTGCTACGGTGACAGCCTCTTTGCTACGCCCAATATGGATCGGCTTGCGAATGAGGGCACGCTGTTTGCCAACTGCTTTGCCACCAATGCCCTGTGTGCGCCGTCGCGGGCAACCGTCTTAACCGGCGCGTTTTCCCATGTGCATGGGATTCGCGGCAATTCCGAGCAGATCGACGCCGTAGAAGAGCTGGACCCCAATGTGCCCACGTTTCCCGAGTTGTTGCAGAAGGCAGGCTATCAAACCGCGCTGGTGGGCAAGTATCACATCCGCCAAGACCCACGCGGCTTTGACTATTGGGCCATACATCCAGGCCAGGGCGAATATTTTGATCCCGTCTTTATTGAAAATGGGAGTCGCATTCAGAAGCAGGGCTACGCCACCGACATCACCGGCGATCTCGCGCTCGATGTGCTGGAAAAACGCGACCGTGCGCGTCCCTTCTGCCTGGTCTATCAGTTCAAAGCGCCCCATCGTCCGTTTACGCCCGCACCGCGCCATGCCCATCTGTTTGAGGATCTGGAAATTCCCGAACCCCCGACCTTCCATGACGACTATGCAACGCGCACGATTGCCCAGGGCGCCGAAGATATGCGTCTGGAATTGAGCCTGGCGGGTGACTATGCCGATCTGCCTCCCGACCTGGACGCGGCTGCCGCCAAGCGTTGGATCTTTCAACGCTTTATGAAAGATCGCATGCGTACCCTGGTGAGCGTGGATGAAAACCTGGGCCGAGTTCTGGATTATCTGGATGCTGAAGGTCTGACCCAGGACACGCTGGTGATTTACACCTCGGACCACGGCTATTTTCTGGGTGAGCATGGTTGGTATGACAAACGCTTTATGTATGAGCCTGCCATGCGAATCCCTCTGGTCGCGCGCTATCCGCGCCGGGGCGTATCCGGGCATGTGGTCCAGGCGCTAACCATGAACATCGACTTTGCGCCTACTATTCTGGACTATGCCGGCGTCGAGCAGCCCGCGACGGTGCAGGGCGTCAGTTTGCGCCCGCTGCTAGAGGGCAATGTGCCCCCCGATTGGCGGCAATCCGTCTACTATGCCTACTATGAGGACTCCTGGATGCTGGCCGGTAAGGGCGATGAAGCCATGGCCGAACCCTATCGCTATTTCACGCCCCATCGCGTGGGACCGCACCGCGGCGTCCGCACGCAGCGCTACAAGCTCATCGAATATTATGGCGAGGGTGACTATTGGGAGCTGTTTGACCTGGATGCCGATCCCCACGAACTGCACAATCGCTACGCCGATCCAGCGTTTGCTGAAATCGAGATGGAATTGAAGCAAGAATTGGCGCGCCTGCGCGCCTACTATCACGATGTGGAAGATAGTACTCAAACCCAGGCCACTCAGACTTAGAACACCCAAATCTGGGGCACGCAAGCCCAGGCCGCCATCACCGACTGGAACAGGATCGAACGCACATGTATATTGCCCATCAAATTGCCGCCACCGAGGCAAATCTGACCTTTTTGAAACAGATCGGCGTGGACGCAGTGATCCCCTTTGGGCCGCCGCTGAACGCCCAGGGAATCTGGGGATATGAGGAGTTAGCTCAATTAAAAGAGCAGGTCGAACGCGCGGGACTGGAGGTTGTGGGCTTCAACAACATTATTGGCACGCCGGGCATTCGCCAGAACCCCGCGCGCGCCATGTCCTATGCCCACGCCCAGGACCAGATTCTGCTTGCCGGGCCGGGCCGCGACGCGCAGATCGACAAGATCGGCCAATCCATCCGCCATGTAGGCAAACTTGGCGTCAAGTTCATCAACTATGGCTTCACCCTCACCGGTGTGTGGCGCACCGAACGCCAGGCCCTGGGCCGCGGCGGGGCGCAGGTGACCGCCTATCGCCATGCCGACTTGCCCCAGCCGCCCCTGACCGAAGCCGGCGACGTGCCCGAAGAAGAAATGTGGGACCGTTTCCAATATTTTCTGGAGCGCGTGATCCCCATTGCCGAGGAAGCCGGCGTGGGCATGGCGTGCCATCCCCACGATCCGCCTGTGCCCAACATCGCGGGCGATCCGCGCATTCTGCGCAGCATCGCGGCCTACAAGCGGCTGGTCGAAATGGTGCCCAGCCCGGCCAATGGGTTGAACTTCTGCCAGGGCACCATCGCCGAAATGGGTGAAGATGTCATCGAGGCGATTCGCTATTTTGGCAGCCGAAACAAAATTTTCAACGTACACTTTCGCAACATCCAGGGCACAGCCCACGATTTCCAGGAAGCCTTTCTCGACGACGGGGATGTGGACATGCTGTCGGCGTTCAAAACCTATCTGGAAGTCGGCTATAAAGGGCCGATTGTACCCGACCACTTTGCGCGCCTCACCGTGGGCGAGGGCTATTGGGGTTCGTGGGGCCATACACTGGGCTATATGCAGGGGATGTTGCGCGCCGTACAAGGGTAGCGCGTGCGCATTCAATACCCGCATCATTTGAACTTGATCCGGCTCTGCGCCGCGGGGTGACGGAAAACAGGAAGAGATTGCGCGCCTGTGTTCTGTCACCCGTCCCTCTGCCTTGCCCCCTGTCGCTAATCTCCATCCACCAGCGTTTGCGCCAACTCGCCAAAGTTGCGGGTCTCCACATCGGGCAGATAGGGCGTATCTTCGTAGGGCAGGCGATAGCGGTTCACATAGGCGGCGCGGAATCCACACGCCCGCGCGCCCACCACATCGAACGAGTTGGACGACACCATCAGACATTCGCCCACTTCCAGCCCCAGCAGGGTCGCGGCGCGCCGATAGACTGCGGGATGGGGTTTGAACGCGCCCACGGTCGAGACCGAAATCACATTGTCGAAGGCCCACTCTACCTGGTTGCGCACCAGATGATCCAGGAATTCCGGCTCGCCATTGGATAGCACGACCAGTTGAAATTTCTGTTGCAGGGTGGGCAGCGCGGGCAGCACATCGGTAAAGGGGCGCAGCTGTTGCCAGGCGGCCATGAGATCGGCGACTTCGGACGCGGTG
>JBBDIO010000224.1:0-14485 GCA_040880365.1 Litorilinea sp.
TGCCCGCGTTCCACAGTTCATCGGGCACCGACCCATAGAACGGTTCCCCGGCATTGGCCCAGGTCTCCTCACCCGGACCCAGCCAGACCCCGCCGCCGGGCAGCAACGTATAGACGCCCCAGGTTTCGGTCAGGTCAAAGGCCATGCAATAGAGCCGCCGCGTGGCATGGTTAGACAGTTTGATGCGAAAAGTGGGCTGCTGCCATGCGCCATTCTGATAGGTATACTCCTGGCGCACGGCTCTGCCTTCCGCGGCGGGCTGCCAGCCGCCTGCCCCATCGGGCAATTCGATCTCCAGCCGAATCCCGGCTTCGTCCAGGCGGCTATCGGGGTTAGCCAGTTCCACAATCTTGCGCCAGCGGGCGATATGCTCCAGCCGCTGCACCACCAATTGGGCGCGGATCGGCGTAAAATCGCGCGTCGCCACCACCAGCGGATAGCCATCTCCCTTGCGTCGAATGTGATAGCTGTCATCGCGCGCAGTCACAATCAACTCGGCAGCTTCCAGGTCACCTTCCTGCACCAGCAAAGAAGGCGCGCCGGTTGGCGCATCATCCCCGTGATCGTCCGCGTTATTATCCGTTTCATCTGCCGCGGTGCGTGCCGGTCCAGCATGGGCCAACGCTGCGC
The DNA here is from genome assembly GCA_040880365.1 of Litorilinea sp. GTDB lineage: Bacteria > Chloroflexota > Anaerolineae > Caldilineales > Caldilineaceae > JBBDIO01. Next base: position 631 of record JBBDIO010000224.1, read on the forward strand.
GCACCAGCGCCAACCCGGCAGCATCGCCCTCCAGCGCGACCACCATAGGCGTCAGCGGCAGCGCAGTCACCAACGCCTTATAAGTCATGTGCGGTTCAGGCGACTGGCCGTTATGCAGCATCAATGTGATCATACTCTGGGTCGGATCGCGCCGCGTGACGCGCGCTTCACCAATCGCGGTCCCCAGGTTCTGCAAATCCGCCGGCGGGCTGTCGAACGGGAAAATTGCCAGGATAGTGGTTTCGGCACGAGTAGATTCTGTATCACCGCCCGGCGCGGGGATGCCATGCACCGCGCCCCCGTCGATGGCCCAGCCAGACTCGCGTTGATAGCTGGCTGTGTAGTAGGCAGGCCCTTCGGGAATCGCGCCCCCCAGAAAAGGCTGGCCCAGGTCGCGGTTGTCGTGCGCTTCCAGTTGAGGAGACTGGAGCGAAACCGAGGCGCGCACCCGCGCATTGACGCGCTTGAAGAGGTCGCGATAGCTCAACGTGGCGCGCCCCCGTTGCAGCGTCTCTAGCAGATAAAAGGAAAACGCGCCGCGCTGTTCGCCCCCCAGCGACAATTCTTTGGCCTCTTCTTCGGGCGCACAGGCCGCCAGCAACACATGCCGTCCCCGCGCCAGGGTAAACCAGCCGCTGCCCGCTTGGGTCGAACGCTCGGTCACGGTGAGCGCCGCGGCCTGCTCTGCGCTGACCAAAAACGTCGCTGCCGGGCGCATACGGTCGTCGGTGGGCAAGCGACGGCTGCGCACCTCGGCCTCTTCGGCCATACGCGTGCCCGATCCCGAATGACAACAGTCGAGGATGACCACCACGTGCGCGCCGCTTTCGGCCACCTCGGCCACCAACTGGGCTAGTTCCTTGTCGGCCAGATCCCAGTGATTGGGTTCGGGCAGACGGCTGTCCCAGCAGACCAGCGTCTCATCCAGGCGGTCTGGCTCCAGATGCCAGAATTCGGGCGGCGAAGGGGCCTGGGAGCCGTGTCCGCTATAGTAGAAAAGCGCGACATCATCGGCGCGGGCCTGGCGCAAATGCTGGCGAAAACCGTCGATAATGCCTTGGCGCGTGGCCTGCGCATCGGTCAGCACGCGCGGCTGAAAAGGATGGGGCCGTCCGTCGGGCGGCGCAAGCCGGGCACGCAACAGAGATTCTACGCGCCGAATGTCATTCACACAGCCGCGCAACGGATTCACCGGCGCGGGATAAGCATCGATCCCAACCAGCAGGGCATAGGTAGTAGAGGGCATAGGGCACTATCCTTTACATGAAAGTACATGAAAGCCAGCGTCTTATATAGCTGTTAATAGACCAGCGTCATACACAAATGGCGCGCGGTTTTGGGTGGCGTCTGTGTTGCTAGCGCAGACCGGGCCGTTTGGCGCGCAGCTCGGCGTGCTTGTCGATCAGCGCATTCAGACGCGCGATGGTATCAGTCGTCACCGCATCGATCTCCGCTTGCACAGTGTCCTGCTTGCGGATATAGGCCATGCGCGTCCAATAGCTGTTGTAGATGATCCCCAACCAGGTGATGAATTGCAGGTTTTCTTCCAACGCCTGCAAGGGGCGCGAGAGGAAATAGCTGAGAAAGGCCGCGACGCTCAGCCCACCAAACAACCCGGCGCTGGCAAAAGCCGCGCCTGGGGAAGCGCGCAGGGCATAGGCGAGAATGGCGGCCGCCACAAAGGCCAGAATACCCACCCCAAAGAGCACCCGATACATCCACACCGTGGTCCAATAGGGATTCATAAAGCCGCGCAGCACCTGCTCGAACATGGTCTGGTTGTTGGTGAAGCCCTGTTCGATATGTTTGCGCCAGGCTTCATAGAGCGCCGGATCGGCTTCGGCCAAATCCTTGTCGGGCGTGGGCAGGGGCAGGCGCGACCCGATGGCGGGTGTGGGCTGGGGAAAAGCCGGATGCAGTCCCCGTCCGGTGATGCCTGCTGTGTCGCCGGCAATGTCTGCCGTCGCGCGGCCGGCCACTGCGCGGTCGGTCACTGTGCCGATGGACCGCTGGAAGCTAGCCACAAACGCGCGGATGCGTTGGGCATAAAAATCGGGCTGGCCTGGTCCGTTGTAGTGGGCCGCAAATTCGCGATAGTCGCCCGCCTGCAACACAGGCACCAGCCGCTTGCTTTCGATAAACCGGAACATGGCCTGAATCTGGGCGGCTTCGCTGGCCTGAAACGCCTGCAACATAGACTGGGGCGTAGCATAACCAATCGCCTGATGATTAAAGCCCATGATCTGGGGTGCGCCCATGCTGATGGCGGCAATCGCCGCGGTTTCATCCAGCCGCCGCGCAAATTCAAACGTAGCCCATTCTTCGGCCTGGGATGTGTGACAGGGCCGAAACGGCCGGTTGGGATCCTCGCGCCATTGATGGCCCGTCCACTGTTGCGACGGATTAAACCCAAAGTGATGCTGAAAGCGATCCGGCTGCTGTTTGCCCCACTTTTCATAGAAAATGTGATTCTCAAAGCGGATCACCAGGCGCCCATCCCGAAACGCCGCGCCGCCCGATTCGGTGAGCAATACTGCCACCGCGACCGCAGGGTCGATCTGCAAACGGCCTGCCTCCTGCACGATGAGATCCTGATAGCGGAGCCATGCGTCGAGCACGGCCTGATCTTCCGGGGCAAAGGGCTGCGCGCCCTGCGCGGTGCGTGTGACATAGTGCGCCGCCACATAGCCCAGCCCCAGGCTGCTTTCCACCCGCAGCCAACCGCCACTTTGGCCCAGCACTTGCAGCGTGGAACCATCCTGCAACAGGGCAAGAGGCGCATAGCCCACACCCGGCCCTGTGCGTAGATAGAGTCCGCTGGGCGCAATAACGCTACCGGTCCACAGGGGTGCGAGTTCGCCGGGCGCGGGTTCTGTAATCGGGCGTGTCGGGGTGGGTTGTTCGCCTTCGGGGGTGGGCGCAGGCTGGCTGCCGTTCGTGGAAGTTGACACCTCAGGTGTAATTTCGGGTGTAGTGTCGGGTGTGTCCGGCTCTGCCGCGGCGACTTTGACCGCGCGCTGAAAGACGACATAGAAAGAGTGATGTCCGATAGTATTCCACTTGTTGCCGCCCGGCTCCGGCTCATCGGGGTGGTTGGAATGCAGATTCACCACACGGTCGCTGGGCAGGCCATCCCCCGTCACGCAGATCCACGTCTTCTGGCCCAGATAGAGATCCACATTGGTCGCCGGTTCGTGGTCGGGCTTGTCGAAACGCTTGGGCGTAGACTGTTGATCAGGCTGTTGCCCTTCCCATCCCCAATCCAGCCGCAGCTCGGAATCGCGCACGCGCTGCTCCTGTTCATCGACCACATCCACATAGATGGCGTGTTTACCCTTGTTTTCGGCAGGTGACAGATGATATATCCCGGCCACGCGCCAATAGCGGGCACCGGCGGCAACCTCTGCCGGCTCCAGCCCCACGGCATAGGGCGCGACATCCGCCAAAAGCGTTGCAGGGTCGGCGTCGGATGGGTATTCTAGCAAGCGTTGACGCTGGGCAAAGTGAAACGACATGGTTTGCGCCTCCTGGGTTATGTTTCTGCGGTTATGTTTCTGCGGCTACGTTTCTGGAGCTACATTTCCGGGCTTGCGTTTCCACACGCCCGGCTCCCGCCATCCCTGAATATGTTCATTACACGCTCGTCATCACAGGCTGGTTCGCACAGGCTTGTCGGGTGTGCTAGTTCTGGCTGATTTGCACGCTAAACTCCAGCGTGCGCGTTTCCCCACTTTCGCCATTGGCGCGCGCCCGCAACCGATATTCGCCGCTGGCAATCTCGGCGCCATTGGGCCAGCGGAAGTCGTTTTGGTTGAAAGACCAGATATTACAGGTGGAACTGTTGGGCGCATTGCTGAACAGACAATAGGGCGCGCCGCCTTCGGTGCGTTCGTGAATCATGTCGCCATCGGGGCCGAACAAGGCCATCTCCACATTGGCGATGCCCGCGCCGTCGCTCTCGTCCACCGCGGGATCCCACGCCACAACCTGGAAGACCAGGCCGCGCGCGTCGCCAAGTTGCACCACTTCCAGATATAGCTCACCGCCGGGTTGGGCAGGCGGGGCAGTAGGCTGCACAGTTGGCTCCACAGTAGGCGGAAGCGGCGTCGGCGTATCGGTTTCGGGCACGGGATCCAGAGAGATGTCGATTGTGTCTTCAAACGTGCGCACACGTCCGGCCTGCGTTCCCGTCACAATGGCGACCAGACGATGGGTGCCATTGTCCACGGGCGTGCCGTTGGGCCAGCGGTTGCCCGCCGCCGAGAACACATGCCCCTCACAAGGCTCATCGCCGCCAAACGCACAATAGGCGGCATCGGTCTCCACCTTTTCATAGACCAGATTGTCATAGGGATCGAAAACCTGAAGGCGCACATTGGCAATACCGTCGCCGTCGTCATTGCCCTGCAGCGGGTCCCAGGCTTGCACCTGAAAGACCAGTTCATCAGGGCCACGCGTGAGATCAGAGAAGTTGGCGCGCAGCTCTGTAAACGGTGGCGGCGCGTCGCCCGGCAGCCAGATAGAAAACTCAATCCGCCAGTTGCCGCCGTCGGCATCCTCGCTTGTGGGCACGACGGAGAAATCAATCGAATAATCGCCGGTTTCGATTGGCTCATTGGTGCCGGGCCAGCGCGCCCCGCTCCCCAACGTCAGAATGTTACACGGGCCACTGCCGCCCAGCGCACAATAGGGCGGTTCTTCCAGCACGGCCTCATAGACCAGATCGCCGGTGTTTTCGTTGGTAACGTAAATCTCGACGAAATCAATGCCCGCGCCATCTCCGCCGTTGCCGTTTTCCGCATCCGGATAGTTCACCAGGATCTGAAAGACAAGGCGCTCGCGGAAAATAGGATGGATTGCCGGGCCAAAAAATATGTCCGGCGCCGTGACCACATCGCCGGTCAGGTCGCCATCCCCGCCCCCGGCCCGCGGAATTATAACCGCCACCGCCTGGGTTGGCGTGGGCGTGGGGGTCGCGCTGGCAATCGTCGTGGGGGTGGGCGTAGGCGTGGGGGGACCGGCATCAATCGTCAAACCGTCCAGCCCTTGCGGGCAGCTCACCAGATCGGGGCGCGCGCTGATCCAACCCTCTGCGCCATTCGCGGCTACACCGTGAATGAATGTGCCATCGGGATGAATGCGATCCGGCACAAACTCGGTGCCCTGCTGCAACACCGCCACCGACGCAAAGATGACATCCGGGCCGGTGCGCACATTCAACGCGCTGGTCAGCACCGTACAGACTGCCGGCTCTGGTGCTGTCTCTGTGTCGGTCTCTGTGTCGGTCTCGGTGTCGGTCTCGGTGTCGGCATCTGAATTGGACGGGGCATCGGGCGGAACGGGAGTATCGGTTGTCGGCGCGGTTTGGCCGGCTACGGTCTCGCGCTGCCCCGCCACTTCGGTGAGTCGCGCATCGACCAGGGCATCCACATCGGGCGTGGGTGGGGACGTGGTGGTCATGTTTCCACACGCCGCCAGGAACAGGCTACACGCTAGCCAGAGCAGGACTTGCCATCCACTCGGTTTCTTCACGCTGAATCGCGATTCGTTCGGCATACCGCACTCCTTAATCACAGCCACGCTATCCGCTACTTCATCCAACCGTGCCCCGTATTTATGCTCCTGTCGCGCTAGCTTTCACTTCTAGCTTTCACCTCTAGTCTTTGCCTCTGGCCTTCACTTCTGGCCTTTGCCCCTAGCCTTCGCCGCCGCCACCGGCCAAAATAGCCTGTTCAGCCTCGCCCCGATAGGGTTCGCATCCACACTCTACAATTTGCTCCTGCAAAAATCGGGTCGCGCGCAGGTCATCGGCCAAATCGACACACCGGCTCAACTGGGCAAAGGCGGCGGTTAACTGTTCCTGGCTGCCTGTGGCGTCCTGTTGGCGCGCCAGCAAATTGCCCCAGGCAAAGTGGGTGACCCCCAGCCCCAAATAGGCATGTCCCAGCAATTCTATCTGCTCGGCATCGGCAAAGGGCGCGAGCGTCGCATCCAGCCGGGTGACCGCCTGGGCATAGTTCTCGGCCGCGGCGGCGCTCTGTCCTTCCACAGCGTCGGCCTGCCCGTGCAGCCAATAGCCCAGCCCCAGATTCAACTGGGCGATCTGGGCAATAGGAGGCCAGGGCGCGGTGGGTGCGGCGTCGAATGCGCGCTGGAAATAATCCAGCGCCTGTGTAATTTCGGCGCGTGCCTCCGCCGCCGTTTCTGCCCCGCTCGCCACATCTGCCGCATCCGTACATTGGTCTACCCCATCCAGAATGGGCCGGTCGCGCAGATAGAAAAGCTGGGCGCGGTCAAAATGGACGCTGCCCATGCCCAGCAAGGCGTTGGCATAGTCGGGCCGAATCTCCAGCGCAGCCGCAAATGCCTGGCGCGCCTCCTCATGCCGGCGCAGATAGAGCGCGCTGCGCCCAATCAGATAATAGAGCAGCTCTTTGCCGTCATCGTTGGGCCAACGATCCAATTCGGCTTCGGCAGTGCGAAAAATATCCAGCGCGCGCTCGGGCACGCCTTGCACGTCGAAGGTCAGCCCCAGCGAGAGCCAGAGCAGAATCTGCGAACGAAAACGCAGCGGCTCCGTCATCTGCATCTGCACCGCGCTGGGATCCAGGGGCGTGCGCACAGAAAATTCCAGCGGTTGGCCCAATTCATGGCGTCCGCCAATGGCATCGGGCTGGTTGCGCAGATAATGCTGATCGGGACGGTAGTAGAACTCCAGCGCCAGGCTGCCGGGATCATCCGCCACCGTCAGATAGCCGTTGATGATCATCTGTGCCTCAATCCGCTCGGCCAACGCTTCGGCCTGTGCGCCGCGCGCCACCGGGGTCTGCCCGCGGATCACGCTGTCAGTGATGTGGCGAGCGGCCTGCTCTTCGGCCAAATACCAGATCAACATATCGCCGGGGGCCAAAAAGGGTAGCTGACGAAAATCTGTGCCTTGCATCCCTGTGAACAGCAGGCGACTGAGCCGTGCGCCCAACTCCGAAGCCTGAATGTTGCCGTCGGCATCCAGCTCGCCAAATTCCGCCACCGCGATGTTGAACAACGTGCCATCCATCACCACCGGAGGGGGCGTCGGGGTCGGCGTGGGGACAGGCGTAAGCGTCGGCGTCGCGGTGGGTGCCAGCGCCCGCTGTTCAAACTCCGTCAACTGGCGACGCTCCGCGGCACGATCAATGATGCCACTGCCCACGCCCAACACCACGCCGCCTGCAATCAGCACCACCAGCCACATGGGGATGGCAAGCGTGCCAATCTGGATAATATTCTTACCCACCACCACATGGCGCGCCTCTTCGCCTACCTGGGCCAGAATGGTATCGCCCGCGGCCTTGCCTCGGCGCAGCCGTTGCCACTGGCGCGCCAACCAGTTTGGGCGCGCAGTGTCTGCGGATGAAGCGTTTTCGGGTGAAGTATCTTCGTGTGAAGCGGGTTCCGAGTTTTCAGATCGCATACCAGCCTGCACCGAGTTTCCTGTAACTCACGGACGATTCCTCTGCATACCCTGATCCTCGGCATATCCTGCCACAATGCTCATTACGAATCGCCGCCGCCGAACCGCTGCTTCACCCATGCCACCGCGCCTGCACCGGCTTTGCCCACCACGCGCCCCACAGCAGGCGTAGCAAAGAGTCCGGTCAACACCTCGGCCAGCGCAGGCAGATTCTCCAACAGCCAGTTGCCCACCTGCATGATGGTATTGGCGCTGGGCACTGCGTCGGGTTCGGTCTTGCTCAATTCGGCTTCCAGCAGTTGCAATTGAAAGTGGGCAAGTTGCGCGTGCGCGGGCGAAGGCTCCGCGGCAGCCAGCGCCGCCTGCACCGCGGCCAATTGCTCGCCAATAATCTGCCTATCGTCGGGCGTGGGCGCGCCGACCGCCGCATAGATCTGTTGCACAATCTGCTTGCCCACCGCCACATTCTGCGCGCCCGCGCCCACGTTGGCGATAATCACATCGCCCTGGGTTGCCCCGGTCTGGAACTCGCCGCCGGTCGGCGCGGGCCTATCTTCCAACCCATCGCCCACTCGCTCCCACCAGGGGGTTTGCCGCGCGCCCATATCCTGCTCCTGTGTCTCTGCCTGTGTATTTTTATCCACTAAAATCAGACCGTCGGGTGCGCGGCTAACCAACACAGGCGTACCCCATTCCAGCCGCGCCGCGCCGGCTGTCTCCGCCGCGTCATCCAGCAAATACATAGCCTTGCGCGCCTCGCCGACCGCCCCATCGACTGGCGTGCCCGCAGCCAGCGCGCCATAAAACTCGCGGGCCAATGCCAGCGCCGCGCGGTCGGTCACGGGGAACTGCATCGCCAGCACCGCGGGGATGCCCTGTTGCACCAACCGTTGCGCCACCCCTGCAAAGGGCACATGCGGCCCGCCCCGCGCGCCTTCACACGCGTTCAGCACCACCAGCCGCAGCGCGGGATGATCCGCACAGAGCGTCGCCAGCGTAACCCCTGCCACGCGCCGGCTATAGCCGTCTTCATCTTCAAAGACCAGCCCGCCAAAATCGGCGTCGCCATCAAAAAACCCATGCCCCATAAAATGCAGAATATGCACCGGATCGCCGCGCAGCCGCTGCTGCAATGTGCCCAGCGTCGCGGCCTCCAGCTTTTCCAGCACAATCAACCCCTGCGCGACGAGGTCTTGCAACGCGGTCTGCAAAAGCGTCCATTCCTGGGCGACTGCCAGGGGCGCAACATCGGTGGGCGCGGCGACTATCGCCACAATGGTGAGGGGCGGTGTAATGGCCGCGGTGGGCGTGGGCTGATCCAGTTCCAGATAGCGGAGCAAGGGAGTCTGCGCCGAAAGGGCCAGAAAGCGATCCAGATCGGTCGCGTAGAGATATTCCCAGGGCCAATCGGCCAGTTCGGGGACATTGCTCAACCGCAGGCGGATGCGCAAGCCCTGGTTGTTCTGGGCGGTCGCGTCCAGTGCCCGCCGCAAGACGCTGCGCACAGGTCCCGTGAAAACGGCATCATAGAGGCGCGCGCCGAATGCCCGCGGCGACAGGGGTGCGGATTGGGCTGCGGCAGGTTGCGGCGCGAGATGGCGCAGACTGGTCGCAGGCACCCAGGAGAAATGCGCCAATTCAGACGCGTGAAAAGGCAAGACAAATTCGCCCGTCGCTTCGCCCGCAGGCGAACGCAGGACGCGTGCGCTGTATCCGGTTGGCGCGGGGGCGATCAGTAGATCAAAATCCGCATACGCCGTGATCATGACGATCTTTCCTCGCCATCTGCCAGCAGCTGCACAGGACCGGAAGAATACCGGGGAGGCATACCCGACCTTGTACAACACCTGTCTGATTGCGATTGAACCAATACGCACCGACGAACAAACAAATGCGGGGGGGATAATTCCAAATCTTCGATGGGAAGCGCAACGCAAAGGAAGAGTTACAACAGGCTGAACCACGCGAAAAAGGCCGACTGCGTGTTCGGCAATGGCTAGACTATAGCACCCGCCCGCCCAGATTGCAACAGATTTTTTCAAACTGAAGCATCGGCATTTGAGTGCCATGCATTCAACGCTGCCAGACACTTGACAGGGCAAATGGCTTGGTGTTAGCTATGAGAGCCAATAGTTCCACCAACCCAACCTGAACCACGAAGGGATGACACCATGCAGCGCACAACCGCGCCGGTTGCCGAAATCCGGGTGACGACGCCCCAGGAGCCTACCGAATGGGCCTTGCTCCAACGCCAGCTCCTCAAAGTCGAGACCGAAGCCTGTAAACAGTTCTTTGACCACTATTTCGATAGCCGCGGCTATCTGAAATGTGTGGCGCGCTGGTCGGCCAACGACGGACCCGACGACGCCATGGAAAATCTGCTCAACTGGCCTGTGCTGCACGCGCTGGGCGGCGATGATGTGCTGATCGAGATGTATGAAAAGGCGTGGGAAGGGCATCTGGTGCAATATACCGAAGCCAAAACCACCGAAGTGCCCTTTGGGCGCGACGGCATCTATTACAAAGAATTTCCCGAACATTTCGACTGGTTTCACATCGGCGAATGGCTGAATCCGTTTGTGCTGCATGGGCTTTCGGACCCCTATGACGCCGCGTATATCACGCGCGCGAAAAAATATGCCGGGCTATATATGAACGAAGATATCCAGGCCCCAAACTACGACCCGCAACAACGGCTGATCCGCAGCATGTTCAACGGCAGCCGCGGCCCGCTCTTGCGCAAAGCCACGGGGCTGGATTGGGCAGGCGACCCCATCGAGATCGAAGGCCGCTTTAACCCTGGACACGGCGAACGCACCTATGAAGAAATGGTGGAGCACTATCAGGATTACAACGATATTGCGGGCGACAATCCGCTGAACCTGGGCACCACCACGCTCGCCCTTTGCGCCTATATGCTCACGGGCGAAGAAAAATATCACAACTGGATTATGGAGTATGTGGACGCCTGGGTCGAACGCACCCACGCCAACAACGGGCTGGTGCCTTCAAATGTGGGGCTGGATGGCACGCCGGGCGGCGAATGTGAAGGGCGCTGGTATGGCGGCGTCTATGGGTGGGGCTTTAGCGTCAAAGTGCCGCAGACGGGCGAAACCGCACACCGCCCCTCGTTCCAGGCCCGCGCCCACTATGGCTTTGCCAATGCGCTGTTGCTCACAGGCAATCTCGACTATGTGAAGCTCTGGGGCGACATGCTGGATCAGGTCAACGCCGAGGCCAAAGAAGAAAACGGCACCGTCCTCTATCCCCACATGTATGGCGACGAAGGCTGGTATCATTTCCACGCCGAACCATTCCGCCCCGGCGCGCTGGAAACCTACTACTGGACGATGGATGAAAAGTATGCCAAATGGCTGCCCAAGAGCCGCTGGCTGGACTTTTTGGGGGGCAAGGATGCAGACTATCCGGTAGAAACGCTGAAAGAAGACTTTCTGAATGTGCGGCGGCGTATGGCCGAAGTGCGCGAAGATACGGCCACGCCCGATACGCGTATGTGCGACGATGCCCTGCGCCTGAACCCGGCCGTGACCGACAACCTCATCCGCCAGATGCTGGGCGGGCTGCCCACAGGGCGCGTGGGCTATCCGCTGCACTGTCGTCTGCGCTATTTTGATCCCCAGCGGCGGCGGGCGGGCTTGCCCGAAGATGTGGCGGCCCTGGTCGAAAGCATGACCGCCGATGAAGTGACTGTCTCGCTCATCAACCTCGACGCCATCCAGCCCAAAACCATCATCGTGCAGGGTGGGGCCTATGCAGAACACCAGATTCTGGAAGTGCGCACAGGCGACGCGGAAACAGCCACAGAAACAGCCACAGAAACAGCTACGGAAACAGCCGTCAATCACGCCAACTTTGTGGTGCATCTGGCGCCGGGCAGCGGCGAACGTCTGGTCATCAAAATGACCCGCTATGCGAATGCGCCCACCTGCGCCATGCCCTGGGTCTAAACCAAATTGCTGCCCTGTGCCCAGCCGGTTGTCTGGAACCATCTGACGCGAACCGGCTGGACACAGGCGGCAAATCCGAAGCCGCGATGGCCGGGATTTAGTTTGGGGATTCTCCTGCCTTCTGCACCAGATTCAGGTTGCGGCGCAGCAGCGAGAAGTTATAGCGCAACCCAGGGAAACGCTGCAAGCCCTCTTCCTGGGGTTCGGTATTAAATAGATAGGTTACTTCCTTGTAATCCGCGTCGCTCAACTCATAGTCGAACGATTCCAGCGCATCTTCCAATTGAGGCAGCGAGCTGACGCCGATGATGGGCGCAGTGATTGCCTGGGCATGGCGCACCCAGGCAATTGCCAGCGTCGTCGGCGTGATGCCGCGCGCTTCGGCAAAGGCAATAAAGCGATCCACGCTTTCGCCATAGGTAGAGAGCCAGGTGATGATCTGGGCGCTGGTCTGGCCGCGCGTGTTTTCGGGCAAAGGCTTGCCCCAGCGATACTTGCCCGTGAGCAAGCCTTGCACCAGCGAACGATAGGCAGTCAGGGCAATATTCTCGGTCACCGCCTGGGGGAAAATCTCCACCTCCACGCCGCGTTCGATGATATTATAGGCAATCTGATTGTTGATCAGGCGCGCCCAGCCATTGGCCGCGGCCACCGCATTGTGATGCGCCAGCAGCCACGCCGGAAAGTTACAACAGCCTACATAGCGCGTCTTGCCCGATTCGACCGCTTCGTTCAGCGCGCCCATAATCTCGGTGGGGTTCATGCCCTCCACCGGCCAATGGATCAAAAAGAGATCCACGCGGTCGGTCTGCATACGCTGCAAGCTCTCATCCAGCCCCGAAAGAATGTTGGCGCGGTCCACGCCCTTTTGCACCTTGGTCGTGAGGAAGAGCTTGTCGCGGCGTCCGCCCTGCATAATCCGGCCCAGAATTTCCTCGGTCAGCCCATCGCCATAGCCGGCGGCGGTATCGATGAAATTCACACCCCGTTCGATTGCTACGCCCAGAATCTTATCGGCTTCCGCTTCATCACAGCGGCCCCCAAACATCATCGTTCCCAGGTTCAGCTCTGAAACCTGTTCACCCGTGGCGGCAAAATCTACATATTTCATGTGTCTGTCCGCAACATCAATCCAGCGTCAATCCAGCATCCACCTGAAGTTGAATGTTGCGATTCCTTTCTGTGTGCCCTGTGGCTGTGTGCCAGATTGCGGTGTGCCATTCGCGTTCAGGGATCAACGGATATCCCGGCTTCTGGCCTCTATCAATAATCAAATCGCCAAACAAGTTGTACTACACCGGCATGGTGCGGCCTGTCTTCTGCCGCCCATAGTCTGCCCATTTCTTGTTGGGCGCGCCCATCAGTTTCACACCCAATTCCTCAATCGAAAAATCCACCCGCTGTTCCATAGAGAGCGCGGGATCGGCCCAGCTCGAATAGAACGCGATATCGTGACGCGCCAGCGCAGCCTGCACCTGATCGCGCGCCGCGTTCATCACTTCGGGATAGGGCGGGTCGTGGGCATCCGGTTCGCCGAACGACATGCCCATATCGCCGGGACCCCACTCGGCGAAGCCAATGCCCGGCACCGCAACAATATCATCCACATTGACAAGACAGTGGCGGTCCTCAATCTTCAAACCGAGCAGCAGCTCACCTTCGGGGTTCAGAGGCCAGGGATCGGCGAGCCGGGCATATTCCGCGCTGGATAGTCCCCAGATGTCGCAAGCCGGTCGCTGTCCGCCCGCGCCGCGCAGCCCTTCGCCAATCATGTCGCGGCCCACTGTCTGGAACGGATAGCGCGTGATCTGCACAAAGGCTTTCACCGCTTCTGCCGTGCGCGTATGGGTGTGCAAAATGCCGTGCACCCCCGCGGTCAGCACATGCCGCGCCTGCCACGCGTTGTAGCGCACTTCTTCGGGCGAGGTGGCGTTGGACGGCAGCGTACACACCACCGTCGGCGTCAGATGGCCGCTGGGCGTCGGTCCGCCATCCTTCAGCCCACGCATATAGCTGGTCAGCCCCACCGTATCAAAGGGATGATGCTCAAAGTCGATGAGCAGCATATCGGCCCAGGTTTTGGCATCCTCCAATCCGGCCTCATAGGTCAGCTGGGTCGGGTGCGTTGCATAACAGGGTTGCCCCTGCTCCAGCAGCTCAATACACTTGTTGATCCGTGCCATTCCCGGTTTCCTTTCTGCTATATCTGCTACAGGTGGTTAATGGGTGCGCAGGTTTCAAATGTCCAGCGCGTAACTCGATTTTACAGCCATCGCACAAAAAACGTAACACGCTCGCCATCGACGCCGGCTCGGACATGGACGTCGCCTACGACCTGGCGCACACATTCCGACCACAGGGGGCGGGTATGGACATCGGCGCCTACGAAGCCACCGAAGCTCCAACAACCGATAGCTCTATCCATCTGCCGGTT
>JBBDIO010000224.1:14495-14762 GCA_040880365.1 Litorilinea sp.
AGACGAATAGAGTAGAGGCGGATTGAAAAACTCCGCCCCCGGTCAGCCCAACGACCTGGGGCGCACACAAGCAATCAAAGAAAACAAACATTAACACTGCGCTCTTAGAATATCATACTGCTTCCTGTGTCGGAGTTTCAACATACTTATATTTTTCCATTACAGCAGCGTTCAGAACATGATTTTGGAACACTTCCATTAGATTCTCAAATTGTCGATTCATTTCAATTACTTGGTCGTTATCTACTTCAACATGTTGCCCATGAG
>JBBDIO010000225.1:0-1174 GCA_040880365.1 Litorilinea sp.
CCGTTGCCGAAGACGCCGACACAGAAGCTACCGACACAGAAGCTACCGACACGGAAGCTGTCGATGCAGAAGCTACCGACACGGATACTGCGCCTGCTGCCCATCTGTTTATTCTGGTGAATATTGATCCGCTGGAAGCCGGTGCGCCTGTGCCGGTGGATGAGTCGTTTGTTGTGCCGGTAGATGTCGACGGTCGCGCCGAATTGTCGCTGAGCGCGGGAACCTACATTCTGCGCCTGCAACTGGCCGATGCCGATCTGCTGGCCCTGGAAACCGATGCCGCGCCGATTGTGGTCGCGGCACGGGATGGCGCGGCGGCGCAGGCGGTGCGTATTGCCATGCCCACGGACGGCGCAACTGTGCCGCCCGAATTCGATGTGGTGATGGCCGCGACCGGGTTGATTGTGGAGCCGAGCGGTTCGCCGGTGGAAGACCGCGAACCGGGGCAGGCAGGCCATTTTCACTTGTTGCTTAACGAAGATTTTGTGCCCGAAGGCGAAGTGATTCCTGCCGATGCGACGCATGTCCACTTTGGCGCGGCGCAGTTGACCACGACGCTGACCCTGGAGCCGGGCGTGCATGTTCTGCGCCTGCAAATGGCCGATGGCGCACACATTGCGCTGGCAGGCGCGCACTATCGCGATACCATTACTGTGACGGTCGATGCCGATACGCCCGCCCGCCAAGTCATGTTTGTAGAGCCGGAAGATGGCGCAACCGTGCCGCCTACCTTTCCGGTGCGTTGGGCGGCTGCGGGTCTGCTGGTAGAACCCATCGGCGGGATGCTGGAAGTGGGGCGCGGTCATTTTCATGTGCTCATTGATGCCGATTTTGTGGAGGCGGGGACCGTTATCCCCACGGATGACGCCCACCGGCATTTTGGCGGCGCACAGCTGGCGACCGAATTGACCCTGGAACCGGGCGAATATACGCTGCGTTTGCAGATGGCGAACGGCGCCCACATCGCGCTGGATGGCGAGGAGTATCAGGATACAATCACCATCCAGGTTAATGATGCCGAAGAGCCTGTAGATGCGAGCCTAGAAGATGCCAACACAGAAGATGCCAGCACAGATGATGCCGGTGTAGCTGAACCTACAGACGCCGACGCCGACGACGCAGAAGATGAGTAGAGCAGATTAACAGAGCAAATGCCCGGTCCTGATGGATGGTG
>JBBDIO010000225.1:1274-14692 GCA_040880365.1 Litorilinea sp.
AGGCCCTGGATATTCTCCAGACAGAAGTGGTGTGGGATGACGATATCTGGACCGACGCCGACGAATTGGGCGCAGACGCGCTGGACGCGGACGTTGTAGACGCGGACGTTGTAGACGATCCCACCGCAGCGGATGACTCTGGTGCTGACTCTGCCGATTCCCCCGGCGATGCAAAGAACGCGTCCTAGACTGTGTTGGCGTTTGTATGCTAGCCAAACCGGCAACCATGCCAGAACAGCCCTCGGCTATGGCCGCGCAGCCGCTGATTACGGTCCGCAATCTGGTTAAACGCTATGGGCGCAAGCCGGTGTTGCGCGGGCTGGAGCTGGCAGTGAATCCGGGGCAGATTGTGGCGTTGTTGGGGCCAAATGGCGCGGGCAAAACTACGCTTATGCGCGTGATCAGTGGGCTGGCAAAGCCCGACCGCGGCGAAATTTTACTGGGGGGGGCGACCTTTCAGCAGGCCGGCCACGAACTGCGCCGCTATATCGGCCTGGTGGGCCATGCGCCCCTGCTCTATGATAATCTCAACGGGCTGGAGAATCTCCACTTTTTTGCCGCGATGTACGACATTCGGACCCCGGACGCGCGCATCGAATGGTGTTTGCGCACGGTGGGGCTGTGGACTCGCCGCCGCGATCCTGTGCGCAGTTATAGCCGGGGCATGGCGCAACGCCTGGCGATTGCCCGCGCCATTCTGCACAATCCGCCGGTTTTGCTGCTGGATGAGCCGGACACGGGACTCGATCAGGCGGGTGCGGATCTGTTGCATGATCTGATTCACACGTTGGGTGCATCCAACCGCGCCATTCTCTTTTCTACCCACAATCTGGAGCGTGCCCTGGCATGGTCCGATTCGATCTGTATTCTGCAAAATGGTAAAATTGCCTATTCTGCCCCCGCGGCCGCGCTGGATCTGGATCAGCTGCACGCCGCCTATGCCGAGTTGCATCGAGAGTGATCGCGGGGCGAAGGATGGCAGGGCGAATGCTAGCCGGGCAATGGGCGTAGCTATCTCGCTTTGCGGTCGAATGTAGAGATGAATGTAGAGTCGAAGCCATGAGTATGTCGGTCGCTACCGAATCACATAGGGTTGAATCGCACAGGGCCGAATCGCATAGGGCTGTGCCCGTGCAGATGTACACCCAGCCGGGGCACGCGGGCTATTGGCGCAAGGTGTGGGCCATCGCGGCCAAAGATCTGCGCGCCGAAGTGCGCGCCAAAGAAGTGCTGGGCACCATGATTGCGTTTGGCCTGTTGGCGGTGGTGGTCTTTGGGCTGGCATTCGATCTGCGCGTGCCCCAGGGCGCAATGGTCGCGCCGGGGGTATTGTGGGGTGTCATCCTCTTTGCCGGGGTGCTGGGGCTGCATCGCAGTTTTGGGGCCGAGATGGATCGCCATACGCTGCCCGCGCTGCTGCTGGCGCCGGTAGACCGCAGCGCCATCTATTTCGGCAAATTTCTGGCCCAGTTTGTGTTCCTCGCCGCGGCGGTGGTGGTCATTGCGCCGGCGGTGGTGGTCATCTTCAATGTCAATGTCCTCCAGGGCTGGATTCCGGTTGGCCTGCTGTTGGGGCTAATCGGCTATACTGGAGTCGGCACCCTGTTTGGCGCGCTGACCGCAGGCATCCGCGCCCGCGAGTCGATGTTGCCCATTCTGCTCATGCCGGTCATGGCGCCGGTCTTTATGGCGGGCATCGGCCTCACCGCGAATGTGCTGGATGGCCGGACATTTGTCGATTTTCGCCATTGGCTGCTGTTGCTGGGTATTTATGATGTGGTCTTTCTGACCATTGCCTATTTGGTTTTCGATATGATTTGGGAGGATAGCTAGTCCATGAGTACAACATCGCTCCGGCGCGCGCGCAGTGCGGGCACATCGGGCCTGGGTCACATTGGCCTGCTTGTTCTGAATATTGGTGCGGTGATTGGCATGGCCGGTCTGATGTGGGCTTCGCTGCTCTATGCCCTGCCCGCGTCGAACCTGGCGGGCGACGAACAGACGGCCCAGCGCATTTTCTACATTCACATGGGGTGCAACTTTGGCGCATTGGCGGGCTTTCTCGTCTCGCTGGTGGGTAGCGTCATCTATCTTGTCAAGCGCGATCTGGATTGGGACCGCGCGGCGCAGGCCGCCATCGAAGTGGGCACGCTTTTTGGCATTGGCACCATCCTCACCGGCATTTTCTGGGCCAAACCCACCTGGAACACCTATTGGACCTGGGATCCGCGCCTGACGACTTCGACTATTACCGTGCTGATCTACATTGCCTATCTGCTTTTTCGCAATGGGATCGATACGCGCCAGACCCGGGCGCGCTTCGGCAGCATCTATGCGCTCTTTGCCTTTGCCAGCGTGCCCCTCACCTATTACAGTGCGCGCTGGTTTCGTTCCATCCACCCGGTGGTCTTTGGCAGTGATAACCCGGATGCCGAAGGCGGTTTTAACATCGGCGTGACCATGACCCATACCCTATGGATCGCCGTCATCGCCTTTAGCCTGCTCTTTAGTATGCTCATGTTGCAACGCTGGCGTCAATTGCGTTTGGAAGACCGCATTTTCGAGTTACGAGAGGAAATCGAGTAAATGTTCTTTTTGGCCGCTGCCATGATCGTTGTCTGGCTGGGGATTACGCTCTATGTGCTGTATCTGAGCAATCACCAACGCAATCTGGAGCAGGAACTTGCCGCGCTGGAGGAATTGATCGCCGAGCGCAAAGATGAGCGCAAAGGAGAGCTGACTTAATGGCCCAATCGTATCAACCGCGCCCGACCGGCACGCCGGCATCTGGTACTGCGCCATCAGCGGATAAAGCGGGTAAAACCGGCAGCCCCGCGCCTACGGCTGGCCCCACGGCTGGCCCCACAGCGGGGCGCGGGGTGGTCTTTAGCCATGCCGTCGCGTTTGTGCTGGGCTTTGGGGTGGTGTTCACGCTGATCGGTTCGGCCGCGGGCTTGTTGGGTCAAAGCCTCAATAGCTATCTGCCCATGATCCGCCAGCTGGGCGCGATTTTGCTGGTCATCTTTGGGCTAATCACCATTGGCGTGTTTAGCTGGCTCATTCGCGCCATCGGCGAGCGCACCAATCTGGATGTCAATCCGGCGGCCGCGGGTCTGGTTTCGGTGCTCAGTTTCTTCAACCAGCTGCTCTATTCGGAAAAGCGAGTGGCGGGGATGCACCAGGTGAGTCGCCGCTATGGCTATCTGAGCAGCTTTTTGCTGGGCGTGAGTTTCAGCGCGGGGTGGGTGCCCTGCATTGGGCCGATTCTGGCGAGCATCTTTTTCATTGCCAGCGATAGCGCGACCGCGGGCCAGGGCGCGGCGCTGCTGGGCATCTATAGCCTGGGCCTGGGTATTCCCTTTCTGATTACGGGCGCGGCGTTTAGCAATACTACTACCTTGCTGCGCAAGCTCAACCGCCATGCTCACATTGTCAGCCTGGTCGCCGGGTTCTTCTTGTTCTATGTGGCGTATCTGCTCTGGAGCGACAGCTTGGCGCGCCTGACGACCCAGTTTATGTTTCTGAACGACTGGATCTTCACGCTGGAAGAACAGGTGACTTCCAATATCGGCATCGACGGTAACATCCGCCATCTGAGCGTGCTGGCCGCGGCCCCGCTGGCCCTGGTCGCCGGTCTGATCAGCTTTCTCAGCCCGTGCGTGCTGCCGCTGGTGCCTGCCTATATCGGCTATCTCAGCGGCACGGCCATTGGCGGCAACCGTCGCCCCGCGGCCTGATTCGCCATGCAGATTACACTGTATACCGCGCCCGATTGCGGCTTGTGTACCGAGTTGAAGGCCGACCTGCTGGCTTTGGCCGAGGATGCCGCGCTGCGCGCCCACGCCCTGGACATCCACGAAGTGAATATTCAACAGGACACGCAGTTGCACAGCAAATTTCAATATCTGGTGCCTGTATTAGAGCTGCCCAACGGCGAGCTGCGCTATCCCCCCCACGATTTTCTGGATTTGCGCAACGCGCTGGTGCGCGCCGCCCAAACGTCTGCGGATTCCACATTTCCCCCCTCGACCCCCGGCGGAGGACGCCATGAGTGACCCGCAACAGCCAGAGCCGCGCACGACCGATTCACCGCGCGCCGCAGATTCGCCGCGCGCCCCACAACCAGCTAACACACCCCCGGCGCAGAGTGCGCAGATCGATTCTGCCATCTCGCGTGCCGCCAATAATCTGGTGCTGTGGATTGCCCGCCACTGGCTTGCGCTGTTCACCACGGCATGGGGGCTATACGTGTTCTTGCCCTTTTTGGCCCCAATTCTGCTACAAGGAGGCTTTACAGCGCCCGCCACTCTGATTTACACTCTATACTCATACGCGTGTCACCAACTGCCCGACCACAGTTATTTTCTCTTTGGCAATAGTCTGGCTCCCAATGCGGCAACGCTGGAGGCGGCGGGGATGCCCGCAGGCCCCAATCTGTTTGCTCAACGCGCATTTGTGGGCGGCGCCGATGTGGGTTATAAAGTAGCCCTGTGTCAGCGCGATGTGGCAATCTACGGTGCGATTTTTCTGTGCGGTCTGCTGTTTGCGCTGATACGTAATCGTTTGGAATCGCCCAGTATCCGCGTTTATCTACTGTTTCTCATCCCGATTGCGCTGGATGGGGGAACCCAACTGATTGGTTTGCGCGAGAGCAACTGGCTGCTGCGCACGCTGACCGGCGCGCTCTTCGGTGCGGCGTCCGTCTGGCTGATCTACCCCTATGTAGAAGCCGCGATGGACGAAGTCATCGAAACCGAGGGCGCTCGGCAAACCACGCTCCCGCCCACAAGCTAGTCTCCGCGTTTTGCGCACATAGCTATACATATGGCTATGCAAGCAGTTTGCACGACCGCATTCCAGACAACCCAACCTCATCAGCAGTATCTACTCACCGGAAAGAGGTCCTGTCATGCTTCAGCTTCTGCTTCACCGTTTGCCCGACCGTATACCTAATGCCAGAGGCGCGCACATTCCTATGTGGATTCCCGCGCGGCGGATGGCCCGCATGTTTGCCATACTGGCCGCCTGTATTGTGGCGAGCACGCTGTTTGTCTTGCAACCTACCGCAGTGTTGGCGCAAGACGTGGAAGAATATCTCGACTTGATTTTGGATACCGAACCTGATATTACCGATGAGTTTGGCACCAATCGGGATTTCTGGACCACCACCTACGACGGTGAGACGTCGCGCTATTTCAAGAATGGGCGTTTGTATATTTCCGTCGATGTGGCCGACACGGTTGCCTATTCGCGGGGCGATACGACGGTCGATGATTTCTATGCCGAGGTGGATACCTATCACATTGCGGGCGATGAAAGCAATCAGCCGGGCATTGTCTTCCGCTATCAGGATGAGGACAATTTCTATTTCTTTGCGATTGGCAACGATGGCTACTATGCCTTGCTCAAGCTGGAGAATAACAGCTGGACCAATCTGGTGGATTGGACCGAGAGCGAAGACGTGAACAGCGGTTCGGGCGCGCGCAATCGGGTCGCGGTACTTACGGAAGGCCCCGACATCGTGCTGCTTGCCAATGATGTAGTTTTGGCCGAGGTGGAAGATAGCACGTTTACCGAGGGGCAAATTGCACTGACCGCGGGCAGCTATGAACGCGCCGGTGTGGAGATTGCGTTTGATAATTTTGCCCTGTGGCGATTGGGTGAGCCGGTGGTGGAAACACCCGATGCGCCGCCGCCCCTGACCCCTGCCACCCCCGAACCCGAACCGGAGGACGACGGCTCGCTGCTGGACTATATCGACGAGGTGCGCACGCTCGACCCCGCTTACGAGGAGGATTTCACCGAGGGCGACGGCGGTTGGGATGTGTTCGAGACCGAGAATGTGCTTTCGGAACATGATGGCAGCAATGCGCTGGTCATGACCATCAGCGCACCGCAACGGCTGGGCACCAGCGTCTATCCGCGTGAAGTCGCCGACTTCTATATGGAAGTGGATGTGGAGCACCTGGAAGGCCCCATCGACGCCGAGGCGGGGATCGTCTTCCGCGAGGTAGATGAAAACAACTACTATTTCTATGCCATCAGCCACGACGGCTATTACAGCCTGTGGCGCAAACGCAATAACGAGTGGCAAACCCTGGTCGAGTGGACCCCCAGCGACGCGCTGGATAGCGGCGAAGGCGCGTTTAACACTCTGGGGATTTTGGCGGAGGGCACGCAGATTGCCGTCTTTGCCAATGAAGTTTTGCTCAATGAAGTGACGGACGAAGCCTTTGACGCGGGCAGTATTGCCCTGGTGGTGGGCACATTCGACACGGGCGGGGTCGCGATTGGTTTCGACGGTGTCTATATCTGGGACCTGGAATCGGCTGCCCCGGCCCAGTCCCCGGTGCAACGTCCCACGGACGAAGAACCCGTGGACCCCGATTCCGAACCGGAAGCTCAATATGATGCGGAAGCCCGCCTGACCGAAATTCTCGATACGCCGTCTACATTCTACGATGATTTCCGCCGCAATACGGGCGTTTGGGAGTTGGTCGATGAGGTGGATCACAGCTTCTCCTATCGGCAACGCGCTTTGCTGGGCACATTGGACAAAACCGAGTGGATCGCCTGGAGTGTATTGGATCAGGATCTGACCGATTACTACTTCGAAGTCGATGCGACGCAACTGGCGGATATTGAAGATGCCAGCTATGGGATTGTCTTCCGCCTGCAGGATACGGATGAATTCTATCAGCTCAGCGTGAGCATCTATGGGAACTATTCCATCTGGAAGACGGTGGGTGATGAATGGATCGAACTGGTGGAATGGACCGACCATCCGGCGGTCAATACTGGGCTGGAGGCCACCAATCGGGTAGGCGTTTTGGTGGAAGGCAGCAACCTGACGGCGGTTGTGAATGGCGAAGTGCTGGCGACTGTCAGCGACCCCGATTTCACATCCGGGCCGTTGGGCGTGGCGCTGGAAACGTTTGAGGAGACGGGCAACGAAGTGCTTTTCGATAACGCCGAACTCTGGGATCTGTCGCGGGAATAGCAGAATACGCACTTTCTGCAATGTGTAACCATGTGTAACCGTGCAGATTGGGGCGCAGGCGTGGCAGTGGCCCCTGTTTGTCGGGTATGCATGTATTTGGAGAACTTCTTCTCTCGATTCCAGCCGCGCGCGGCTGGAATCGAGAGAAGAAGTGTTGTATGATTCGCTGGAAAATTCGACAAAGCGGGTGGGATGTTATATGATAATCCGCTGTAAATCACGCGGGCAGATACGGTCTGTTACGCTTATGGCCGGAAGTTTTCCGGGAAAATAAACAGGAAGAAGCGAGATTACACGTGGCAAATATTAAATCAGCCGAAAAACGCAATCGACAGCGCATTACGCGCGAAGACCGCAATCGCGTGGTGCGCGGTGGTGCGCGTACTGCCATCAAGAAGGCGCGCACGGCCATCGCCAATGGCGACGCCAACGCCGCCGAACTGGTGCGCAGCGCCGAGCGTGCGTTGGACCGCGCCGCGACCAAGGGCGTTTTGCACGAGAACAACGCCGCCCGGCGCAAGTCGCGCCTGTACAAGGCGTTGGATGCAACCCAGACCGCGGCTTAATTTTTTGGCCCGACCGGCAGTGCTGGCAGTCGGGTGGGGATGCGTTGAATTACGGCTGGGCCTGATGCAGGTCCGCCAATAGACGTTCCGGTTGATGGCGATAGTCGGCGCACGCCGCAGGTTCGTTAAACAGGCGTAGCAGGGTATCGGTCAACAACTGATTGACGGGCGTGGGCACGCGTAGCTCACGCCCTTTGCGCGTTACGGCCCCATTTAGCCACTCTACTTCACTCCGTATAGGTGTTTCCCTATTGGCCGGAATTTCTGGAGGCGCAGGCGCGTCGCTGGGCACGCGCGCCCGACTGGCGTGCAGATCCATGTGCAGGCTGGGCATTTTGCTGCCGCGCGCCTTGCCCACCTGCGGTTTGAGGATGGGGCGCAGCCACGCCGCGGGCGCATAGCGAATCAGCGGCGCTAGCAGGCCAAAGGGATAGCTGCCCAGATTCACAGGCGGAATCCCCGCGCGCGCCATGACGTGCAGCGCCTCGCGCCAGGCGCGAATTTCCAGATCAGCCAGCCGGGGATCCAGAAAAAGGCGCGCAGGCGGTTCATCCAGAATCGCGCTCAAGGCATTGCCCATCATGTTCATGAGCAGTTTGGTCCATTTTAGCCCCTGGGCGTGGGGATAGGTGCGCACGCGAAAGCCTGCTGTGCGCAAGGCTTCCTGCGCGCGATAGAGCGGGGTGTCCGTGGGCGAACCTGTTCGGCGTGTAGAATGGGAGGCGGGCGGGTCGCCCCACAGACTCAACCCCAGGGTATAGCTGGGCCGATCCACCTGGACCACCGCGGGCGCGGGCACGCTCACCGGCGTGGTGATGACCCCGGCCAGCACCGGACATGTTAACTTTGCGGCGATGGTTTCTTCGTTGCCCACGCCGTTTTGCAGACTGAGCAGGGGCGGCAGCGGCTGGCTTGTGGCCTTTGCCGCGGCGTCCAGCTCGGCCACGGCGGTGGCAGTGTCATAGCTCTTGACGGTGAGAATTGCCAGGTCGAAGGGGCGGTCGGTGGCCTGAAACGCTGCGTCAATCGAGGGCGCGGCGTGGGCTGCGTCGATGACATGGCGGCCCGTTTCGTCGATCAACACCAGCCCCTGGGCGCGCACGGCCTCGACAAAACGGGGACGGCTGCCAAATGTCACCTGCTGTCCACTGTGGGCCAGCTTGCCGCCGACCAGACAGCCAATCGCGCCTGCGCCAATCACGAGTATGTTCATAGGTCCGTTTTTTATCAGCTTCCGGTTCGGATTTTATGGATGGCGTGCCCCGCGCGGGTGCGGGTGGAGTTGGCGCTGGGCCAGGTCGTAGAGGCCATAGGCCGCGGCAAGCCATTCGATGGGGTGGCGGCTGGGGATGGCGCGGCCATGTTCCAGTTGGAGACCGTGCTCTAGTTGCCAGCGACAGGTTTCCGAATCACACGCGGTATATTCCAGGTCGTCGCCCTGCGCCTGGACAAAGTCAAACAACTCTTGCCCCACATCCATCGCAACGCGATATTTTTCGGTCTTATAGCCATAGGTGCCCGCGATGCCACAGCAGCGGGCATGGCTTTCGCGCAGATCCAATTGGGGGATGAGGCCCAGAATTTCCAGCGCGGGTTTGCCAATCTGATGGGCGCGCTGTTGACAGGGCGCGTGATAGGGCAAGGTGTAGGGCAGAGGCTGAAAATCGGTGCGCAACTCGCCTGCTTCCAGGCGCGCGCGCAGCCATTCGAAGATGTCCCAGGTCGCCAGCTTGACCTGGGTGGCGGCTTCATCGTGCAGATCCAGTAGTTCGGGCGCTTCTTCTTTCAGTGTGAGCGTGCAACTGGTGCTGGTGCCCAGCACGGGGAAACCGGCGCGGGCAAAACTCGCCAGACAGGCCACATTGCGCTGGTGATAGCCGGTTGCCGCGTCAAATTCGCCATTGCTGAGCATGGGCAAGCCACAGCAGTTTTGGGGCGGCACAATCACCTCATAGCCGTTGTGCTCCAACACCGCTACCGCGGCCTGGCCAATAAAAGGCTCATAATACATGGTGGCGCAGCCGTGGAAATAGACGACTTTGTGCGCCGGGTCCTCCACGCGCAGGCGATGTGGCGCGCGTTTGCGCAGCCAGTCGCCAAATGTGCCCTTTTCGCTCCAGCGCGGCAGCGGCGCTTCTCTGGCGATGCCCAGCACCTTTTCTGCCAGCAGCCGGCTCACCGGATTATGGAGCGCGAGATTGGCCGCAGCCGGCGCGATACTGCCCAGTTTGCCCAGCAGCTCGTTGCGCCCCAGCAGCCGGTTGCGCAGCGAAATGCCCCGGTCGGCTACGATTTGGGCGCGGGCGCGGGCGTTGATCTCGGCAATGCGCACCCCCGCCGGGCACACTTCATTGCACACGCGACATCCCGAACAGAAATCTACCGAATCGTCGGGAGAGTGTGCTTGCCCCGCAGCCCGAAAGCGCTGGGCCTGCGGTCCCACATATTTCGGCCCCGGAAAACGGTCGGTGACTGCCGACACCGGACAATAGCTGGTGCAGATGTTGCACTTGATACAGTGATCGAGCGTCTGATCGACGGATTCCCACTGGATAGGCTGCATGGCGTGGTTGGGCTGCACAGAATGCCTCATAATTTCTTGCAATGACTTCTGGCGAAAGATCTCCTGCATATGTTTTCGATGTAGGACAGGTTCGCCAATGTCTCTGAAAAACGCGGGGCCAGGCGGGCGCGCTTAGGCGGGGGGCGATCCCAAACTGGCGATGATGGCGTGCGCCGCGGCCACACCTGTGGCAATGGCGAGGCCCTCGACACTGCGGGTGCGGATGGCGTCGGCATGGGCCAGCGCGTTGCCCGCAACCCACACATTGTGTAACAGCGGCGCGCCGGTCGAGTCTTCGGGCGTAATCGGCTGAAACTGGTCGTTGACTTCCAGGCCGCCGCGGAAAATAGGCTGCCCGCGGGGATCCAGGAATTCGCTCCGAAACCAGCCCTGGCGTGTCGTGGGCGCGCTCACCGGCAGATCAAAGACGGATTCCCAGACCCGTCCGTGCGCGTCGCTCTGCAAGCCGCCGCCGAGAATGCCGCCGGTCGCCAGCAGAAATGCCCGCGCGCGGTGGCGCAAAGGGCGGCTGCTGGTGGCGGTTTCAACGCTGTGTATCACGTCCCCGTCCTGATGCACAGCGATGGCTGCCATGCCCGCTTCGACCCGTACCCCCAACTGCGCCAGCGTCGCGACCAGCGCCTTGTGCAGACGAATGCCCGGCACACTGGGCGGCAGAGTGGGGATTTCAAAAATGGACGCACCCGTTTCGGCCTCCAATTGCGCCAGGGTCGCGGCGTGGCGCTCTAACCCTAAAATGGCGGGCAGGCCGATGCGCTCACCCGTGTCCACCTGTGCCTTGAGCGCCGCGCCCAGCCGCGCCACGGTGGCGGGGTCGTCGAGGGCTTGCGCCAGATGCACAGGATGATTGTCGCGCCGGTGGGTGATGGTTGCCAGCGGCAGCCAGTCCGCGCGTGCAGCTATGCTATGCGCGCGGGAAATATGTTCGGCAATCAATGCAGGGTAAAAATCGCGCAGGCCGCTAAAGCCCACAATCAGCATAGGCTGGGGCGAAGTCAGTTCGCCTGCCCGTTGCGCGCGTGGCGCACGCCAGGTGGGGCGCGCCACGCCAATCGGTGAAGGCAGCAGCAGATTGACGGCTGGATTGGCCGCAGAATCTGGGGCAGACGGGCCAAAGTCCAACCCCGCCCTGTTCAGGCTGGCGACGATGGTCTCCATTGCCGCCTCTACCTGCGCCGCACCCAGCCGCGCATAGGGATGTTGCGCGGGGAGCCGATCCAGCGCGGCAAAGGGGTGAGGAATAGATTCCGGGGTGTCGCCCGGCAGATAGCCCAGCACATCCAGCGTGCCCGCGTGCCAGTGCAGGGTGCCCAACCCTTTGGCGATCACGCGCACACGCAAACCGGCCTGCGCCGCGACCAGGGCTGCGCTCAGGCCACTGCACCCCGCGCCGATGACCAGCAGATCGAGCATGGCTAGTCGTCCTCACCGGGGAGCGCGTCGCCTGCAAGGGCGCGTGCAGAATCGCCGATGGGATTGTAGCGGTAAAACTCGCTCAGGGGGCTTTCGGTCGCGTCGGGGGGCAGGTGATCCACATTGAGCAGGCTGAGATAGATCAGTTCGTCCAGCCGCTGTTGGGTAAGCTGTTGTCCCCAGAGAATGGGGGTGAGTCCCTTCCAGCGTTCCTGGAGAAAATCGCGCAGGAGCAGGCCCGGCGCATTGAGCGCGGGGGGAATCGTCGCCGGCGGCGCGGGGGAGTTTGCTGCGTGGCGCGTGTGGCGCGGCGATTGCAGATAGGCGGCCTGCCAGGTGTCGGCGACGGGGGCAGATTCTGTGTTGGGTGAGGTGTTGGGTGAGGTGTCGGGTATGGTGTTAGGTGAGGTGTCGATTGACGCGTCGGTTGCAGCGCGGGTGCGGTTTTCGTGGAGAATGCCCACGGCGCGAAATGCGCAGAAACCGCCCTGGCACGGTCCCATGCCCAGACGCACATCGCGCCGTAAATCGTCGAGGCCCAGGGTGGGATTGTGCGCGGCGGCGTGTTCCAGCATGGCGCGCGTCACCAGTTCACACTCACAGATCAACTCGGCTTGCAGCCCGTGGTCTTCTACTTCGTGCAGACGATGTCCCAGCCAATAGTGTCCCTGTTCAATGCCGGGGACTTCCGTTTGGGCCGTGCGGCACGGGCGCGTCATGCCCAGCTGGGCGCAGGCCCGATCCATCGTGGTTTCGGCCATAAGCCGGAACGTCGTCCACTTGCCGCCGGTAATCGTGAGCATTCCCGCCACCCCGTCGCGGGTCTGGTGATCCAGCAGCGTGAGCGCGCGGGTGGCGTCGCGGCTTTCCCCGGCAAAGCCTTCCTGATAGAGGGGGCGCACGCCGGCCCAGGCGCGCAGCACGCGGGCATGGCGCAAGCCGGGCACCAGGTGTTCGCCTTCTTCCAACATGCGTGCGACTTCCCACGGCTCGATTTGCAGACGTTCGGGGTCTGTCACCTTTTCGTCGGTGGTGCCGATGACCGCGACGGTGTGAATGGGCACCAGAATATCGCCGTCGGCGGGCATCTTGCAGCGGTTGATGACGGTGTTGACCGGGCGATGATTGAACGCCAGCATGACGCCTTTGCCGGGGATAATCTGCACGTCGATGCCCGCCAGCGCCGCGATCTGGCCTGCCCACGCGCCCGCGGCGTTGATGGTCATGGCGGCGTGGATGGTGATTTCGCTTCCGTCGGCCAGATTGCGCACGCGCGCACCGGCAACGCGCCGGTCGCCTTCGTGGTCCGTCAGCAGCAATGCCACCACTTCGTGGTAGACGTGGATGCGCGCGCCCGCCTGTTGCGCGGCCTGGGCGGTGGCATGGGTTGCCAGGAAGCTATCGGCCGCGGCATCGGGCACTTCAAACACGCGGCTGATGCGGGGATTGAGGCGCGGCTCCCGACGCAGGGCCGCGGCGACGGAAATTTCGGTGCAGGGCACGCCCTGGGCCTGGCACGCGTGCAGAAACCGATCCGGATAGTCGCTCTCTGCATCCGCAGGCGTGACTACGAAGAAGCCGCCGGTCTCTTCGATGCAATGGGTATGGGTGCGGCGCAGGATACGGTTTTCCTGGATACATTCTACGGCGCTGGTGGGATCTTTTACTACATAGCGTCCACCGCTGTGGAGCAGCCCATGATAGCGGCCTGTGGTGCCGTGGGTCAGGTCGCGTTTTTCGACCAGTGCTACTCGCAGCCCGCGCAGGGCCGCATCCCACGCCACGCCGGTGCCGGTGGAGCCGCCGCCGATCACCAGAATGTCGGTTTCCAGAGTTTGCATGAGGCGTCTCACAC
>JBBDIO010000226.1:0-14641 GCA_040880365.1 Litorilinea sp.
ACAGTGGGCGCCGGTGTTATCACCGAAATCCTGGCGTAGTTGAAAAGGATGAAGGCCGAAGGTTGAAGCGATGGGTCGGCAACGGCCCCCTTCATTCTTCGGCCTTCGTCCTTCAGCCTTTATGAAGAGGGAGTTACATGGCGAAACAGCGAATTCGGATCAAGCTGAAAGCGTTTGATCACAGAGTATTGGATGCTTCGGTGCGTCAGATTGTAGATGCTGCCGAGCAGACGGG
The DNA here is from genome assembly GCA_040880365.1 of Litorilinea sp. Taxonomy (GTDB): domain Bacteria; phylum Chloroflexota; class Anaerolineae; order Caldilineales; family Caldilineaceae; genus JBBDIO01. The sequence goes on from JBBDIO010000226.1 coordinate 236, forward strand.
CGCCCAGGTTGTTGGCCCGGTGCCGTTGCCCACCCGTATTGAAAAGTTCACGGTGATGCGTTCGACCTTTATTGACAAAGACAGCCGCGAACAATTTGAAATGCGCACCCACAAGCGTCTTATCGACGTGGTGGAACCGGGCAGCAAGACCATCGAGAATCTGACCCGGTTGAATTTGCCGGCGGGTGTGGATATCGAGATTAAGTTGTAGGCAACGCCGTACACGGGTTGTGATGCGTTTGCCAGTTGTGTGATGCGTTTGCTAGGCAAACGGCGCGGGCATTTTGTCTGAGTGTTTTGGCGAGCCGCGCAGATGTGAATTGAGCATTTTGATTGTCTGGGGCGTGTGCCAATGGATGGCACAGAACCAGGCACATGGGGATGATGTGGTTTAGGCGGCCTTGCGCTGTGTAACCGTCAGTCCCAGGAGGCGACAATGAAGGGTATTATCGGGAAAAAGGTGGGGATGACCCAGCTTTTCGATGACAACGGCACCGTAGTGCCGGTGACGGTCATCGAAGCCGGCCCGTGTTATGTGACACAGGTCAAGACGAAAGAGACGGACGGCTATGACGCCGTGCAATTGGGATATGAAGAAGTTCCCGAGCGCAAGCTGACCAAGGGGCAGAAGGGCCATCTGGAAAAGGCCGGCACGCCCCAGGTGCGCCGTTTGCGCGAATTTCGCGCGCCGGGTCCGGTCGAGCTTGGGCTGGGTGATGTGGTCAAGGCGGATATTTTCGCCGATGGCGATTTTGTCGATGTGGTGGGGATTTCCAAAGGTAAAGGCTTTGCCGGTGTTGTGAAACGTCATCACTTTGCCGGTGGTCCGAAGACGCATGGGCAGTCTGATCGCCATCGTGCGCCAGGCTCCAGTGGCGCGGGTACGTCACCGGGCCATACCTTTCCGGGCCTGCGCGGGCCGGGCCAGATGGGCAATGAACGCGTAACCGTACAAAATCTGAAGATCGCCTTGGTCGATGCAGATCGGAATCTGATTGCCGTTAAGGGGGCTATTCCCGGCCCACGCGGCGGCCTTGTCATCGTGAGCGCGGCTGTAAAGAAGTCTAAGAAGAAATAGATATTCTGCACAGCAACGTGCGTGTCACACGGTTCGACGCTTGCGGGTTGTAGGCCGGGCAGAATGACGCCAGGCAAAGTGGCGCAGGACAGAGTGGCGCAGGGCGATGCAGGGTGAACTGAAAAAGGAGTATGAAACATGCTTTTGCCAATTAAAAATATGGCCGGGAATCAGACAGGCGAGCTGGAAGTCAGTGATTTGGTCTTTGGATCCCCGGTGAATGTGACATTGATGCACCAGGCGTTGGTTCGCCAATTGTCGAATGCACGATTGGGTACGCACGCCACCAAGACGCGCGGTGAAGTGGCCGGCGGTGGTCGCAAGCCGTGGAAGCAGAAGGGCACAGGTCGCGCCCGCCAGGGTTCGATTCGTGCGCCCCAGTGGGTCGGCGGTGGTACAGTGTTTGGGCCACGCCCGCGCAAATATGTAAAGGACATGCCCAAGAAGATGCATCGGGCAGCTTTGCGCAGTGCATTGAGTGTCAAGGCTGCGAGCAACCAGATTGTGGTGCTCGACAAGCTGGCGATGGATGCGCCGCAGACCAAAGCCGTGATTACTATGTTGCAGGCCCTGGGGGTCAATGATTCCCGGATTCTGCTGGTGATGGCCGAACCGAACAGCGCCGTGCAACTGAGCGCGCGCAATGTGGCATCTGTAAAGACTTTGCAGAGTGGTTATCTCAATGTGAAGGATTTGCTGGGCCATGATTGGGTGCTGGTGGCGCGTGAAGCGGTGCCCCTGATTGAAGAATGGTTAACTGGGGACGTGGCCGAAGGCGTGGCTGTGATGGCGGAAGCCGCCCAGGAAACCGCCCAAGAAGCCGGGGAGGAATAACGATGCACATTTATGACATTTTGGTGCGTCCGGTTGTGACAGAAAAATCGGTTGTCGATGTAGATGACTTTAACAAATATACCTTTGAAGTGGATATGCGCGCCAACAAGCATTTGGTGAAGGCAGCCGTGGAAAAGGCTTTTGATGTGCAGGTAGAAAATGTGCACATCATGGTTATGCCATCGAAGACGGCGAAGCGCGGGCGGCGGGTGGTTATTCGCAAACCGCGTTGGAAAAAGGCGATTGTGGAACTGGCGTCGGGCAACAGTATTCAGTTGTTTGAGGGCGTCTAGAATGTGTGACACCGGGCGGGCGGCGGCTTTGCCACAAGGCGAGCGGGCGCACACTCGGCAGCACACTTTTTGGAAAGGTTTGCATCATGGCTATTAAAGTTTATCGTCCAACCTCGCCCGGACGCCGCGGCATGACGTCTTCGTCGTTCGACGAGATTACCAAGACGAAGCCGGAACGTTCGTTGTTGGAGCCGCTGCGCAAGCGCGGTGGGCGCAACTCGCGGGGTGTTGTAACTGTTCGACATCGTGGTGGTGGACACAAGCGCCGCTATCGCATTATTGACTTTCGGCGTGACAAGGTTGGCGTCGCCGCCAAAGTGACGGCGATTGAGTACGATCCGAACCGCAGTGCCCGCATTGCGCTGGTAACCTATCAGGACGGCGAAAAGCGCTATATTCTGGCGCCGGCCGGTCTGGGTGTAGGTGACCCGATCATGTCGGGGCCTGGTGCGGAAATCCGCCCTGGCAATGCGTTGCCGATTCGGGCGATTCCGTTGGGTACGGTTGTGCACAACATTGAGCTGTATCCTGGGCGCGGGGGGCAATTGGCGCGCAGCGCCGGCAATTCTGCCCAGGTGCTGGCCAAAGAAGGCACAATGGCGCAGGTGCGGTTGCCCAGTGGCGAAGTGCGCTATATCGACATGAATTGTTTGGCGACGGTGGGCCAGGTTTCGAATTCGGACCATGCCAACCAGACCGTAGGCAAGGCCGGGCGCAAACGCTGGTTGGGGCGTCGGCCCGAAGTACGTGGGATTGCCATGGACCCCTCTTCACATCCGCATGGCGGTGGTGAAGGGCGTTCGCCCATCGGTATGCCCGGTCCCAAGACGCCTTGGGGCAAGCCAGCTCTGGGCAAGAAGACGCGTCGGAACAAAAGCACGAATAAGTTCATTGTACGTCGTCGCGGCGGCGGACGGAAGTAGAGCGGTAGAAAGGCAGGAAGTAGCAGATGTCACGTTCATTGAAAAAAGGCCCTTTCGTTGCGCCGAAACTCTTGAAAAAGGTCGAGGAGATGAATCGCAAGGGCGAACGCAAGGTGATCAAGACCTGGTCGCGCGCATCGACGATCTTTCCTCAATTTGTGGGCCACACGCTGGCTGTACACGATGGACGGCGCCATGTGCCGGTCTATGTGACCGAAAATATGGTAGGCCACAAGTTGGGCGAGTTCGCGCCGACACGTCTCTTTCGGGGGCATGTGCGCTCCGAGCGATCGACGCGGGCACGCTAGGATCAATCTCGCGCAGGGGGGCAAACGTGCTGCGGGTTGCTACGGGCGATTTCACGCCGGGCGGACGCTACGTTTTGCCGCTTTGGGCTGGGTGATACGGAGAAGATACGATGGATGTTCGGGCAATTACGAAATATACAGGAATAAGCGCGCAAAAGGCGCGGTTGGTTGTAAACGAGATGCGCGGGCGAAGTGCGGAGGAAGCTCTGGTCTTGTTGCAGTACATGCCTCAGTCGGCGGCAAAAGTGGTGGCGAAGACGATTAAAAGCGCCCTTGCCAACGCGACCGAAAATTTCGGTCTGGAAGCCGAAGAGATGTACATCAGCATCATCACAGCCGACGTGGCTCCTCACCGGCGCTGGCGACGATTTGGCGCACGCGGACGTTTCAAGCCGTGGATTCGACGGTCGTCGCACATCACAGTAGTTTTGTCTGAGCGTGACGCAGGCGAGTAGCAACAAGGAGGATTGACTTGGGACGTAAGGTACATCCGACAGGATTCCGGCTGGGGATCGTCAAAGATCACCGCAGCCGGTGGTACGCCGACGGCAAGGTCTATAGACAGCAACTCGACGAGGATCGCAAGATCCGCGCGATGGTGCGCACAGATCTGCCCAAGGCCGGCATCAGCACAATCGAGATTGAGCGTCAGCCGAACCAGGTGCATGTCATTATCGACACGGCCCGGCCCGGTGTGATTATTGGGCGCAAGGGCGCGAGTGTGAATACACTGCGCGCTTCGTTGCAGGATCTGACCGGCAAGAAGGTCAAGATCGATGTGCGTGAAATCGCACGCCCGGAATTGGACGCCCGCCTGGTGGCCGAAAGCATCGCCGAGCAGTTGGAACGGCGCATCAGCTGGAAGCGCGCCATGAAGCAGGCTGTGCAGAAGACAACCCGCGCCGGTGGCAAAGGCATCATGATTACGGTGTCGGGGCGTTTGGGTGGCAGCGAAATGGGCCGCGTAGACTCGGTGCGTGAAGGTCAGATTCCGCGCCATACGCTGCGTGCCGATATTGATTATGGCACCGCCGAGGCCACCACGACCTTTGGCATCATTGGCGTGAAGGTGTGGCTCTATCACGGCGAAGTGCTGCCGGGCGAAGAATATCACGCTCGTTTCAGCGTCGAATCGAACTAATTTCCGGCGCAGGGTCGATTGGGGTTGCAACACTTGCAGACCCGACAGACGCTGGCTTCCGGTGAGAGGGATGGAGAAAACACCATGTTGATGCCCAAACGGGTAAAGTATCGAAAGCAAATGCGCGGACGTTTGCGCGGGTTGGCCCACCGGGGCAGCAGTGTCTCGTTTGGTCAATATGCGCTGCAATCGCTGGAGCCTCAATATGTGACCAGCCGCCAGATCGAAGCGGCACGCCGTGCGGTTATGCGTTACATTCGCCGTGGCGGTAAACTGTGGATTCGGATTTTTCCGGATCGCCCGGTGACCCAGCGCGCGGCCGAAACCCGCATGGGTTCGGGTAAGGGCGCGGTCGACCATTGGGTGGCGCGCGTGAAACCAGGGCGCATTGTCTTTGAGATTACCGGTGTGAGCGAAGACCAGGCTCGCGAGGCCTTTCGGCTTGCCGCCCACAAATTGCCCATGCGCACCCAGTTTGTTGCGCGTGATGAACACGGCATGAATTGAGCCAGGTTGCATGGGGCGCGGCCGAGACACCGGGAAGCGGTAAACTACTGCTAGGATACGCTCGGCCTGTGGCTGTGTGCAAAACCGGGTCAATAGGGAGAAATTGAAAATGGAAGCAAAAGATGTTCGCGCGCTGACAGACGCAGAATTGGTCAATCAACTGGATGACTTACACCAGGAGATGTTTAATCTGCGCTTTCAGAAGGCGACAGGCAAGCTCACGAATACGGCACGCGTGCGGGAAGTGAAGCGTACGGTCGCCCGCATCAAGACCATTCAGCGCGAGCGCGAGTTAGCGGCGGCTGCCGAATAGGCGCCGAATCAGAACCAGGAGTTTGACATATGCGCGAGCAACGCAGAACGCTGGTGGGACAGGTGACCAGCGACAAGATGGACAAGACGGTGGTGGTGACTGTGCAACGGGTGACCCGCCACCAGCTCTATGGAAAAGTTTTGAAAGTGAACAAGAAGTACAAGGTTCATGACGAAAACAATGAAGCTCAGGTTGGCGATCTCGTGCGCATTTGCGAGTGTCGCCCGCTGAGCAAGGAGAAGAAGTTCTTCGTCCAGGAAATTCTGGAACGATCTGAACTGGTCTAGGGCGAGGGTGGAAGAAGATGATTCAACAAGAAAGCCGGCTCAAAGTAGCCGACAACTCTGGGGCTAAAGAGCTTCTCACCATCCGTGTGCGCGGGGGCAGTAGGCGTCGCTATGCTGCGGTGGGCGATGAAATTGTCGCCACCGTCAAATCGGCCAGCCCGACCGGCAGTGTGAAGAAGGGCGAAGTGGTGCGTGCGGTGATTGTGCGCACACGTCGTACTCTGCGCCGTACCGATGGCAGCTATATCCGTTTTGATGAGAATGCTGCGGTCATTGTAGACGACAATCGCAACCCGCGGGGCACACGCATTTTTGGCCCGGTGGCGCGCGAGCTGCGCGACCGAGGTTATATGCGTATCGTCTCGTTGGCACCCGAAGTACTCTAGGCATACGCTAATTGCGTTTCCAGCGCATTTAGGAGATTGGTGATGAAGGTAAAGATTTCCAAAGGCGATACAGTTGAAGTGATCGCCGGCAATGATAAGGGCTTTCGGGGCGAAGTGCAGGATGTCATCCGCCACAAGCGGAAAGACGGTTCCTATGACCCCAACGAGGTCTATGTGATCGTGGCTGGTGCGAACATGATTATCAAGCACCAACGTCGTTCGCCCACCAACGTGCGCACCCAGGCGGGGCGCATCGAGCGTGAAGCGCCTATCCACATCAGCAATGTGATGCTGGTGGGCAGTGATGGCAAGCGGACGCGTGCGGGCTATTCGTTGGCGGCCAATGGCGACAAGATCCGCGTGGATCGTCGTTCGGGCGATGCGCTGCCGCGGGCACGCAACGATTAGTTTGCGCAAGTAGTTTGAGCAATACATTCTTGGCTCGCGTCCGTGGATTCATATCTGGCGCGTCGGGCCGAATGGCGTAGATTTATTGATAAAAATTAGCAGCCTGACCTTGTTCCGGACACATGAAACCCTGTTGGAATAGGTTATGCAGCCGGAACCTGCGGGCAAGGAGCATGAAATATGAGTGAAAACGGCACTGTTGCCACATCTGCATCGCGACTGAAGACGCGTTACGAATCTGAAATCGTAGGCGCGCTGATGAGCGAGTTTGGCTATTCCAATAATATGCAGGTACCACGCGTCGAAAAGATTGTGATCAACATCGGTTTGGGCGAAGCGCTGACCAATAGCAAGGCGATTGAAGCGGCGACGGGCGATTTGGGGATTATTACGGGCCAAAAAGCCGTGGTTACCAAAGCGCGTCAATCCATCGCCGTCTACAAGCTGCGCGAAGGACAACCGATTGGGGCCAAGGTAACGCTGCGCGGCCGTCGTATGTGGGATTTTCTGGATCGGCTGATCAGCGTGGTTTTGCCCCGCCAGCGCGATTTTCAGGGCATTTCGCCCGATTCGTTCGACGGGCGGGGGAATTACAGCCTGGGCCTGCGCGAGCAGTTGGTGTTCCCCGAAATTGACTATGACAAGATCGATAAAATTCGGGGCATGGAGATTACCATTGTAACCACTGCCCAGACCGATGAAGAGGCGCGACGTATGCTGGCGCTGATGGATATGCCTTTCCGACGGTCATAGGTTTAGTCATAGCAGAGAACGATGATTGCGTCGCCGCGCATGGGCGCCACGACGCCGGTAGAAATTATAGATAGTTAGGGAGATTACGCTGTGGCAAAGAAGTCCATGATTGCTCGGGAGGAAAACCGCAAGTATGCAGTGCGCGTGCGGAATCGCTGCCATATGTGCGGGCGGCCGCGGGGATATATACGGCGGTTTGGCCTGTGTCGCATTTGTTTCCGCCAAGAAGCATTGCGGGGACACATTCCGGGTGTGGTCAAGTCGAGCTGGTAGGAAGTAACCTGAGAGGTAATATCGATGCAAACAGATCCAATTGCCGATTTGCTGACACGCATTCGCAATGCGAGCATGGTTCAACACCGCACGGTGGTGGTTCCCAGCTCTAAAATTAAGGCAAATATTGCCAAGATCTTGCAGGAAGAGGGCTTTATCCAGGGTTACAGTGTGACCGAGGAACAGCCCCAGGCGAGTCTTGTGCTGCAATTGAAGTATACGGGCCGTGGCGAACCGGTGATCACTGGTCTGCAACGGGTAAGCAAGCCGGGACGTCGCACCTATATCGGCTATCGCGAGATTCCGTGGGTGCGCAGTGGTCTGGGAATCAACATCGTATCGACGCCCAAAGGCTTGATGACGGGTCGCAAGGCTCGCCAGGCTCGGCTCGGCGGTGAGATTCTCTGTAACGTTTGGTAAGAAAGAGGAGGTTATCGTGTCGCGAGTGGGACGCGCACCGATTGAGGTGCCCAACAACGTTACGGTAAAAGTGGAAAAGGGCAACAAGATCACTGTGACCGGGCCAAAAGGCACGCTGCAACAAGCCTTGAACCCGGACATGAACATTGCCCAGGAAAACGGGACGATTGAAGTGAGCCGACCGACGGAAAGTCGTGAGCATCGCGCACAACATGGTCTGACCCGTTCTTTGTTGAACAACATGGTGCTGGGCGTGACCGAAGGCTTCAATCGCAAGCTGGAAGTCCACGGGGTTGGCTATCGTGCTGAAAAGCAGGGCAGCAACCTGGTGTTGCAGGTGGGCAAAAGCCACCCGGTGGTTTTTGAACCGACCAGCAAGACCATCAACTTTGAAGTGGAAAAAGATGGCCGCTCGTTTGTCATTTCGGGTATCGACAAATGCGAAGTGGGCGAGCTGGCAGCGGTCGTGCGCAAAGCGCGCCCCCCGGAACCCTATAAGGGTAAGGGCATCCGCTATGCAGGTGAACATGTACGCATGAAGGCCGGGAAGTCGGGCAAGTCTTCCCGCTAAGAGTCTTCCCGTTAATAGAGGAGTAGAAGGAATATGGCGAAGAAACCACGCTCGGTATTGCGGAGACGCCGTCATGCCCGGGTCCGCCGGAAGTTGCTTGGTACGGCAGAGCGCCCGCGCTTGAACGTTTTTCGCAGTTCGCAACATTTATATGCCCAGGTGATTGACGATACGGGGCGCACGCTGGTCTCGGCCTCGACGCTGGATCGTCACTTGCGGGAAGAGATTGGGAAGCTGGAAGCCCACGACCAGGCGAAGGCGTTGGGTGTGGCGTTGGCCGAACGGGCCAAGGCTGCGGGGATCGAAACAGTCGTCTTTGATCGTGGTGGCTATCCCTATCATGGGCGAATCAAGGCATTGGCCGATGGCTCCCGCGAGGGCGGCCTGATTTTCTAGAGTTTGGAGAGAGAGCATGGCTCGAGAACAACGCGGAGAACAACGCGGCGGCGGTAATGATCGCGGCGGCGGTGGGGGGGGTGGCGAACGGCGGGAACGTCGTCGCGACCGGGATCGCGATCGTGACGAACGCGAAGAGCTGGACGAGCGCGTCGTCCACATTGCGCGTACCTCCAAGGTGGTACAGGGGGGTCGGCGCTTTGCCTTTCGGGCAGTGGTCGTCGTCGGAGATGGCAAAGGCCGGGTCGGTGTCGGCGTGGGCAAGGCGCGTGAAGTGCCCGATGCCATTCGCAAGGCTTCGGACCGGGCGCGCAAAGCGATGATTGTGGTGCCGCTGTTGGGCACGACGATTCCGCACGGTGTGGAAACCAACTTTGGCGCAGGGCGGGTCATGTTGAAACCCGCCAGCCCCGGCACGGGTGTCATTGCCGGCGGTGGTGTGCGCGCCGTAGTAGAGGCCGCCGGGGTGAAGGATATTCTGAGCAAGTCTTTGGGCAGCGACAATATCCTGAATGTGGTGCAAGCCACTTTCTCTGCGCTGCAAGAGTTGCAGAGTTTTGAAATCGAGGCCGCCCGCCGTGGCGTGGAAGCCTCGCGGTTGGCTCCCTTCTGGCACAAGAAGGAGACCGCACATGCCTAGCGAAACGGGCAAGAAGCTTCAGATTAAATTGGTGCGCAGCCCCATTGGGCGGCGGCAAGACCAGAAAGACACGGTGAAGGCCCTGGGTCTGCGCCGTTTGCACCAGACTGTGGAACACGACGACAATCCTGTGATCCGCGGCATGGTCAACAAGGTCTCGCATCTGTTGGAAGTGACTGAATAAATTGGTTGCGCACATCTGCGCTGGCGGGCAAACTGACACGCCGGCAGATGCGCAACTTTTGCAATGCGAATAATTCGCAAAGAAAAAAGGTGAATGTGATGAAACTCCATGACCTGCGTCCTGCCGAAGGGGCGACTAAGGAGCGAAAGCGAGTGGGTCGTGGTACTGGTTCTGGACGTGGCAAGACCAGTACACGCGGTACCAAAGGCCAGAATTCCCGCGCAGGCGGGGGTGTGCGCCTCGTTTTCGAAGGCGGTCAGCTGCCGTTGGTAAAACGGCTGCCCAAGTTACGTGGGTTTAATAACCGCTTCAAGGTGTACTATACCGCGGTAAACGTGGATGTGCTGGAAGAAATTTTTGATGCCAACACATCGGTCTCGCCAGATGTATTGGCGGGCGTAGGCCTTGCCGACAAGAACGATCACATTGTGGTATTGGCCCGGGGCGAAATTTCCAAGCCCATTCATTTAAAAGTTCATCGCATCAGCGCCGCGGCCCGCGACAAGGTCGAGGCTGCCGGTGGTTCGGTGGAACTTTTGCCGGTGGTCGTCAACAAACGGATGCCGCGATCCTAAGGGGGTAGACCCGTATGCTTGAAGCCGTACGCAATGCGTTTCGTCTGCCCGATCTGCGCCAGAAGCTGTTGATCACCATTGGCATTCTGGTGCTCTATCGGTTTGCGGCGCACATTCCTTTGCCGGGCGTCGACCGGACCGCGCTGGACAATTTGTTCCGTGGCGACGAAACCAATATGCTCTTGAGCCTGCTGAATTTTTTCAGCGGCGGCGGGTTGGCGCAAATGGGCATTATGGCCCTGGGCGTCTACCCGTATATTACGGCGTCGATTATCATGCAGTTGCTGACGCCGATTCTGCCTGCGCTGGAAGAATTACGCAAGGAAGGCGACCAGGGTCGCCAGAAGATCAATCAGTATACACTCTGGATGACTGTGCCGCTGGCAATTTTGCAGTCAATTGCCCAGGCCACTTTGTTGAGCCAGACGGGCGGCGGTGGTTTTGTGGTGCTGCCCAACTGGGGTTTTTCGGGTGGCGATCTGTTGCCGACCATCACGATTATCATCGGCATGACCGCCGGCACCATGTTTGCCGTGTGGTTGGGCAATCTGCTCACCGAACAAGGCATCGGCAATGGGGTTTCGCTGATCATTTTTGCGGGTATTCTATCGTCGGTACCGTTCCAGATTCGCCAGCTGTGGCAACAGCCGGCCCTGCTCATCATCTTTATCGTGATTACCATTGCTACCATCGCCCTGATTGTCTGGGTGCAGGAAGGGCAGCGACGCATACCGGTGCAATATGGTAAGCGTGTGCGCACCATGCGCGGGAATCGGATGATGATGGTGGGCGGCCAGAGCACCTATGTGCCCATGCGGGTAAACACGGCGGGTATGATTCCGCTGATTTTTGCCCAGAGTCTGTTGATTCTGCCCAGCACCCTGGCTTCCTATTGGGTTGGGGCCAGCGGATGGGCGGGCACGGTGGGCAACTGGGTCTTCAACGCCATGAGTCCTACGAACTTCCTGTATTGGCTGTTCTATTTCTTTCTGACGGTCGCCTTTACCTATTTCTATACCGATGTCATGTTCCGGCAGCAGAATTTGCCCGACACGTTGCAGAAACAAGGTGGGTTTATCCCCGGCATTCGACCGGGCGCGCGCACCGAAGCCTATCTGAATGGTGTGCTTTCGCGCATCACCCTGGTTGGTGCGTTGTTCCTGGGCTTGATTGCTGTGCTGCCGTTTATTGTGGGCACGATTGTCGATGGGATATTTGGCGGCGCGGGTTTGCTGACTACCGGCTATGAATCGCTGATCATCAGCAGCGCGGGTCTGCTCATCGTCGTGGGTGTGGTTTTGGATACCATGAAGCAGATCGAAGCGCAGTTGCTCATGCGCAATTACGAGGGCTTTATCCGCTAGGCTTCATCCGCCAGGCATTTGTTTGAGGCGGTTGCTTGATGCTGAAAGTGGGATGGACGGGGGTGCGCGGCGATTGATTTGCTGCTACCCCACACCATCCCGAAAACCAGGGCAAGCCAGGAGTGATGCCGTGAAATGCTCAAAGTTGTGCAACCGGCATTGCTGCCAAAGAAGTGAGGACGAACAATGAGTGAGGCACGGCGCACCTATCTGGTGCTGCTGGGTGTGCCCGGAGCCGGTAAGGGCACACAGGCGCGTATGTTGGAAGAACAGCTGGGGATTCCCCAGATCTCGACAGGTGATATTTTTCGCTACAACATGAATAACGATACCGAATTGGGGCAACTTGCCAAGAGCTACATGGAACGTGGCGACCTGGTGCCCGATGAGGTGACGATTCGGATGGTGGAAGACCGTTTGCAGCACGACGATTGTCGGCAAGGCGCGATTTTCGACGGCTTTCCCCGCAATCTTGTCCAGGCACAAGCATTGGATGAGATGACCGCCAAGTGTGGCGGCATTGCGTTGACGCCGTTGATTACGCTGGATGACGACGAAGCCATGCGCCGGGTGACCGGACGCCGGGTGTGTCGCACGTGTGGCGCGGTTTATCATGTAGAGTTTCACCCGCCCAAGGCCGCTGGTAAATGTGATATCGATGGTGGCGAGCTATATCAGCGCGACGACGATAAGGCCGAAACGGTGAAGAACCGGCTCTATGTCTACTACAAACAGACGTCGCCGCTGGTCGGCTATTACTTTGCCAAATCAGTTTTGGCCGAGGTGAATGGCGCCGAATCGATTGAGGCCGTGAATCGGGTCTTGGTGGCGGAACTGCGCAGCCGGGGCATTGAAGCCAAGGTTGCCGGCTAGTTTGACACACGCCTGCCGACTGCGCAGATGTATGGTGTGGGTGTCTGGTGTGAGTGTATAGTATGGATGTGATGAGGACATTGGGTTATGTTGGGTAAGGGAACCCGGCGGCTTTTGCGCCGACAACCGGAGCATCAGGTGGTACAAAGAAGACCGTTGCCGATTATCAAGACGCCGCGCGAGATTCAGATGATGCGCGAGGCAGGCAGGATTGTGGCACGGGTGCACGCTGCTTTGCGTGAAGCTGTGAAGCCGGGCGTGACCACCTGGGATCTCGACCAGTTGGCATTGAACGTGCTGCAAAAATATGGTGCCGAATCCGCATTCTTGAACTACCGCGGCTATCCGGCCCAGATTTGTGCCAGTGTCAACGATGAACTGGTACATGGAATTCCCAGCCAAAAGACCGTTTTGGCAGAAGGCGACATCATCAGCATTGATGTGGGCAGTCGCTATCGGGGCTTCATTGGTGACAGCGCGTGGACGTATGCAGTAGGGACCATCAGCGCCGAGGCCGAAAAGCTCATGACTGTGACCGAAGCCAGTCTTATGGCGGCGATTGCCCAGGCTCGACCTGGCAATTGTGTGCGCGACGTGAGTGGGGCCGTGCAACAGGTTGTCGAAGAGGCAGGCCTGCACATTGTGCGCGAGTATACGGGCCACGGGGTCGGCCGGCAGATGCACGAGGCGCCCCAGGTGCTCAACTATCTATCGAACGACCCGGATGGGGAAACCGTGTTGGAGCCGGGCATTGTCATCGCGATTGAACCTATGGTGCAATTGGGCACCTGGCAGACCCGCACCCTGCGCGACCGCTGGACAGTGGTCAGCCGGGATGGCAGTCTGGCCGCCCATTTTGAACATACGGTTGCAATTACGAACAATGGGCCGGAAATTTTGACTCTCCCTTAAGGGTGTGATAAACTGGCAAAGTTGTGCCAGAATGATTTTGGAGAAAGACTTATGAAAGTTCGACCGTCGGTAAAAAAGATGTGTGAAAACTGCAAGGTCGTTCGACGGCGTGGCGTTTTGTATGTGCTGTGCAGCAATCCCAAGCACAAGCAACGCCAGGGCTAGGCCAACAGAACTATTGTACCTGTAGGAAGGAAGATTGCCATGGCACGTATTGCAGGTGTAGATATCCCACGCGACAAGCGTGTTGAGATTGCCCTGACCTATATTTTCGGCATTGGTAGCACCACAAGCCGGAGTATATTGGAAGCGACCCAGATTGATCCCAATCTGCGCGTGCGCGACCTGGATGAGACGCAACTGACCCGCTTGCGCGAGTACATCGACCGCAATTATCAGGTTGAAGGTGACTTGCGGCGGGAAGTGAATATGAACATCAAGCGGTTGATGGAAATCGGCTGCTATCGCGGTCTGCGACATCGGCGCAATTTGCCGACACGCGGCCAGCGCACCCGCACCAACGCCCGCACACGGCGCGGTGTGAAGAAGACTGTGGCGGGCAAGAAGCGCGCTCGCAAGTAAGGCGCTCTGCTTCCCCTATGCGCCAGGCTGGGCCCAATTCCTTCCAATTGTGCCGGTCGCCCATAGCGTGGAAGTTTTTAACCGACTGGTGGAAATGGCCGTCAGATGGCGTGGCGGCTTTTTCGACTATATAGAATTCGCCAGGATTTCTGCGGCTGGAAATCACCCGGATCTACTGATTCCGGTGCGAATTTTATAGGGTGGGTAGCGAACTCTTTGAACATAATTCTGGAATAGTTATCGATCGATTTTGCCTGAGATATTCGAGTAATTCATCTGAATTACAAAGACTGAATTGCGAAGAATCCGAGTAGGAAAGAGGGAGTAACAGTGGCTCGACCTCAACGACGACGAACAGACCGTCGCGCGGGGCGACGGGAGCGGA
>JBBDIO010000227.1:0-1583 GCA_040880365.1 Litorilinea sp.
GCACATCCTATGCCGCGTGGACCCAAAATGCACTAGCCGCCTACAATCCGCCTCATCTCACCTGTATGTGGGTGAACGAAGGCGCGTCCAACGGCTATACCAGCACGCTGCGCCAGGGCGGCGCGCTGGAACTGCGCTTTTTGTGCTGGGCCTATTGGCATTCGGCCACCAATACACAGGCGGCCTTGAAAGCAAATCCTGCGGTGGGTCCGGCGCTCAACGCAGTGGATATGCGCGATATTCTGAATGCTATGCCGCCCAAACCGGGGCAAACGCCCCTGGCATTGGCGCCCGCCTATGAAAAATGGGCATTTGAGATACTCTGCCGGGGTGATTTTGATGCGTTGTGGGAAGACCCCAGCGTCAATTTCGAAAAGCACTGGCCCGCCACCGCCGATGTGCCGACCCTCTTTTCCAGTGCCTGGTACGATTCTTATACGCGTGCCAATCTGGAAAGCTATCTGGGGCTGGCGGCATTGAAGAAAGGACCCTATCACCTGCTGATGGGGCCGTGGACCCACGGCGATACGCCGATTGGCGCGTCGTTTGCGGGCGATGTGGAGTTTGGCCCCAATGCCGCGTTGGACTACAACGCGCTGCGTCTGCGCTGGTTCGATCACTGGCTCAAGGATCGGGAAACAGATCTGACGCAGGCCGCGCCGGTGCACTATTTTGTCATGGGTGGCGGGGATGCCGAGGGCGTGGCCCGGAAAAATCGTGCAGGTCGTTTGCAGCACGGTGGCTTTTGGCAGAGCGGCGAAAGCTGGCCCCCGCCTGCGACGCTCACACCCTACTACCTGCATCCCGGCGGACGGCTGACCACCGAAGTGCCTGGGGCCACGCCCGAAGCTGCGGATGCCGCCACGACCTATCGCTTCGATCCCTTGCACCCGGTGCCCACGATTGGCGGCAGCGTTTCCAGTCTGGCGCGGCTGGGCGATTTGCCGCCCCACATGGCAGACCCCGACGCGGTGCCAGGTTCGCTGCGCCTGGAGCAGGTGGTGGCTCCCGGTGGCTTTGACCAGCGTACCCATGCCGGGGTCTTTGGCGCACAGCCGCCCTTTGGCCCGCTGGCGGCGCGCCAGGATGTGCTGGTCTTTTCGACTGAGCCGCTGGACGCGCCGCTGCGTGTCGTCGGCCCCATCGAAGTGAAGCTGTGGGTGGCGTCCGATGCGCCGGATACGGATTTCACGGCGAAACTGGTAGATGTCTACCCGCCCAGCGTGGACTATCCCCAGGGCTATGCGTTGAACATCACCGATGGCATCCAGCGTA
Source organism: Litorilinea sp. (assembly GCA_040880365.1). Taxonomy (GTDB): domain Bacteria; phylum Chloroflexota; class Anaerolineae; order Caldilineales; family Caldilineaceae; genus JBBDIO01. Next base: position 1,276 of record JBBDIO010000227.1, read on the forward strand.
TGCGTTATCGAGATTCGGATAGTCATCCCACGTTTTTGACGCCGGGCGAACGCTATGCGGTCACGATTGTGCTTTATCCCACGGCGAATATTTTTGGCGTCGGACATCGCATTCGGCTGGATATTTCCAGTTCTAACTTCCCGCGCTTCGATGTGAACCCCAACACCGGCGAACCTTTGGGACAGAATACGCGCACGCAGGTCGCCAACAATACGGTCTGTCACAACGCTGTACACTGTTCGCATGTGATGCTGCCCATTGCCGCGCCCTAGTGCGCGTGCGAAAAATCAGGCGCGTGTGCGAAAAAT
>JBBDIO010000227.1:1683-14457 GCA_040880365.1 Litorilinea sp.
GTGCGAAAAATCAGGCGCGTGTGCGAAAAATGAACAATTAAGTGCAGGATGGGGTGACGGGTGGCTGCAATCTTTTTTGCTGTGCTGGCGCATGTGGGCTGGGGGGTGGGAGATGTCTTTGGGGCGGTGGTTTCGCGCAGGATTGGCGGCTATGCGACTACGTTCTGGCTGCTGATCGTGCGCATCCCCGTGCTGGCCTTCTATTTGCCCTTCGACCGCGATAATCTGGCCGCGCTGACCTGGGAAAGTCTGGGATGGAGCGCGGGGCTGGCATTGGTCGCGCTGGTGGGGGCTGTGCTCTTTTTCGAGGCGCTGCGCGTGGGCAATGCGTCGCTGGCAGGCACAATTGGCTCGGCGTTTGTGGTGCCCACGGTGCTGCTTTCGGTGATTTTTCTGGGCGAAACGCTGAGCGTGGCGCAAGCGCTGGCAGTGGCGCTGATCACGGTGGGGCTGGTGGTGACGACGCTGGATGTACGCGTGCTGCGGGCGCGGCAGGTGGTGGTAGATCGGGGGCTGGTGCTCGCGCTGCTGGCGATGTTGGCACTGGGCGTCTATTTTGCGTTTATCCGGCTGCCGGTGGCGCAGATTGGCTGGTTTTTGCCCGCCTATATCAGTTTCTTTTTTGCGCCATTGGTGTTGCTGATCATGCGTTTTCGCAAAATCCCCCTGCAATCACCCTTCGCCCGTGGGGTCTGGCGCCCCTTTCTCATTCTGTTCAGCCTGGCCGCGGTCGCCACCTTTTCCTATAACATTGGCGTCAGTCTGGGCTATACCGCGGTGGTGGCGCCGATTGCCGGTTCGTCGCCGGTAACCTTCGCCGCGCTTTCGGCATGGATGTTCAAAGAAACCTTGCCCCGCCGTCAGCTCTGGGGGCTGGTGATTACGCTGCTGGGGATTGTGGCCTTGAGTGCGCTGGCTTGATGTGTGCGGGCTTGAGGTGCGCTGTGCAAGAGCGATCCGGCAAATGGCTGTGAGGTATCTGTAGCGGCGTTGCGCGATGGATAGCCCATTTGGTGTGCGACAAAAGCTGTGCAAATTCTCTTCGGAATGGAAACATGCCAGCACAAATTGGTGCACTGTCACCGCATAGAGGAAAATAAGACCATTCTTGCCCCAGGAATAGCCAGGATTTTTCTGGCGCTGCCGCTACTTTCACCAGATGGGAACCAGGATGCACCCAGTTGACCACGATTTTTGCACGCGCTACATCGAGCCGCATTTGCCCGCCAAAGTTTTCGATGCGCACGCTCACCTCTTTTGCCATGATCATTTCGCCCCCGCCGCCGTGCCTGAATCGGTACAGGCCTTTCCCGCGGTGGTCGGTTTGGATCTCTATCGAGAGTGGATCGAATGGCTGCATCCCAATCGCAGAACGGTCGGCGGGGTCTTCTTTGGCATGGCCTTTCAGGGGGACCGGGGTGCGAATGATAGCTTTGTCGCGCAGGAGACGGCGCAGGCCCGCGCCCAGGGCTTTGCCGCATATGGGCAAATGCTCATCGCCCCCGAAATGGATGCCGACGCGGTGCGCCACGCGGTGACTGAACAGGGCTTTGTGGGGCTGAAGCCCTATCATCTCATGGCGCAAACCGACGGTCCGAGCTTTCTGGCGCCCATCGAAGATTACCTTGCCGAGGCGCATGTGGCCGTCGCGCATGAACTGGGGTTGACGATCACGTTGCATATGGTGCGCGACCGCGCGTTGGCAGATCCTGTAAACCAGGCGACTATCCGCCGCTATTGCACCGATTATCCCAATATGCGCCTGATTCTGGCGCACGCGGCGCGCGGGTTTAATCCGTGGCATACCATTGAAGGTGTGGAAGCCCTGCGCGGTTTGGAAAATGTGTGGTGTGATACATCGGCGGTGACCGAAGCGGGCGCGTTCGAGGCGATTGTCGATACGCTGGGCCATGAACGGCTGCTCTATGGCACAGATTTTCATGTGAGCCACATGCGCGGCCGTTGTATTGCCGTGGGCGATTCGTTTCACTGGCTCTATGCCGATGCCATGAATCTGGCCGAAAATCACGCCCAGCTGCAACCTGTGCTGGTAGGGCTGGAAGCGTTGCGCAGCCTCTTTCTGGCCTTGCATCGTCTGCGGTTGACGCCGCGCCAGATAGACGACATATTTTATGGCAACGCGGCTGCGCTGTGGGGAATCGACGCGCGGGCCTAGCCGGAATCGGACCACCTGTCCGCGCTGCCTGTGCTGTTCCCTATCCAAATAGAGAAAATCGCCTACTCCTGCATGGGAAGCCGAATGAGGTATACTTGAGGTCGAAGCCAGCACACCAACTCGCGGCCATACTGAATCGCGGCCATACCGAATCGCAGCCGTATTGATAGCCGCCACCCTAATCCCGACTGGGATCATCACTGTGAGAAAGCAACTTTAGCCGCCTATGACTGCCGCGCACGAAGCAAACTCGTCTCGTCACTCGATCCCGGAAGCGCAGCGTTCCGCATCCGATACCCCCTTTCCCAACGTGGAACGGTCGCAAGCCCTCTATGCCCGCGCCGGGAACCTGATTCCGGGCTGGACGCAGCTCATCTCCCGCCGGGCCGATCAATTTGCAAATGGGGTCAGCCCGCTCTATGCCCAGTGGGCCAAAGGCTCGCGCTTCATCGATCTGGACGAGAACGAATATATCGACTGGGTGAATGCCGTGGGCGCGGTGATTCTGGGACATGCCGATCCGGTGGTCGATGGCGCGGTGAAGGCCCAGATCGACCGGGGCAGCATCTATACGCTCAACAGCCCGCTGGAGATTGAGCTGGCCGAGGAGTTGGTCGCGACGCTGCCCAGCGCGGAGATGGTGCGCTATACCAAAGGCGGCGGAGAGGCGTGTGCTGTGGCGGCGCGCGTTGCCCGCGGCACCACGGGGCGCGACAAGATTCTGATCTGTGGCTATCACGGCTGGCACGATTGGTATCAGGCGGCCAATTTTGGCGTAGACCCCACCAGCGGCGAATATCCGTTTGCCGGGATCGAACCCATCGGTGTGCCCAAAGGTCTGGCGGGCACTGTGATTCCGTTCGTCTACGGCGATCTGGCCGATTTGGCCGCGCGGCTGGAAGAAAATCAGGGCGAAGTCGCCGCCATCATGATGGAACCGGCCCGCACGCAACTGCCCCCGCCCGGCTATCTGGAAGGGGTGCGCGCGCTGGCCGACCGCCATGCTGTGCTGTTAATTTTTGATGAAGTCTCGTGCGGCTGGCGGCAGGCAATCGGCGGGATTCAGGAGATCGCGGGCGTGACCCCGGATATGACCGTGGTCGCCAAAGCTATGTCCAATGGCTATCCGCTGGGCGCGGTGGTGGGCAGTCGGGCGGTGATGGAGCCTGCCGCGCGCATGTTCATCTCCAGTTCCTATTGGAGCGATAATGTGGGGCTGGTGGCAGGTCTGACGACGATTCGCGAACTCAAGCGACGCGATGGACCGGCGCGTTTCGACGCGATTGGCGAAAAGCTGCGCGTCGCACTGAACCAGGCGTTTGTGGCCGCGGGGCTGGGAGGCCAATGCGTGGGCCTATCGAGCAATCCGGTGGTCAGTATCGATACGCCGCCGCATGTGGACGCCCGACTGATAGCCACGCTCTTTATTCAGGAGATGGCGCGCCGGCGCATCCATACTTATATGGCGTTCAAAGCCACATTGGCGCACACTGATCTGGATATTGAGGAAACCGCCGAAGCCGCGGCCGCGGCCTTTGGCGTGATTAAACGCGGTCTGGAGAATGATGCGCTAGACCGCTTGTTGGTTGTCGATCTCAAAAAAGAACCGTTCCGGCGGCTGGTGATCTGATGCGCGTGCAGCAGCGCAGACTGATTTCCCTTTGCGGACAGTAAATATTCATGGCGAAGCAAATCCTGGTAAAGCAAATCCTGGCGAAGCAGTGGTCAAATTCTATGCAGACACGATTATTTCGCTCGTTCTGGCGCGGGCCTGCGCTGGATAAATACTCTCTCGGTAAAGCCGGCCTCGTTAAAGTGGGCTTGGGTGCAGTTGTATTGTGCATTCTGCTGGCTGGTATCCGCGTGCCGAGTGTCGTTGCCCAGGCGGCGGTGACACCTGAAATTTTGACGCGGGGACCGTCTACTCTTTATACCGACCAGCAGAATCCGGTGGCGGTGGAACGCATTGTCGTGCGCGTGCCCGCCTATCGCGCGGCGTCGCGCGCCGTAGAAGGCAGCCGTGACGCCGAGACACGCGCGGGCGCGGTCACGCTTTCGGTGTGGCGTGTGTCCGGCCACGCAGGGGCGACAACGCCCCCCATCTATGTCTTGCCCGACTGGTCGGCGCGCGGTGTGGCCGACTCTGCCGCACGCGAGGAATTGCTGGCCGCAGCCGCGGTCTTTGGCCCCGAGGCAGATATCTATCTGGTAGAACCGCGCGGGATAGGCGATGCGGAAGCAAATTATCTCTGCCCCGGCACGTTCAGCGCGCCTCTGAGCCGTAGCGTCGACCGCAATGAGTTGACGCAGTTGACCGCGCGCTATCTGGCCGATTGTCTGCGCTGGTGGCGCGAGGCGGGCATGGACGTGGCTGCGTTTACGCTAGAGGCGATGGCAGGCGATGTGAGCGACGTGGCGCTGCTCCTGGAACATGACGACATCCACGCGGTGGGCGTGGGCATGGGCGCACTGGTTGCGCTGCACGCGGCGCAGATCGAAGATACGCCGCTGGCGCGGGCCATTTTGCTGCGCCCGCCCGGATTGCGTTCGCCCGTGCTCAGCCCGCAGGGGTTGGATGAACTGCTGGGCGCGCTGGCCCGGCGCGCGGCGGTCGCACCGTCGCTCTATAGTCTGGTGCCCGATTTGGAGGGGCTGGTGGATCGGGTGACCGCCCGTCTGACCGCGGCGCCGGTTGCCGCGACGGTGGTTGACCCTGTGACCGGGCAAACTGAGGTGATTGCGCTGGGCGTGGATGATTTGCAGATGGCCGTGGGCGCTGCACTTGCCGCGGGGGAAGCCAATTCTGTGCCCTTGCGCCTTTTTGAAATGGTGCAGGGCGACTTTCGCTGGCTGGGCGAGCAGGCATTGGTGCACCGGCGCGCGGTCCAATACGATCTGGCGGCGGTGGCTGCGCTTTGTTTTGCCGAACCGGATGCCACGGCCCTGGAAACTTTGCAGGCCCAGGCCGCTGAGGCTGTGCTGGGCTGGGGCGCATTTCAACTGATCGACGACGCCTGCGATCCGTTGCGACCGCTGGCCCAGACCGAAGGCGTGAGCACGCCTGCCATCGACTTTGAGCTTGTCGAGACGCCGCTGCTGTTTGTGACAGGCGATCTGGATGGGCGAACGGCTACGATTGAGGTCAACACTCTGGCAACGCGCCATCTGGTTGTCGATGACTTGCTCATCGACAACTGGGCGGGCCGCCTGGATAGTGACTTTTTGCGCCAGGCGACGCCCATTCTGCGCGACTTTTTGGCCGATGACTACGAGGCCATTCCCCTGGTTGCCACTGCGCTGGAATTCGATGCGCTCACCGCGCGGCCCTTTACTCTGCCTGCCTGGCAAGCGGAGTATTATCCCAATCGCGATCTCACCGGCGACCCGGTGTTGGCGCGCACCGATGCCGCCATTGATTTTGAATGGGGCGCGGACCCGCCCGATCCCAGCCTGGTGGGCGATGCGTTTTCGGCGCGCTGGTCGCAGCAGGTAGAATTGCCCGCCGGTATCTATCGGTTCTATGCGTGGAGCGACGACGGCGCGCGCCTGTGGATCGACAATGTGCTGGTGCTGGATGCGTGGCAGGAAGGCCCACTGCGCGTGTATCGCGCAGATGTGAACCTGGTACAGGGGCTGCACGATATTCGCTATGAGTATTTTGACGCGGGCGGCAATGCGCTGGCCCGCTTGCGTACGGCCTATGTCACTGCCTATCCCGACTGGGTGGCGGCCTATTATCCCAATATAGATTTGGCCGGTGAGCCGGTGGTGGTGCGCAACGAGACGACGCCCAACGCGTTTTGGGGCGCAGGCGCGCCTGCACCGGGTGTGCCCGCGGGCAATTTTTCGGCGCGCTGGACTTCGCAACAAGTTTTGGAACCGGGCGCGTATGCCTTCCGGGTGACTGCCAATGGCGGAGTGCGGCTCTATGTGAACGAAGAGCTGGTGATTGATGCGTGGGAGAACGTGGGGCGGCGTCTGTTAGAGGCGAACCGGCTGATTGCGGGCGACGGGCCGACCGAGTTGCGGCTGGAATACTTTGTGGTAGGCGGCGCGGCCGAATTGAGCGCACGCTGGTTGCAGCGACCTGCACCCGTAGGCCCCCAGCTTGTGGTGCGCGGTCCGACCCGTGCGCTGACCACCGCGCCCATGACCATGACTGCGGATATTACACCCGAAGGCAGCCGTCAGGTGACGGGGATTCTGTGGGATATGGGCGACAGCACGCAATATACCGAAGAAGATATTACCCACAGCTATCGCGCACCGGGTATCTATGATATTACCCTGGTGGTCACCGACAGCGCGGGCATTGTGGGCGGCATTTCGCGCCAGGTGCGCATCGACGACGAAACCGTCGCGCCCGAAACGGCACGCGGGCCGCTGGTGGCGTTGGCAGGGCCTACGGTCGTGGAAGCCGATGCGGTGGTCGATTTCGACGCCGGCGGCTCGCTGGCTCTGAACCCGATTGTGCGCTATCGCTGGGAATTTGGCGATGGAACGGTTAGCGATGCCGCGTGGGTGCAAAAAGTCTTTGAACGCCCCGGTGTATACAATGTGCGTTTGCGTCTGGAAGATGATGAAGGGTTGACGGCAAGCCGCAGCCAACTGGTATTGGTGTTGGCCCAGCCGCGCGTGCTGTTGCCCCTGCGCGCGCCCATGCCCGAACTCGCGTTTGAGACGCCCTCTGGCCCGATTGTGGTGTCGCCCTCGACGGGTGACGCCACAGATGGCGTGCCCGAAGCCGTGGTCATCGCGATTATTGCCGAGCAAGCGGTGTTGTTCGATGTGGCGGAAGACGGTACGCTGGTTACCGATCTGCCGGTCAATCAGTCGATTGTGCTGGATGCCCGGCCTTCGTTGCCGGCGAATGAGGAGACGCCCATTACCGGATTCCTGTGGGACATCGCAGACGGCTTCTCGACGACCACGGACCCGGTGATCGAGTTGGTCTTTGCCGCGGCGGGTACCTATGCGGTAGTAGTGACCGTGACCGACGCTGAAGATGGCGCGGCTTTGCGGCGGATAATCTTGAATGTTGTTGAATAAAGCAGAGTATAGCTGTAGTGAGGATGGAGTAGACGTATGATTGAGGAACGCCATACCCAGACCCCGGAACGGGGGGGCGATTCGCCCGGTTCCCCAGAAGCCGATCCGCGGCTCAAGAATATGGTATGGGTTGCCGGGGGCGAATTTCGCATGGGGTCTGCCGATTTTTATCCCGAAGAGCAGCCCATCCATAGCGTGCAGGTCGATGGCTTTTGGATGGACAAATTTCAGGTGACCAACGCCCAGTTTCGCGCGTTTGTGGCCGCGACAAATTACGTGACGTTCGCTGAGCGCGATCCCGATCCTGCGCTCTACCCCGATGCGGACCCGGCCTTGCTGGTGCCCGGTTCGCTGGTCTTTCACAAGGCGGCGGGGCCTGTGGATTTGAACTATTACCACAACTGGTGGCGGTTTGTGCCGGGCGCACAGTGGCGGCACCCGTGGGGGCCGGATAGCGACATTCGGGGCAAAGACTGGCACCCGGTGGTGCATGTGGCCTATGAAGATGCCCAGGCGTTCGCGGCGTGGGCGGGCAAGGAACTGCCCAGCGAGGCCGAATGGGAATTTGCTGCGCGCGGGGGGCTGGCCGATGCTATTTATACGTGGGGCGATGAGTTTTCGCCGCGCGGCAAAATGATGGCAAACACCTGGCAAGGCGAGTTTCCCTGGCAAAATCTGAAGCTGGATCGGTATGAGACCACCGCGCCGGTGGGCGCATTTCCCGCCAATGGCTATGGTCTGCACGATATGGCGGGCAATGTGTGGGAATGGACGGACGATTGGTGGCAGCCTGCCCACGCGTTGCGTGGCGAACAGGGCGGGGATACCGGCTCAGATACCGGCGCAGATAGCACCCCGGCTTCGCCCTGTTGCGCGCCCCACAACCCGCGGGTGGTATCGCCCGCGCAGAGCTACGATCCGGCCCAGCCGGGGGTACGGATTCCGCGCAAGGTGATCAAGGGTGGCTCATTTCTGTGTGCGCCCAACTATTGCCTGCGCTATCGTCCGGCCGCGCGTTCACCCGAAATGATCGATTCTTCGACCTGCCATCTGGGTTTTCGGTGTATTGTGCGGGAATAGATATTAATCTTGCGCGTGTCCGGCCCGGTTGTGCGTCTGCCGCCTTATCCCAGCTCGAAGACTGTCCACACCGAGAGGGCAAGCAGCCAGCCTGCTGCCAGCGCGCCGACGAGGATATACGCGGTATAGGGCGCGCCGGGCGGGGGCACAAGGGGCACGGGTTCGGGCGACTCTGGTGCAACCGGCGCAACCGCAGATGCAACGGGTGTGGCATCCGGCAGCGCTTCTATCGGTGGTGGCGGGGGCGGAGCGGGCGCTACCGTAGGTGTAGGTGTAGGTGCAACCGTGGCTATAACCGTGGCTGCGGCTCGACGTTCGGCGCGCATTTGCGCCCGATGCAATATCAGCACACTCCACAAGACCAACATGCCCAGCATCGCCAGCAATGCCCACACCGTGCCCAATTGCGCCCATCGTTCGATGGCCTGCCACGTACTCATCACCAGCAATACCAGCAACACAATGAGGTCACCGCGCAGGTCGCGTGGGGTAGGCGACGCGGCTGGCCCTGGCAGCACGCGCCAATAGGTGAGCGCGCCCAGGAGTGGCGCAACCAACACCAGGGGAGTCGGCAGGCGAAACGCTGTGTCATCGCTGAACGCGAAGAAAAGCACACCCAGGCCAATCATCATAAAGCCAACGGCAACTACGCGCGGCCCAGGGATAACCCTATCGAATGCAAGGGCCAATCCCAACACCAGCAGGCAGAAGAGGATTGCGCCTTTATAGCCGGGTGTGCTGGGCGCGGGTGAAATCAGCGCGGTGAGAAAAATGGCAAGCCACGCGCCCCCCATATAGGCCGGGACGTTGGCTATGTATCCGCGATAGCCGCTCCACAGCAGCAGGAGCAGCGTGATAAATGCGACAAGGGCGAAAAATCCGCCAAAGTAGATATGCATAGGTGCTACGGTGTCCGCGGCGACGCTGGCGGTGTGGAAGACGCGGAAGTGGGCGCGCCGCGCAGTTGTGCGAGTTCGGCCTGGGCCTGGGCCAACTGTTCACGCAGTTCGGCCTGCGCCTGATGTGCCGCTTCCTTTTCGGCCTGCACATTTTGCAGTTGCCGCCGCAACTCGGTTTCTGTGCTATAAAATGCGTCTACGCCGCGCCGCCAATAATACCAATCGATGATCCATTCGATCAGCCAGCCGAGGATGATGCCGCCCAAAAACGCGAGCCAGAGATTCATGCCAGATGTCCTTGTGGTTTACAGTCCGGTTGTTTGCAGTCCGGTTGCTTGCTGCCCGGCTGTTGTTTCATAGATAACGCAGTATACACTGTGCCCGCAGGACAATGCCCCTTAATCTTAACCAATTTCCGGTGTCTGGCAAGAGCACCCATGTATCGAAAGTGCCGGGGCGCGGTTTGACAGGGTAAATTGGACAAACAGCAGGCCGCAGAGTATGCTCTGCGGCCTGCTGAATTTCATCTATTCGGTTGGACCGCCCATGCCGCCGCTTTACGCTTCGGTATAGCGACCGGCATTGTGATCGCGCAGGATCTGCTCGACCTGATCCACGGCTTCATCGGGTGCGTCGACCTTGAACACGATGGCGTTGCCTTCCAGACCCTGGGCGAAGAATTCTTTTTCGGCATCGTCCAGATCCAGATCGTCCAGCGCATAGCTGGTCGGCGGATCAGTCTCCTGCACAAAACCGACGGGATCCGTGAGATCGGCAGAGTGGCGAGACGAAATACCGGGCACAATGCGCACATCGTCGGAGTCGGTGGTGATGAATTCCCAGCTCAGATCCTCGTAGTCCAGATCATCGATTGCCTTGGCGGCTTTGTCGGCGGTTTGTTCGTCATCAAATAAAGCAAGAATTTGCGTACTCATAATCTCCTCAATTCTAAAGCGTTCGTGTTCCCAGATGTGACTGGGATGTCATTTGTGATATCGATGACTGACGTGCAGGTGTCAGCAGCGCGGGTGTTAGCTTTCGTCGCGATAGTCGTGGCGCGTCTGCTCCGCGCCATCCTGGGTGTGAATCACCAAGACCGTTTTCTGGTTCTTGGCAATTTCTCTGGCCCGCGTAATCGCCTCCTGTTTCACATCCGTCACCAGTGTGGGCTTGGACGCATCCAGACGCATGACCGCCCACCCGTCGGGGTGGGGCACCACATGTTGTGTCGGGATGGGGTTGCCAATGCCCGCCCACTTGCTCACTTTGGCCGCGGCCAGATTGACGGCAATCGGCAGCTTGAAGCCTTCATCCAACAGTTCATTAGCAATTTCTATGGCCTTGTGGCGTAACTCGCTGCTCAGGCTGACCATTTCCGCCGGAATGTTTTCGGGCGAAATTTTCTCTTTCCAATCCATAATCTGTTTGCCTTTCTTGCTTGATATCTATCCCAAATCATTGTCTGTATCTATAGCGATATCTTGTCGGATAAATTGTTGGTATATTCGGTTGTAGCGGGCGTGGGCTGGGGATTGCCGCGCCTTTGGCAGCCGTCCAGACCGGATTTCTAGGCCGGGTGCGCTGCATCTGCGGTCTGCGCGCCGTTAAACTCGTGCAGATGGCGATTCCAGCCGGCGACTACAGGCGCTTCGGGCATGGCGGAGACCAGACGCAGCCCCAACACACCCGCCAGGCGGATAAATGTGCGCCGGGCCGCACTCACTTCGCGGCCTGCCTGGGCCGCGGCCAGCAGTTCCTGCGCCAGACCATCCAGGCTGTGGATTGCCGACGGCGTATCCAGATCGTTCAGATAGGCGTCCATCACGGCCACTACCTGCTGCGGAGCAAAGTCAAATTCTGTACCTTTGCCCCCGGCTGTCGTTACGGCCAGGCTCCACTGTGCAACCTGGTTTGCCTTGTTTTGCAGGTCGTGCCGCGAATAGGACCAGGGCTGGCGATAGTGGTGATCGGCCAGATAGAGGCGTAGCGCGTCGGGCGAAACTTCTTCCAGCAAATCGCGGGCCATGATGAGATTGCCCAGCGACTTGCTCATCTTTTCCCCTTCATATTCCACCATCGCGGCATGAAACCAGTGGCGCACAAAGGGTTGCGCTCCGCTAACCGGCTCGGACTGCGCAATTTCACATTCGTGATGGGGAAAGGCCAAATCGCTGCCGCCGCCGTGAAAATCCACCGTGTTGCCCAGCAGCGCGGCGGCCATGCTCGAACATTCGATGTGCCAGCCCGGCCGCCCCGGTCCCCAGGGACTTTCCCACGCCGGTTCGTCGGGCTGTTGCGCCTGCCACAACGGAAAATCCAGCGGGTGACGTTTGTGGGGATCTTCGGGCAGATTGCCGTGTTCGTTGGCCGTCGGCAAAAGCTCGTCGGCATCCAGTCTCGAAATCTGCCCGAATTTGGGCCAGGCGATGGCATCGTAGTAAACGCTGCCTTGCGCCACATAGGCGAGACCGCGTTGCAAAAGCGTCTCGATGGCTTGCACCATCTGCGGAATATACGCACTGGCGCGCGGATAGTGATCGGGTGGGCGGATATTCAGCCGCTGCATGTCCTGGATAAAGTGGCGCGTCCACCGATTGCCCAGACTGCGCCAGTCTTGCCCGACTTCACCGGCTTTGCGCAGAATGTCATCATCAATATCGGTCACATTTTGCACATAATGCACGCGCTGGCCCAGCAGTTCCAGCAAGCGAATCAGATGGTCGGCGACGGCATAGGTAAACGCATGGCCCAGATGCGTCGTATCGTAGGGCGTAATGCCACAAACATAGACGCTCTGTGCGCGGGGCTGGGAGTCGCCAGCGGCAGACGGATGGGGGATCGCTAGCCGCCCCAGGATAGCGGCGTCAATCGGCCCGATGCTTTCTACTGCTACTACTTTGTCTGCGGTCGCGTCATACAATCTGAACTGGTGCATAGGCTGTGGCGTTATCGCTTCCTGTGCTGGTGCGCGAATCACTGTGCGCTGCGAATGGTGCGTTGTGCGCTGTGCGCGGCAACGATCTGGGGATGGGCAGAGGGTCAGAAGCGATAGATCGCCGCGGCTGCGCCTTTGCCCGGAATGTCTTCGGCGTCGATGATATGCACTGCGCCCCCGTTGAGATAGGCTTGCATGGCGATGAAATCCAGCAAATCTTCCTTGCCGATATCGTCGGCGTCGTTGGGCGTCATGGTGTCCTGACTGGCGCCTTCGGCCACCTGCACCGGCTCTTCCTGCATGGTCACCTTGCCCAGTTTGGTGTCGAACTTGCCCCAGACGCGGTGACCCCGCGGCAGGAATGCAATCTCGATGCGGCCCTGGAAAGCGGCTGTGGCAATGTCATCCACATATTCACCCGTGCGCCCGGTGCCCGCCAATTCGGCGAAGCTGCTGTGATCCGCTTCCAGTTGCCGGCGGAATTCAGGCTCCACCAGCGGCCAGGTGGCGGTATGCAGCTCCTCTGGCGAACTTTCGTCGGGATTGCCAGCGTGCCCTTCGGGTAGCAAGCCGTTGTAATCGGTGGCTTCGGCATAGATGGGGTGCAGATAGTCTACCCCTGCCAAAACCAGCGG
>JBBDIO010000228.1:0-10891 GCA_040880365.1 Litorilinea sp.
GTTTGCAGCGGGCTATCAACAGGCGCTGGCCCTGATCGGCACGCTGTTGAATCTTGTGATTGCGGTGTGGATCTTCAGCGCGACGGTAGACGGCACACGCTATGCCCAGCAGGCGGGTCTGTGGCCCGCGCCATTTGGGATTACGTTAATGGTCGATGGTTTGAGCGCGCTGATGTTGCTGGCTTCGGGGGTGCTGGGCTTTGCCGGCGTGCTCTACTCGATGGGTACGCTGGATGCGCGCGCCAGCATGAACTATTATCCCCTGATGTTGTTTTTGCTGATGGGCGTCAATGGCGCATTTCTGGCAGGTGATCTCTTTAATCTGTATGTCTTTTTCGAGGTCATGCTCATGTCCAGCTTTGCCCTGCTCACGCTGGGTGGGCAGATCGGTCAGATCAACGGTGGGATTCGCTACGTCCTATTGAATCTGCTGGCGTCGAGCTTTTTCCTGATGGCGATTGCCGTCATCTATGGGTCTGTGGGAACCTTGAATATGGCCCAGTTGGCCCAGCGTATGGACTCCGTGCCACCCTCGGTGCAGCTGTTGGCGGGGGGGCTGTTATTTATCGCCTTTGGCACAAAGGCCGGTATCTTCCCCCTTTATTTCTGGCTGCCGAGCAGTTATCACACGCCCCATCCGGCGATTACCGCCTTGTTTGGGGGGATGTTGACCAAAGTGGGCATCTATAGTCTCTATCGGGTGTTTCCTCTGGTCTTTGCGATTCAGATTGCCGAGTGGCAGACGGCAATTTTGATCCTGGCAGGTCTGACGATGGTGGTGGGCGGCTTTGGCGCAATGGCGGTTAATACCATGCGCCGGGTATTGAGCTATCACGTCATCAGCCAGGTGGGGTATATGATTATGGGATTGGGGTTGGCAGCGGGCAGCGATCTCACGCTGGCAACATTTGGCCTGGCGGCAGGGATCATCTATGCGCTGCAACATATGCTTGTCAAGACGGCGCTCATGATGGCGGGTGGCGCGGCGGAAATGGACGCCGCGAGCGGCAGCCTGTTGAGCAGCCAAATGGCGGGGTTGAGCGGGCGCAGACCGGTGTTGGCGGTGCTCTTTTTTGTGGCAGCGATGTCGCTGGCCGGTATTCCCCCTTCCAGCGCCTTTCTCAGCAAGCTGGGTCTGTTGCAAGGTGCGGTGATGGGGGGACATTGGACAATGGCGGCCGTGGCCATGTTCACGGCTCTGATTACTCTGATGAGTATGGTGCGTCTCTGGCAGCACGCTTTCTGGGGCAAGCCTTCGGAGGTAGTCAACCGGGTTTCGCCGTTGCAGGATCTGGCCAAGAGTCGCTTCATCTATGCACCCATTGCCTTGCTGCTGGTGATTAGCCTGAGCATGGGCATTTTTGGGGGGTCCGTATTTAATTGGACGCAGCGCGCGGCAACACATGCGCTGGATCGCGCCGGCTATATCGAGACCGTTGCGCCTATGGATGAGATTCCATTTGCAGGAGCGTATGGTGAATAACGAATCTTCGTTCAACGCCAATCGACTATTAATGCTGATTTTTGCCCATGTTGCCATTACTTTTATATTGCCCCGCACATGGACCATTTTCGGGAATGGCATCGATACTACGATTAGTTTTGTGGTGGGCATCTTTATCGTGAGTCTGTGGGACATCAGCTATCTGCGGCGGGTTTTCTGGATGGTGGTCTATGCCGCCTATCTGAGCTGGCAGATTGTGGTAGCAAACTTTGAACTCGCCTGGCTGATTCTGCAACCGCGCCCGCGTCTCAACCCCGGGATTGTTGCCGTGCCGCTCACGGTGGACTCGGGTCTGGAGATTACTACGCTGGCGTCGTCAATTTCACTGACGCCGGGTACGTTGAGTATCGACTTGGGCGAAAATGAGGCGGGAGAACGTGTGCTGTACGTGCACGTATTGACGATGGATGATGCCGAGACTTTTCGCGCCGAGATCAAAAACGGGTTTGAACGTCTGATTTTACGAGTGACACGAGATTGAAAGCCTAATGGGTACACAAGAGACTTATCTGTTTGATATCGCGCTGGATGTGCTGATTGGCGTGATTACACTGTCGCTGCTGCTCTGTTTTGTGCGGCTCTATCGCGGACCCAATGTGCCCAACCGCACCGCGGCGTTTGATGCGATTGCCCTGCACAGTGTTGCCATCATTGTGCTGTTTGCCATGCGCAGCAGCTCGACTTCCTTATTGGATGTGGCAATTGTGACAGCGGTGCTGGGCTTTTTGGGCACAACCATGATGGCGCAATATTTGGAGCGCGCGGCGGGGCGAGGATGGCTGGCTAGTGATGGCGCGCCTCGACAATCGACCTCGGCACGTGTGGCTGCCGAAGTGGCCGAACAGGACGAAGAGGATTCTAATCGCGTCTTGCCCGCCAAGCGTGACGTCTGAAGCAGTGAACAGCGAAGCAGTGATTCCAGATCGGCAATCCGTGTGCCGGTTGGTGCAGGAGATAGATCATGACTGTATTTGAAATGATTATCATCGGGTTAGCCACAGTCGGCACCTTTTTTATGGTAGTGAGCGCAGTGGGCATTGTGCGTTTGCCCGATGTTTATACACGTATGCATGCGGCAGGCAAGGCGACTACGCTGGGCATTAGCTCACTGCTTTTGGCGGCGGCGGTCTATTTCGGGCAGGATGAATTCTGGCGTATGATCCTGCTCATTCTGCTCTTTTTGGTGACGGCGCCCATTGCGGCGACCAGTATGGCGCGCGCGGCCTATCGCACCGACCCCGAGCGCGGCAAGACGCTCAATTATGATGAGATGGCACGGGCCGAACCGCCCGCAGGTACGATTCCTGAAGAGGCCGATCTTTATCCCTAGACGTTGACACCGGACCTTCACACCGGACCTTCACACCGGACGCTTACACCAGCATTCTAGCAAGTAGGAACTATACCAGATGGCTTTTGATTTTGACACAGTGGTGGAACGGCGCGGCACCGATAGCGCCAAGTGGAATCGTTTTGGCGATGATGTGCTGCCCATGTGGGTTGCCGATATGGATTTTCCGTCGCCGCCCGCGGTGATTGCCGCGCTGCACAAGCGTATCGAACATGGATTCTTTGGGTATAGTTTTGGGTCGGCCCAACTTTCGGATGTCATCTGCGAACGGTTGGCGCGCGAGCAACAGTGGGAAGTGACGCCCGATGACCTGGTCTATCTGCCGGGGCTGGTATGCGGATTGAATATTGTGACGCGCGCAGTGGGCGAGCCGGGCGACGGCGTATTGGTGAACACCCCGGTCTATCCGCCCTTCCTTTCTGCCCCCACCAACCAGGGACGTACAATCCAGACTGCGGATATGGCGCTGACGCGGCAGCCCCGGCCACAGGGCGCGGGCGAGATTCTCTATTATACGCCCGACCTGGATGCGTTGCAGGCCGCGGTGACGGATGAAACACGCTTGTTCATTCTCTGCAATCCGCATAACCCGGTGGGGCGCGAATTTACGCGCGACGAACTGACCCAACTGGGTGAATTTTGTGTACGCAACAATCTGACGATTTGTTCCGATGAGATTCACGCCGATTTGCTGTTGGGCGACACACACCATACCTCTATCGCAGGGCTGGATTCTGAACTTGCAGACCAAACGATTACCTTGCTCGCACCGAGCAAGACCTTTAATCTGCCGGGGCTGGGGCTGAGTGTGGCGGTCATCCAGAATGAGGCGTTGCGCACCCGGTTTCGCAGTGTGATGGCGGGCATTGTGCCCCATCCCAACATTCTGGGCTATACCGCAGCGTTGACGGCCTATACCGAATGCGACGAGTGGTTGACCGAGCTGCGTGCCTATCTGACCGCCAATCGTGACTACATGGTGGATTTTGTCACGGCCCATTTCCCGCACATTCCGCTGACTGTGCCCGAGGCAACCTATCTGGGCTGGCTGGATTTGCGCGGGGCGCAGCTGGGCGATAACCCGGCAGACGCGCTGCTGGAGACGGCAAAGGTCGCGGTGGGCAACGGTGCAGATTTCGGCGCGGCGGGCCAGGGCTTTGTGCGCATCAATTTTGGCTGTCCGCGCGCGCTGTTGCAGGAAGGGCTGGAGCGGATTGGGCAGGGGCTACGCAAGGCAGTTGCCTAATGACAGTTGCCTGATGGAAGAAGATTTTTATGAGTGAACTCACGGTTTACAAGTCAATCGAAATCGACGCGCCGGCTGCAAGAGTTTGGGAAGTGCTGACCAACCCCGTCCTTAGTTGCCAGTGGATTGAGCAATTCTGGCCGGGATTCGGCGCGCTCGAATCCGATTGGCAGACGGGCAGCGTCATGCGCTGGAAGACCGCCGATGGCGAGATCGATTTGGAAAGCCAGATTCTTGCCATTCAGACGGCAAGGTTGCTCCGATATAGCTTTACCATGCCCGAAGACATTGTCACACTGGCGCTCGAGGAGCGCGACGGACAGACAGTGTTGTCGGTGACACACGGCGATTTTTCCAAGAAGCCCGATGCCGAGGAGTGTTATGCGGGCGCGCTCGCGGGTTGGGCGATGAACCTGCCCAATATCAAAGGACTTGCAGAGAACAAGTCGGGATAAGCCGGTTATCTGGAAGGCCAGGTGCAGGCACATAGCCTGATTGCGCTGCGCTTAGTCGCCGGGCGCGCCCGAAGGTGAAGACGCCCGCGGGCGTCCGCGTTGACGTCCCGCATCATTGGCTTTTGACGCGACATGAATGCTTAGCAGCACGATGAGCAGATAGACCACGCCCGCCGCGGCAAAAACCCCGCGCAGGCCGAGCCAGAGCGCGACGCCGGCGGCGATCATGGGCGCGATGCCCCGCGCCGCGGCGTTGACGCTGTTATCCAGTCCGTAGATTGCCCCCTGGTTGCCCGCAGGCGCCCACAGGTTCATGAGCGCGGCAATGGCGGGGATAATGCCGCCCACGGCAAAGCCCGAAAGCAGTTGCAATAGCCCCAATTGCCAGACCGAAGTGACAAACGGTTGCGGCAGATAGAGGAGCACCGCAGCACCCGCCGAGAACATGAGGATGCGCGTGTGGCCTACTCTGTCGCCCATGCGCCCCAGATAGACGGAACTGATTGCGCCCGAAAGCGACGCCGCGCCGATGATTAGCCCGGTGCGGGTTGCCGCGCCCGCTTCGCTGCCCACCAGTTGCACCACAAAGAGCGAGAGCAAGGGGAAAATCATGGTATGGCCCAGACTGCGCAAAAAGTTGAGTTCGTAAAGTCCACTCATGCCGGGGGCGGTGAGCAGGCGGCGAAATTCGCTGGCTGTACTTTTTGAACGGTCGCGCGCAACCGGCGTGAAATCTTCCTGGACCCACACCAGCACCGCCACCCCTGCTAATGCCAGCAAGACCCCAGTGATCCAGAAACTCTCGCGAAAGCCAAACGTATCGCCGATTACACCGCCGATGACCGGGCCGACCGCGACGCCCGCGGCGCGTCCCATGCTCAACAGGCCCAGGGCCTCGCCCGATTTTTCGCGGGGGGCCGTGGCGGCGACCAGCGCGCTGGCAGCAGAAACCACACCCGTGACGCCGCCCTGGATCACGCGCAGCGCGACCAGTTGTTCGGCATTCTGGACAAAGCCCATGAGTACGACCAGAACGGCGCCGCCCAACGTGGCACGCACCAGCATGAGTTTGCGTCCATGCCGGTCGGAATAGACGCCCCACAGCGGCGAAGCCAGCATCATGGTCAACGCCTGGGACGAGAAAACCATGCCCGACCAGAATTCAATCGAGCCGCCGGTGGCGACACCAATTTCTTTGACATAGAGGGAGAGAAACGGAAAAACCAGACTGAAACCGGCAACGGAAAGCAACTGCACCACAAACAGAACATAGAGGTTACGACGCCAGGCGGGCACTGGCACACTCCAATCCAGGCACAGACGCCAAGGTCTGGGCTAGAAATCGAGAAACGAAATGCTCAGAGCGGTCAGGATGCCCAGCGTCATGTTGTAGACGGCGTGGATAATCATGGCCGTAGACGTGTTATAGCGAATACGCGACCAGCCCAGGACCAGCCCCAGCACAAATACGATGAGCGTGGAGACGGATATACCATAGTTGCTGTGGACCAGGGCAAAGATGATTGAGGTGAAGATGAGACCAAACCGGGGTTGGAGTGCGCCGCGGAAGAGCAACTCTTCGCCCAGCGCGGCAGAGAGGCCAATGGTCAGAATTCCGATAAGCGGTGATTCGAACAGGGGGCCAATCATTTGCTCGGTGAGCCGTTCCACATCGGGATCGACCCCAACACCCAGAAGCGATGCCACATAGGATGCGCCCAGCATAAGCGGAACCATGAGCACGCCCAGCCCCACGCCAATTAATGCTTGGGAGAGGGTGGGAACGGTGAAACTGAGGCGCGCGACACTCTCGCGCCAGCTGCGGCGCGCCAGCCAGCCTACGCCTATGAAGGAGAGCAGTGCCATGAGGATTTGCTGGCCCCACAATCCCAGTGCCGTGCTTTCGGAACTGGTCGCGGCTGCGCCATCTTCCATGAGCGCGGCCAGATTGCCCAGCCCAATGCCCAGTGTGATCATAAGATTGATGAGGACGAGCATGACAAATGTGAGGGCGACGGTGTGGGCGGGATTATCGGGATCGATGGGGATGGCCCGTGCCAGCAGCAGGCGAATGGGCCGTAGCAATAGCAGCAATCCCCCCAGCCCCGGCAACCAGAGACCCAGCGCGAGCAGCGGCAGGGAATCGAGCGAGAATCCCAAATCGGTGGGCATGTCGGGAATGCCCGCGCCCGGCGTATTGAGACCGGGCGCGATGAAGTAGCCAATGGCTTGCAGGGCCAGGCCAATCAACAGCACGCCGGCGAAACCCAGGCTCAGGAGCAAATAGGTGAAGATGATGCCTGCCTGATACGGTTCTTCCTGCCGGCGGCGCTGTTCGGTCATGTTGGCAATATACATGACTGTGAACAGGGGTAGAAACATGGCCAGCATTGAAGCAAGAGTTGACATATGTCCTCCTTATAAGAACGCAGGTAAGTGTAGCGCGTGGTCTGGCGCACCGCAAAAAGACGCGCCAATTGCAGACAATATGGAAACGATTTGAGAGTCGTGTGCCCCAATTTGTTGTGCGGGCAGTGGGCTGTGGGAAATTGATTCGACAAACCGAAGCCGAACCCATAGAATAAAGGCAGACGATCCGGCACTTCGGACACTTTATGAACTGAGCAGACTATCACCAAGCAAACTATGGCAGATACACCCGAAACAATTGAGTCCGAGCAAACTTCCGAAAGCCCACGCAAGGGATCCACGCGTACTGGTTCTGCACGGGCTGGTTCTGCACGTAGCGGGCGCGCGCAGCATGGCGATCCCCGAAATGGGGGAGATTCCCGGCGCTATTCGGCGCCCGTTGTGCGGACGGCGCAGCCCAATGGCCCGGCTTCACAAACCGGGACGGATACTGCGACGGGGGATGCGGAATCGACCCCCTGGCAAGGCCCGCAAGTCATCCAGCCTCATGCACGCGCGTATGTGCCCGATGTGGACCTGTCCAAGCTATCGCTGGACGAGCTGAGCAATTCGGAGACCGTCTATAATCGAGAGCTGAGCTGGCTGGATTTTAACTGGCGCGTGTTGCAAGAGGCGCTGGACGCGCGCAATCCGCTTTTGGAGCGCGTGAAGTTTCTCGCCATAACGGCCAGCAATCTGGATGAGTTTTTTCGCAAGCGTGTGGGTGGCCTGAAGCGGCAACAGGCGGCGGGCATGGCGAACCTGACGCTGGCCGGGTGGGCACCGGATGTGCAATTGCAGCTGATCGCGCGCGCAGTGCGCCCCATGATGAACGCCCAGAGCCAGTGTCTGCTGAACGAATTGCTCCCTGCGTTGGAGGCGGAAGGCATTCGGTTGCTTCATTATGAGGGTCTGGACGAGGAACAGCAGCGAGAATTGCGGGCCTATTTTTTGCGCGAGGTCTATCCCATTCTCACGCCGCTGGCCGTGGATTCGGGGCACCCGTTTCCGTTCATCAGCAATCTGAGCCTGAGCCTGGGTGTGTTATTGCGCGATCCTGTGAGCGACGAGATTATGTTCGCCCGGGTCAAGGTGCCCCACAATCGCCCGCGTTGGGTATCGTTGAATAATTCCCTGCACTTTGTGCCCATGGAAGAGATTATGCTCCACAATCTGGACGCGCTCTTTTCAGGCATGGACATTATTGCGGCTTCGCCCTTTCGGGTGACGCGCAATGCCGATATGGCGCGCAAGGAAGAAGAAGCCGAAGACCTCTTGGAGATGATCGGCGAAGAATTGCGCGAGCAACGCTTTGCGCGGGTGGTGCGTCTGGAAGTAGACGCCGAAATGCCGCCACAGATGGTGGCGATTTTGCAGAACGAACTGAATCTGGAACAGATCGATACCTATGCGGTGGAAGGCCCCTTGCGGCTGGCCGATTTGTTCCCCCTGGCGGATCTGGGGCTGCCGCATCTCAAGTTTGAACCGTGGACGCCCCTGACGCCGCCGCGTCTGGCCGGTTTAGGGCGTCAGAGTCGATCCGGCGAGTTTTTCTCGCTGATTCGCCAAGGTGATATTCTGGTGCATCATCCCTATCACAGTTTCACTTCCAGCACCCAGCAATTTGTCGAAGCCGCGGCGCGCGATCCGCATGTGCTGGCGATTAAGCAGACGATTTATCGCACCAATACGGATTCGCCCGTGGTCGAGGCTTTGATCCATGCGGCGGAACGGGGCAAGCAGGTGGCGGTGTTGGTCGAGGTGAAAGCGCGTTTCGACGAGGCGCAGAATATTGAATGGGCGCGCACGCTGGAAAATGCCGGCTGTCTTGTGACCTATGGGCTGGTGGGGCTAAAAACGCATTCCAAGATTTCGCTGGTGATTCGTGAAGAGGAAGATGGGCTGAACGCTTATTATCACATCGGCACCGGCAACTATAACACCAAGACGGCAGTGCTCTATACCGATTTGGGGCTGTTTAGCTGTCGTCCCGATATTGCCGCGGACCTCATGGATGTCTTTAACTTCCTCACAGGACACAGCCGGCAGATCCAATATCGCAAGTTGCTGGTCGCGCCGGTCAACATGCGCCAACGCTTTATGGATTTGATTGACGCGGAGATCGCCAACGCCAAGCACGGCAAACCGGCGCGTATGATTGCCAAGATGAACGGGTTGGAAGATCCGGCCCTGACACGCAAACTCTATGAAGCGTCGCAGGCCGGGGTGCAGATTGATCTCATCGTGCGCGGCAATTGCCGTATCCGCCCCGGCCTGCCGGGGATCAGTGAGAATCTGCGCGTGATTAGCATTATTGGGCGCTTTTTGGAACATCCCCGCATCTGGTACTTTGAAAACGATGGACAACCACTCTATTTTATGGGGAGTGCCGACTGGATGAGTCGCAATCTGACCAATCGGGTAGAGGTGGTGACGCCCATTGAGGATTTGCGTTTGCAAGAGCAAATACGCCATATCCTGGAGGCTTCGCTGGAAGACCACCGCCAGGCGTGGGACATGCTGCCCGATGGACGCTATCAGCGCCGCTATCCGCGCATGGATGATACTTCCAGCCGCGCGGCGATTGGGTCTCAGGCTGTTCTCATGCGCCAGGCGCGCTATCTGTCTTCCCAGGTGATAGAGGGCGAAGGCTTGAACTAGCAGGGGCAAGCCCCACCGGACCGGCAATCTACTTCACAATTTCAAACAGCATCCGTTGGTGGACGCGATTGGGGGCGGCGACCGGCGTATTCGCGCGCGCCCGCGCGTAAAGTTTGAGGTGTGCCGACTGGGGCTGCCGCCGACTGGGGCTGCCGCCGGCTGGTAGTCTTTTTGCAATTCAGATTGGTTATTCCTTCGGCAGATTGGTGCCTGTGACGGCCAGAAAAACATCGGATAGGGTGGGGCGTTTGACACTCAGATCGTGGATGGTGAAATTGGATGCCGCGGCGAGTTCGACTACCTGGGCCAGCCGGGCCGCGCCATTGCTCACGCCGATTTGCAGCAAGGTAGATTCCGCGATTGTTGCACCGGGCGCGGCGTGGCGTGCCACGTTTTCGATCCATTCTGCCTGCTGGAGACGCTGATAGTAGGTCGCGGCGTCGCCGGTGCCGGTGAGCGCGATGACATCCTGCCCCAATTCGGCGCTGAGTTGGGCCGGTGGTCCTTCCAATATCAGGCTGCCCTGGGCAATGATGCCTACCCGGTCGGCCAGCGTTTCGGCTTCTTCCATATAGTGGGTTGTCAACAGAATGGTGAGGTTATATTCTCGGCGCAGGGCTGCGAGATAACGCCAGATTGCCAGGCGATTCTGCGGGTCCAGGCCTTGCGTGGGTTCGTCGAGAAAGAGAATTTCGGGCCGGGTCAGCAGACCGCGGATCAGCTCCAGGCGGCGTTTCATGCCCCCCGAATAGCTGGCGACCTTGCGATCCAGCGCATCGCGCAATTCTACCAGCGCGCTCAACTCGTCGATGTGCGCCTGTATGCGCGCGGGTGCGAGGCCATAGAGCCGCCCATGAAATTCCAGCACCTGGCGTCCGCTAAGCTGCAAGTCGAGGACGGTTTCCTGGAAGGTGACGCCGATGCGGCGGCGAACCTGGGCGGGGTCTTGCACAACGTCATAGCCTGCGATTTCGGCGCGCCCTGCGCTGGGCAGCAGCAAGGTGGTCAGGATGGAAATCAGCGTTGTCTTGCCTGCGCCATTGGGACCGAGCAATGCGTAGATTTCACCGGCGGCAATCGCGAGATCGACTTCGCGCAGCGCAAGCACGGGTTCGCCCTGGCTGGGGATATAGGTTTTGGAGAGCGCCTGGGTAGTGATGGCTGTCATAGTTGTTTCATATGCTGGTGTTTCAAGTGCTTCCGAATTGCTGGGCTGAGTTGCCGGGCTGAGTTGCAACCCTGGGTTGGATAGGCGACCGCCGCGG
>JBBDIO010000228.1:10991-14346 GCA_040880365.1 Litorilinea sp.
GGGCTGAGTTGCCGGGCTGAGTTGCAACCCTGGGTTGGATAGGCGACCGCCGCGGGAATGGCCGATTTTTCGCGTGCGCTTTCCTTTTGATAGGCAATGTGATATATGGTGTGATATCCGGTACGTTGCAGAAAATTGCATATTCGTGTGATCCATTTGCGTCTGGCCTGCGTCAGGACTGATATACCCCACACGTTTTGTCTGGCACTTTGCATTCTCTGGTAATTTGTACGGGTTTGGGCACAATGCCCATGCCGATGCGTGCGCGGCTGCGATGGCAGTTTCGCATACAGTCACCCAAGTGCAAAATCCCCCATACTAAGAGTCTGTTGCCCAGTTGAACGCCAGAACGCTGCGAACAGAGTGATATTGCGAACAGAGTGATATTGCGAACACAATGACAATGACAAGGAGATGTGTATGACTATGTACGCGATTAATGTTAGGCAGGCATTGCCGCGCAGAAATTTGTATCTGTGCTGGCTGGCTGCCCTGATCGGCGTTGTGCTGAGCTTTATGCTCACGACAACGTCTGCCCAGGCGGCCCCCGGCGATTTTACGGATTACCTGGATGCTGCATTGGTGGGCGCGGCCGAAAGCACCCCCAATGAAAGTGTGGCGACGGGTCGGGCCGTGTTTGCGGTAGGCGAATCGGATGCGATATCCAGCACCGTACACTATCGGCTGACGGTTTCTGACATCGTGAGCGTGACGGGCGCGCACTTGCATGTGGGCGCGCCGGGGGTGGATGGACCTGTGTTGGTCGATTTGCTCGACGGTGCACCGCTCGCGCCCGACAGCCCGGTGAGCGGGCAGTTTACGCTGACCGTTACCGATACGGCTACTTTTCTGGGGGGCGGCATGTATGTGAATGTGCATACGGACGACTATCCCAATGGTGAGATCCGGGGGCAGGCTGAACTGCACGATCTACCCGCGGCGCGCCACGCGCTTTTGGTGGGAGAGAGCGAACGCCCCGACCCGGTTGAGACCGCGGCGCGCGGTCTGGCGCGCTTTGAAATTGACGCCACTGCTACCCTGACCTATGCGATTGATGTGGCCGATATTGAGAATGTGATCGGCGGACACATCCACCGAGGTGGCAGTGAGGCGACGGGGCCGGTGGTCTACGATTTGAGCGCGGCCGGGCTGACGCCGGGCACGACATTGACCGGCACAATCCCATTGACTTCGGCGGATGTGGTGGATCTGTTAAGCGGCGAATTCTATGTGAATGTGCACACGACACAGAATCCCGACGGGGAGATCCGCGGGCAAATCACGGGTGTATCGCTATTTCAGGCAGATTTGAGCGGCGCGCAAGAAGTTCCTGCGGTCGATACGCCCGCGACAGGGCGCGCCGTATTGGGGCTGGATGGCGATGGGACGATCCTGGCCTATCGTATTGTGGTGAACGAGATCGGCGAGATTGACGCCGCGCACATTCATCAGGGCGCACGCGGGGAAAATGGCCCGGTAATCCAGGGGGTCTTTCCTCCGGGCGAATTTTCGCCCAGCCAGCCGTTGGGCGGTGGGGCAACCCTGACCGTTGACAACGTACTGGCGTTACTCGGCGGGGAGTTCTATCTCAACGTGCACACGCCCGAATATGGCGATGGAGAAATCCGCGGCCAGATTATGCCCTATACGCCGCGTACCTATCACCATGCGCTGCTGACGGGCGGGGCTGAAATTCCGCCAGTCGAGACGGATGCGCTAGGATTGGCGCGCCTGCGGCTGAATCGCGCCGACGGCATGTTGCACTACACCCTGTTTGGCCGCGATCTGGAAAACGTGACCGCGGCCCACATCCACGCCCAAACCAAACAGGCCAATGGAAATGTGGTCTTCGATTTGGATGGTGCGGGCTTTGGCGAAGATGCGCCGCTGGGTGGCGGCATTGCGCTTTCGGCCGAGAATATGGTCGATCTGCTCACGGGCTACTACTATATCAATGTGCACACGGCGGCCAATCTTGATGGCGAAATCCGCGGACAGATTGGCGGGCCGCGTCCCTTTGCCGCGGATTTGTCGGGCGCGAATGAAGTGCCCGCGGTGCTGTCTCCGGCTTCGGGGCGCGCGATCCTGGCCCTGAGCGATGACGCGCTGGCCCTGAGCTATCATGTAGACGTGCACAATCTGGCCGATATCAGCATGGCGCATATCCATCGGGCTATGGCGGGCAGCAATGGTGGGGTGGTAGTGGATTTCATGCCGCCCAACGGATTTGGTCCCGGCGCACCCATCAGCGGCACGATCGCCATTACACCGGGATTGGTTTTCGATATGGCACGCGCGGCGCTCTATGTGAATGTGCATACGGTAGAGTATCCCGGCGGTGAAGTGCGCGGGCAGGTGATGCCACTGACGCCGGAACCGCGTATGCTTGCGCTGTTGCGTGGGGCCGAAGAAGTGCCGCCGGTACAAGACGACGGCGCGGGCCTGGCGCGTGTGATGGTGGATGCCGACCTGTCGATGCTCCGCTATGACGTCTGGGTCGATGCGCTGGACGACATCAGTATGGCACATATTCACCGGGGCGTGCGCGGCGACAATGGTCCTGTGATCTTTGATCTGCTGGGCGCGGGCGGAATGCTGTCTACGACCCTGCCGGTGGGCGGCGGTGTAGAGCTGGCCGCGGGCGACTGGGTGGATCTGTTAACGGGTCGCTTCTATGTGAATGTGCACACGACCGAGCAGCCCGGCGGTGCGGTGCGCGGGCAAATCGGCCATGCGCCGCTGTTCGCCGCGGCCTTGTCGGGCGCACACGAGGTGCCCTCGGTGGAATCCATTGCATCGGGCTACGCCGTGATGGCGCTGGACCCGAACGGGCGCGCGCTGGACTATCGAGTGATGGTGGAAGACATTGATGACATCACGCTGGCGCATATTCACCGCGCACCGGCAGGCACCAATGGCGGGGTGGTGGTAGACTTTATGCCGCCGTCCAGCTTTGGCCCCGGCGCACCCATCAGCGGCACCGTAAATATCACGCGGGCACTGGCGTTTGACCTGGCGCGCAGTGCGCTCTATGTCAATGTCCACACGACTGCCAATCCGGGCGGTGAAGTGCGCGGCCAAATCGAAGCCCTGCACCCGCAAACCAGTTATATGGCCGGGTTGACGGGTAGCGAGGAAGTGCCCGCAGTAGAGAGCGCGGGCGCGGGTCTGGCATGGATGCGTCTGGATGCGGGCAGCGGCTATTTCCACTATGGGGTAGCGGTGCAGGAACTGACCGACATTGCTGCCGCGCATATCCACAGGGGCGCGCAGGGCGAAAACGGCGGCGTCGCGTTTGGTCTGTTCGACCCCGCGACGACGGACTTTAGCCCCATGCAGCCTATTGCCGGGGGAC
>JBBDIO010000229.1:0-11977 GCA_040880365.1 Litorilinea sp.
GTGCATGTCAGAGGACGGTCTTACCCTGAAACCACATCCCGATACTTGTCGGGGCGCACGCGTGTGCGATCCTTGCCCGCGGCAATTTTTGCCATGATTTTGGCAATAAGCATGCTGCTGGGCCTCCACGCGCAAGCCCAGGCCCAGGCAGGATGTACTGGAGTTGCCTGTGTCAGCGCGGGCACCACCGTAGCAGAATTGGATAGCACACAAAGCCCCCTACTCAATGCCCTGCTCGAAAGCCTGACCGGCGGCGAGGTCACGCTCAGCGCGGTCGAATACAACACACTCCTAGGTGCGGATATCGAGCTGGGCGCGCTGTTGGACCAATTGCAGGCAGATTTGAGCCTGGGCACTCCCACCGAAGTGCTGGAGTCCGACATCACGCTGGGCCAATTGCTAAATGCCGCCGCCGCGGTGAGCAACGATGCCCAGGTAGATGCCGTACTCAACGATCTGGCAGCAACGCTGGATCTGACATCTACTATACTGCTGGGCGATCTATTGCAGATTGAGATTGGCCCCGAGAGCTTTGCCGATATCGATCTCAATCTCTTTGAATTGATTATCGGCTCGGCCCAACTGTTCAACTCTGCAAATTTAGTCGGCACGCCCGCAGGAGTGGTCATCAGCGGCAGCGAGTTGGGGTTGGGTGATGCCATCGGCGACATCGTGCTGCGCGCCACCGTGATCGAAGCGCCCGCTATTGTCTGCGGACCGGCAGGTTCCAGCTTCAATTCTGCAGCCATACGCGTCGCGCTCAATGTCAACCTGCTCGATGTGGAAAGTAACGACACAATTGGCCTGGGCGCGCTGTTGAACCTGTTAAATGTGAGTGTGACCGCAACCCTGGTTGATCTGGATATCTATCTGGAGATTGGCCGCGGAGAGGGCATCCTCCAATCCATCGACGCCGTGACCGGCGCAGTTGATGTGGAGGCAACTCCGGGGCTGGTCAATCTCTATGTGGGGCAGATTGCCGATGCCGTCTTTTTCGACCGCGAGGCGACCATTTCTGCCGAGGATGTTGAACAGGGGGTCATCGGAACGGTTGCGCTACAGGCCCTGGGGCTGGGCACAAGCCTGATCGATATCAAGGCCAGAGCTGTGGCGTCGGGCGCCGATCCTGAACCCACTGTGCTGAACTTTACAGGCCCCTATCCCCAGACGCTGAGCACAGCAGTCGGGGCCGGCGCACTTGACAATCTGCTCATCGCGCTGCTGGAAAATCTGGAACTGGAAATCAGCCTGCTTGGCGGCTTTCTCAATCTGGATGGCCTGCTCGCATTTGTGGTGGAACTGGTCGAGGACCTGATCGATGATGTGGTTTCACCGCTGTTGAACAGCCTGCTGGTGGATGCCGTGGATCCTGTGCTCGATGGGTTGGGTCTGGCAATTGGCAAGATGACCGTGACTGTTCTGGGCACCGAAAACCTCTGTCCGTCGCTCACCGTCACCAAGAGCCATGCGGGCAACTTCCTGGCCGGGGGCACGGGCACCTATAACATTGTGGTGCACAACGATGGCGACGGCCCGACTAGCGGCGCGATCACCGTGGTCGATACACTCCCCGCCGACCTGACCTATGCTAGCTTCCCCGGCAGCGGATGGACTTTTGAGGGCCAGAGCGGGCAGGAAGTGACCTTTAGCCACGCCGGGCCTTTGGCCGCAGGCGCAACGCTGCCCACCCTGCGTCTGGTGGTAGATGTAGACGAAGAAGCGTCGGGCACGGTGACCAACCAGGTCAGCGTAGATACGCCCGGCAATGACGACACCGGCAACAGCGACGACGACGACGAGACGACCATCGTTGCCGTGCCGCCCGAAGACGCCTGTGCCGAGGAGGGGATCTGTCCCGCGTTGACTGTCGAAAAAACCCACCAGGGTGATTTCACCGCCGGCGAGGAAGGCATCTATTCCATCATCGTGCGCAACGATGGCGCGAATGTGACCACCGGCACGATTGTGGTGACGGATACCCTGCCCGCGGGCATAACCTTTGGCAGTTTCGGCGGCACAGGCTGGTCGCTGGTAACGAACAACGATCCCGTAATTGTCTTTAGCCATAACTTGCCGATTGAGCCGGGAGAAACGCTGCCGCTCCTGGCGTTGACAGTAGATGTAGACGCAGAGGCCAGCGGTACCGTCGTCAACAATGTGGTAGTAGACAGCGACGGCAATGTGGGTGGTGACGATAGCAACACCGAAGACCCCACAACGATCATACCGCCGCCCACCTGCCCGGACCTGCCCAATTGCCCCGAGCTGCGGGTAGAAAAGAACCACACCGAAGATTTCGTGGCGGGCGAACAGGGCCAGTATACCATCCTGGTTCATAACGACGGCGCGGCCGCGGCCACCCAAATCGTGGTGACCGATACGCTGCCCACAGGGATGACGCTCGCCGATTTCAGCGGCAGCGGCTGGACCCAGCAGGATCAAATCGGACGCATGTCCATCTTCACCCATCCGGGGCCGCTTGCCCCCGCAGGCATCCTGGCGCCGCTGGTGCTCACCGTGGATGTGGCAGAAAGTGCCGAAGGCACGCTTATCAATCAGGTGCGCGTGGATGCGCCGGGCAATGTGCCGGACGACAGCCAGGAGGGAGAAGATCCCACGACCGTTATTCCGCCGCCCACCTGTCCGGATCTGGATGAATGTCCCTCGCTGACGGTTGCCAAGTCGCACACGGGCAACTTTGTGGCAGGCGGGCAAGGTGTCTATACCATCCGCGTCTCGAATGTGGGCACAGCCGCCACCAGTTCCAGCATTATCGTGTCCGATACGCTGCCCACGGGCATGACCTATGCCGCCCATAGCGGCAGCGGTTGGGTACATCTGAGCAATGCCGGGCAAACCCAGCGTTTCGTCCATTCTGGGCCGGTCGCGCCGGGTGCATCACTGCCCGATCTGCTGCTCACCGTAGATGTGGGGTCCGATAGCGCGGGGACGCATGTCAACAGCGTAAGCGTCTCGACCCAGGGCAATGTGCCCCACGACGATGCCCTGGATGAAGATTCTACGCAGGTGGTAGAAGGAACCGGCAGCGATCAGTGTGCCTCTGATGATATCTGCCCGGCGTTGAGCATTGGCAAATCGCATAGCGGCAACTTTGTCGCCGGTGGGCAGGGCGTCTATGCCATCGAGGTGAATAATAGCGGCTCGGCTGCCACGACGGGCGCGATTACGGTGATAGATACCCTCCCCGTGGGCATGAGCTATGCCGGGCATACGGGCCTGGGCTGGCAGCTCAGTGAAGAAAACGGACAGACGCTGAGCTTCACCCATGCCGGACCGGTTGCGCCGGGCGCCAGTCTGCCCACGCTCTATCTAACCGTAGATATCAGCAACGAAGCCAGCGGCACGGTGGTCAACAGCGTCACCGCCGAGACACCCGACAACCTGAATGAAGGCGACAGTGATGACGAGGATTCGACCACCATTGTGCCGTCCGGCGATGCCACTACGCTTTGCCAGCAAGAGCAGGTCTGCCCCGCGCTACGTCTCGAAAAGACAGCTGTGGGCGATTTCATGGCCGGCGATGTGGGGCAATATCGCTTCACCGTCCAGAACATAGGCGTCGCGAGCACATATGGCGCGATCCATATCACCGACACGCTGCCCAGCGGAATGACCTATCAGTCCCACGCGGGCGAAGGCTGGACCGTTGCCAGCCAGAACGGGCAGACCGTTGCCCTCACCCATCCGGGGCCGCTCGCGCCGGGCGAAAGCTTGCCTGTACTAACTATCAATGTGAACATTGATGAAGGCATGGAAGGCGAGAAGGTGAATTCGGCGGTAGTGAGCACCCCCGGCAATATTGGCGGGACAGAGGTGGATGTGGAGACGGTGGATGTTGTGCCGAATAGTTCGTGCCCTGCCGAAGGCGCTTGCCCTTCGCTTGTGGTCGAAAAGCGCCACGCGGGCAACTTCCGCGCCGGCGCAGTCGGGGTCTATAGCATCACCGTGCGCAATACGGGCACAGGCGCGACCCAGGGCGCAATCAGCGTGGAGGATACGCTGCCCGAAGGCATGAGCTATGCCACCCACAGCGGCAGCGGCTGGACGCTGGAAGGGCAGGAGGGGCGCACACTCTTCTTCACCCACGACGGTCCGCTGGCGGCGGATAGCGAGCTGCCCGTCCTGCGGCTGACCGTGCTGGTGAGCCGAAAAGCCACGGGCACGCTGGTCAACCAGGTCGCGGCAGATACACCCGGCAATGTGGCGAACGAAGGCCAGAGTGGCGAAGATGCCACGGTGATCGATGCGCTGGGTAGGTTCTATGTGCCCGCCATCGAAAAGGCCATGCCTATCGAATAAACCAACCCGGTTCTTCGCACCAGTGTGGGGGTGAGCACACGGCCCACCCCCACACTATCACACGCAATCAGATACAATTACCCACAGCACAGGCGGGGCGGCAATCTGTCGCCCCGCCTGTGCTGTGGGTAATTGTGATGCCAAACACGTTTACCGCCGCCGCTATCCACCCTGGCAAAAAATGTTTTCGTCTCCCCCGGTTGCTGCTATACTGGATAGACCAATCTTGGGCAGCATACACCAGCAGGAGGCGGCATGAGCGATATTAAATTCGGGACGGACGGTTGGCGCGGTCGAATCGCCGACGATTACACCTTTGCCAATATTCGACGCTGTGCCCAGGGCTTTGCCCAATATCTATTGGCAATTGCCCAAAGCGACGGCCCGCACGCAGATGCAAAAAGCCCGCCCAGTGTGCCCCCCAGTGTGCCCCCCAGTGTGATCGTGGGCTATGATCGCCGCTTTGCCGCCGAAGATTTCGCGGCGGCGGCGGCCGAAGTGCTGGCGGGCAACGGTCTCAAGGTCTTTCTGACCCCCACCGCGACCCCCACGCCGGTGATCAGCTTTGCCGCGCCCCACAAAGGCGCGCTGGGCGCGGTCAACCTGACCGCCAGCCACAATCCGCCCCAGGATGGCGGGTTCAAGGTGCGCGATGCCCACGGCGGCGCAGTGGACCCCGAAGGTCTGCGCCAGATCGAAGCCGCCATCCCGCCCGCCAGCGCAGCCGACACCATCCCCCGGCTGGCCTATAAAGACGCGCTGGCCCAGGGCAAAATTGAGCTTTATGACCCCAAAGCCGATTATCTCCAGCATCTGGCCCAGCTAATCGATGTGCAGCCCATCCGCGACGCCGGTTTGAAAATTGTGGTAGACAATATGTGGGGCAACGGCGCAGGCTGGTTGACCGAAATTCTGGGCGGCGGCAAAACCGAGATTATCGAAGTCCACAAAGACCGCAATCCCATTTTCCCGGAAATGAAACGCCCCGAACCCATTCCGCCCAATATCGACGCCGGTTTGGCCTATGGCAAAGCCGTGGGCGCCGATTGCGTCTGTATTTTCGATGGCGACGCCGACCGCTGCGGGCTGGGCGATGAAAATGGCGAGTTCGTGGATCAGCTGCGCGTCTATGCGCTGCTGGCCTATTATCTGCTGGAAGTGCGCGGGCTGCGCGGCCCCATTGTCAAGACCATCAGCACCACATCCATGCTGGATAAGCTGGGCAAAGCCTATGATGTGCCGGTCATCAGCACGGGTGTGGGCTTCAAATATGTCGCGCCCGCTATTTTGGAACACGACGCGCTCATCGGCGGCGAAGAAAGCGGCGGCTATGCCTTCCGCGGCCATGTGCCCGAACGTGACGGGATTCTGGCCAATCTCTATTTGCTGGATTTTATGGTACGCACTGGCAAAACGCCATCCCAACTGGTCGAAATGCTCTTTGCCAAAGTGGGGCCACACTACTACGACCGCATCGACATCCGGCTGACGGGCAACGCCATGAAAGAGGATGCGCGCGCCCGCCTGGACAGCCTGAAAGCCGAAGCGCTGACGCTGGGCGGGCATGGCGTGGCGGAAATTGTCACGCTGGATGGCTACAAGTTTGTCATGGACGATGGCGGCTGGCTGCTGGTCCGTTTTTCGGGCACCGAACCGCTTATCCGCGTCTACACCGAAACCACCGACGGCCCCGCCGTGGCGCAGATTCTGGAAGATGGGCGCGCGCTGGCAGGCGTCTAGCTTGGGAAAAAATGGTGTATGCGGGCATGTCATATGTCATATATACGGGTATGTCATATAAAGTGTGGAGAGTACCCTACTTTACCCGGAATTTCGTATGTGATAAACTGAACAATCGTTAAATCCGGCTGCCCAGCCGTCAATTTGGACAATATTTGGGCAATAAATGCGGGTGAAAGTCGGCCCGCATGTGGAAATGAACTCTGTAGAAAAAACGGTGTTGCGGGCGCGCATCCACGCCCGTTGCAGAACCGTAGATCAGGTTGGATAGACCGATGCTGGTGGATAGCCATTGCCATTTAGATGTCACACAATTTGATGCGGATCGCGCCGCCGTTTTGGCGCGGGCGCAAGCCGCAGGTGTGGGTCTGATTGTGAACCCCGGCATCGACCTGCAACACAGCCGCCAGGCCGTGGCGCTTGCCCAGGCCCAACCGGCTGTGTATGCGGCGGTGGGCATCCATCCCAATTCTGCCGATAGCTGGACCGAGGCAGTAGGTGAAACGCTGGCGCATTTGGCGCACGACCCGGCCAGCAAAGTGGTCGCCTATGGCGAAATCGGGCTGGATTATTATTGGGATAAAGTGCCCAAGGCGACCCAGCACCAGGCGTTCGAGGCCCAATTGGAGCTGGCCGCGGGGCTGGGGTTGCCGGTCATCATCCACAATCGGGAAGCGGATGCCGATGTGGCGGCGATTTTGGCAAGCTGGGTCAACAGCGCGGCATTTCGCGCCTCGCCCCTGGCCCAACGGCCCTATGCAGGCGTCATGCACGCCTTTGGCGGCGATGCAGCAATGGCAGAGACGGCCTATGGCTGGAATTTTGTGCTCAGTCTGGGTGGCCCGGTCACTTTCAAGAATGCCCGGCGGCTGCACGCATTGGCACCCCTGTTGCGTCTGGATCGGCTGATGCTGGAGACCGACGCGCCCTATCTGACACCCCATCCCCATCGGGGACAGCGCAACGAACCGGCCTATGTGGAATTGGTCTGCACCCAGTTGGCAGCGCTATTGGATACAAGCTATGCCACAAGCTATACCACAAGCTATACCCAGGTGGCGCAACAAACCACGGCGACCGCGCTGCGCTTTTTTGGTCTGGATGCAGATGCAACCGGCCCGGCGCCCACCACAGCCCGCGCCCAGGGACAGCGGTGACCGGCTGAGATGACTGTACATACCCGCGGCGAACTCAAAATTGATGCCCATCTCCAGGTGAATGCCACGCAACTGCTGGCGCCGGTGCGCAGCGGACTGGCCCAGGTGGAGCAAAAAATGCGCACCATGGAATCCTCGGTCTTTGCGCCCTTGGCCGATGCATTTGTGGATCTGATTGGCAGTGGGGGCAAACGGCTGCGCCCGGCATTGTCTTTGCTGGCCGCGCAGATTCAACAGCCCGAATCCGCGTCACCTTCAACACCCTCTGCCGCGTCCTCTATGGCGTCTACAGATATGACACCCACAGCCTGGGACGCCAATATCATCGCCCTGGCCGCCTCGGTAGAAATGCTCCACACGGCCACGCTGGTGCACGACGACGTGATCGACGGCGCGCGCTTGCGGCGCGGCGCGCCCACACTCAACGCGGTGTGGAATCGGGGCGCGACGGTGCTGGCCGGCAACTATATGTTCGCGCGGGCGGCCTATTTTGCCGCCGAAACCGAAAATATGCGGGTCATCCACATCTTCAGCGATACACTGGACACTATTGTCGATGGCGAATTGCGCCAGCTCTATGCCCGCCACAACTTTGCCCAGGCCAAAGACGAATATTATCAGCGCATCTATGCCAAGACCGCCAGCCTCTTTTGCGCGGCGACCGAAGCCGCGGCCGTGCTGGCGGGCTATCCCGAAACCGACGTGCAACGGCTCCACGACTATGGCTATTATCTGGGCATGGCCTTTCAGATTGTAGACGATATTCTGGATTTCACCGGCGACGATGATACGCTGGGCAAGCCCGCAGGCAGTGACCTGCGCCAGGGAACGCTGACCCTACCCTTCTTCTACTATTTGCAACACCACGCCGACCCCGATGCAGTCACCGGCAGTCTGGAAGCGGCACTGGCGCAAGCCCCTCCCGAAAACGATAGCCACGAAAACGACAACTCGGCCAGCCGCAATAACGCCTGGGATACGGCAGTCACCCGGCTTGTGGAAGAAGTGCGCACCGGACATGCGATTGTCGATGCCCGCGCCGAAGCCGAACAATTTCTGCACCAGGCGCGCCAGTCGCTCTATGGATTCCCCAACAATTCCTATAAGCAGGCCATGCTGGGTCTGTGCGATTTTGTCGTGCAGCGCACCTACTAAACGCCCGCCCCATGCCCATCCCTGTCCAACCCGCCATCGCGCCGGCATCCCCCGTGCCCGATCTCTCGATTGCAGATCTCTCGATTGTAATTGTCAGCTGGAATGTCTGGCCGATTTTACAGGCGTGTCTGGCGTCGCTGGAACAGACGACGCGCAGCGACCCCGCGCTGCCGCCTACGCTGCGTCGCTTTGGTCTGCCGCGTGACGACCAAACACCCCACACCACGCTGGAAGTGATCGTCGTCGACAACGGCAGCGCGGATGAAACCTGTGCACAACTGCCCCCGGCTTTTCCGTGGGTGCGGTTTATTGCCACGGGCGAAAATCTGGGCTTCACCGGCGGCAACAATCTGGGCTATGCCCACGCCCAGGGCAAATTTATCTACTTCCTCAATCCCGATACCGAAGTGATCCCCGGTCCTGGGGGAGAAGACAGCCTGGGGACACTCTATGCGGCAGTCGCCGCCGATCCGACGATTGCGCTGGCCGGGCCGCGCCTCTTCTATGGCAACGGCGCGCTCCAGTATAGCCGACGCCGGTTTCCGACGCGCTGGACCGGCTTCTTTGAATCCACCTGGTTGGGGCGGAAATGGACAAATAATCCGTGGATCCGTGATTATTTTATGGTGGATTGGCCTGCCGATTTTGCCCACGATGTGGATTGGGTGGTGGGCGCGGCCATGTTGGCGCGCCGCGACGCGCTGGAAGCCATACGCTTGCCGCATCTGACAGGCCCCTTTGATGAAGCGTTCTTCATGTATAGCGAAGAAGTGGATCTCTGTCACCGGCTGAGAGACAAAGGCGGGCGCGTGGTCTATGTGCCCACGGCCCAGGTACGTCACCACGAAGGGCGCAGCAGCCAACAAGTTATAGCGGCGCAGCTCATCCGCTTCAACCGCAGCAAAATCACCTATGCGCGTAAATACTTTGGCCGAGGCTGGTCCGAATTCCTGCGCCGCTATCTCCTGCTGGAATTTCGTCTCATGCGCTGGGAAGAATGGCTGAAGTGGCGGCTGGGAAGCAAGCGCGCCCTGCGCGCCAAACGTATCGCCTATTACCAGCAAGTCTTACAGGACGGGTTGCATCCGCAACCCCTATCGGAATCGCCCGAATAGTCGCAACAGAGTCGCAACAGAGTCGCAACAGTCGCCCCGTCAATCCTAGAACAGGGCCGACTATCCATCTCCATACAGCCGCGTGTAGTGATAGAGCGCGGATAGAATCGTCTGCACGTAGATGCGCGGTTCGGTGAATTCCAGAATTTCCACAAAAATTGTATCGTCGTCGGCCTGGGGAAAGGTGCGCCACCGTTCTGAATTGCCCGGCCCCGCGTTATAGCCCACCAGCGCCGATACCAGATTGTCATCCAGATAACCCCGCACCCAATCCAGATAATACGCGCCAAAGCGCACATTGACCATCGGACGATAGACCATCGCGTTGGTATAGCCGGGATAACTCAGGCGATCCGCAACCCATTGCCCCGTATCGGGAATAATCTGGGCCAGCCCCTGGGCCGCGGCGTGGGAACGCGCGCCCTCTTCAAACAGGCTTTCCTGGCGAATCAGGCTGAAAAAGAGCAGCGGATTCAGATTGTGGGCCTGGGCCTGGGGAGTGATGAGATTATCAAACCGCTGGGGATAGGCCTTTTCCTGCATGAATACAGGTGCGTCTTCTACCAACGCGGCCGGACTCAACGGTATCAGGCGCGCCATCGCGATCAGGCTGAGCCGATAGGCGTCCATCTCTTCAAACGCCAGACTCATGGCATAGAGCGACCGGGGATCATTCCGATGGCGCTGATAGACGCGTTCCAGCGCGGCCAGACCTTCGCCGCGCTCGCCCAGGGTCAATAACATGCGTCCCACTGCCAGATCCGGGTCCTGGGCCACGGCAGCGGGCAACGTGGGCAGCGTGGCAGCATCGACCTGGAGCCAATCGGCCAGCCAGCGTTGGGCGAATTCCTGGCTGCCATCATCGCCCGCAGCCTGTGTGCGCGGACCGGCTACCTCGGCGATGCGCGTCAACATCGCGCCGTCGGTCATGGGCGTGCGATTCAGCTCATATGCGGCCAGAATCCCATAATAGACATCGGGCGCACGCGCGACGATGCGGCGGAACTGGGCGTCGGCTTCGCCATCCTGCCCATTGGCCCGATAGGCGCGCCCCTGCCAATAGGCCACGCTATCCCAGCGATAGTCGGGATAGCCATTTTGCAGGCGGGCAAAGGCAAATGCGCTCTGGTCGTAGATTTCCTCGCGAAATGCGCCCATGCCCACGGCATAGAGCGCCTGGGGCGTGCGTTCGCTGGTGGGGAACGAATCGGCCAAGACCAGAAAATCGGCCGCGGCTTCGGTCAGGTTGCCCTGGTTCAAAGAAAGCAGACCGCTGCGCCACATGCCTTCGGGCGCAAGCGGATCATCGCCGTGGTCGCGGGCAAAGGTACGATAGGCGCGTTTGGCGCCCACTCCATCGCCCTGCATGGCGCGCGTCCACCCCAGATCCAGATGCGCCTGCCCAAAACAGTCGCAGTCGGGATAGTCGGTGATGACCTGGTTAAATTCGGTAATAGCCGCCGCATAATCCTGCGCGCCCAGATAGGCCTGTCCCAGCTGATGGCGCGCCGGACCGGCGCGGGGATCAGCGGCGGGCACTTCTTCCAAAAAGGCAAGATAGGCATTGATGGCGGGGAAATAGGAACCTACCGCCAGATTGATGGCCCCCCGGCGATAGAGATCGAAGGGCACTTGGCGATTGACCAACTGCACCAACGCCTGGTGTGCAGTCGTGGTTTCGGGCGCTTCTTCGGTGACTGCGATCCAGCGGTCAATGGCCTGTTCCGTATCGCCCGCGTCGGCAAAAGTCTGGGCCGCGCGCAATTGGATCTGGGCGCGATAGTTGGGTTGCTCGGCCTGCGCCAGAATTTCGTCATAGGTCGCCACCGCGACGGTGTGGTTGCCGGCATCGCGATAGACCTGGGCCAGCAATTCCAGCACATAGACCCGGTCGGAGACGCCTACGGTCGCATCGGCGGCGCGGCGATAGGCCCCGGCGGCATTGTTCCGGTCGCCCAGGGCCAGATAGACACGCGCCAGGCGCGGCTCCACCGCGCTTGCCATGCCGGGGAAGGCTTCGAGAAAGGCAAGATAGGCGTCAATGGCCTCGCGGGGGCGGCTGAGCTGGGCCAACGCCTGTCCCCGCAAAAAGAGCGACTGATGATAGGTTTCATACAACGCCGCCGTCACATCTGCGGGCTGCTCGGCATTATCCGCCGCATACTCGGTCTGGAGTTGCTCCAGCTGGGTCAGGGCGGTACTGTAATCGTCTTCACTCAGATCGGCGCGCGCCAGATGAAAACGGGCCGCAAGTTTCACATGGGCTGCCACATCACTGGCGAGGATTGTCTCCAAACGCGTGCGGGCAAAGTCCAGATCGCCTTCGCGCAGCCTTTGTAACCCCTCGTCCAATGCGCGCGCAGTATCGGCGGGCAATGTGCGTGCGACTTGCAGCGAAGTGTCGGCGCGCGCCACCGCCTCTGCGGGCGCGGCGGCTCCACCCGATGCCGCCTGCGCGGGGAGGGCGTCAATGCTGGAATCCGCACCGGA
>JBBDIO010000229.1:12077-14325 GCA_040880365.1 Litorilinea sp.
ACCGGAATCAGCGTCGAGGACACCTTCCTGAGGCGCGTCCAGATCCTGCCCAATCGGATCTGCACTGCCAGATTCTGCAAGCGATGGCTCTGGCGGCGCGTCTTCCTGCATGGGTGCTTCCTGGACAGTTGCCTCTTGCAGGGGAGGGAGCAACCAGCGTTGGGCCGTCCACACGCCCGCGGCAAAAACGCTCACCATTAGCGGCACGCCCACGGCGAGCCAAAACCACCACGCACGCCACAGCGGGCGCGCACGGGGGGCAGAAGACGGTGTAGGTGGCAAAACTTTCAAATCATCCATAGCAGTCTGGCGTACAATCTCTCTGTTCCTGTTTGTCTATCCGTACCCGGAACGGTATGATACCCGCATATTGAAAATATGTAAGGTGTTACCCTTGTTGGATCATTTGGCGATGGGATAATTTGGGGGATAATTTGGCGAAAACCGTACCCAAATTCCGCTGCCTATACCCGACTTTCGGGCCTTGGGGGTCACTTACCCCAGTGACGTACTGCTATCTGTCCAATCACAATCGAGTTTCTTTATGCAAGCCACACAAACTGCACCTGTTACCCAACAATACGAATTAGTCGTGGGCATGGAAGTCCACGCGCAACTGTTGACGCGCGCCAAGATGTTCTGTCGCTGCGCCACCGACTATGCAGGCGCGCCGCCCAACACGCGCGTCTGCCCTGTCTGCCTGGGTATGCCCGGCGCGCTGCCGGTCATGAACCGGGCAGCCATTGAGGCGACCATCAAAACCGGGCTGGCGCTCCACTGTCAGATTGCCGAAAACGCGGTCTTTGCCCGCAAAAACTACACCTATCCCGACTTGCCCAAAGGCTATCAGATCACCCAATTCGAGCTGCCGCTCTGCGAGCATGGGCATCTGGATGTGACGTTGCCTGACGGTGGTGTGCCCGGCGGTCGCGAACGCACCATCCGCATCCGCCGCGCCCATTTGGAAGAAGATACCGGGCGTTCGGTCCATGCGGGCTACCATTCGCTGGTCGATCTCAACCGGGCCGGGGTGCCGCTGCTGGAAATCGTCACCGAAGCCGACATCCACTCTGCCGAAGAAGCCTATGCTTTCCTGACCAGCCTGCGCACGATTTTGCGCTATCTGGGCGTGAACAACGGCGACATGGAAAAAGGCGCGCTGCGCTGCGAACCCAACATCAGCGTGCGCACGCTCGCCCAAAAAGAGCGGGGCGAACTGGGCACCAAGGTGGAAGTCAAAAACCTGAACAGCTTCCGCGCGGTGCGCTCTGCCATCGCCTATGAGATGGAACGCCAGATTCAGGTATTGGAAAGCGGCGGCGTGGTGGAACAGGTGAACATGGGCTGGGACGAAAATGCACAACGCACCGTGCTTCAGCGCAGCAAAGAAAGCTCCCACGACTATCGCTATTTCCCCGAACCCGATTTGCCGCCGCTGGTGGTAGACCGGACGTGGGTCGAAGAAATTCGCACCCAGTTGCCCGAACTGCCCGACGCCAAACGCGCCCGCTATATCGAAGCCTGGGGGCTGCGTCCCATCGAGGCCGATACCCTCATCAGCGAAACCCTGGTCGCCGATTTCTTCGAGGCGACCGTGGCGGCCTATGGTCAGGAGGCGGGCCAGCCCCAGCGCGTTGCCAACTGGATCGGCGGCGAACTCTTTCGGCTGATCTACGCCGACGGCGAAGGGCAGGATTTGCGCCAGATCGCCGCCAACAAAATCCAGCCGCGCCAGCTCGCGGCGCTGCTCCAGTTGATTGACGCCAAGACCATCAATCAGAATACGGGCAAAAAAGTGCTGGAAACCATGTACGCCACCGGCGACGATCCCCAGACGATTGTCGAACGCGAAGGGCTGGCAATGGTGAGCGATACGGGCGTCATTGATGAGGCCATTGCCGCGATTTTTGCCGACAATACGGGTGAGTTGAAACGCTATAAGGGCGGCGAAGTCAAGCTCTTTGGCTTCTTTATGGGACAGGTGATGCGCGCCACCAAAGGCAAAGCCGACCCGGCCGCGGCCAAACAACGCTTGCAGGAACTGCTGGACGCCTGATGCTGCGACACGCCCTGAGAGAGCCACAGGGCGTGTCGGCACAGATATCACCGTACACGCTGAGGCCAAACAGGACATTCTCTCCATACCCCAGAAAACGAAGTTCGGGGGGCGAATGTTCCGCCCTCTATGCCGCCCGCGACCACGGCTTCCATGCCGCCCACGGCCACGGCATCTTTTAACCCGTATTCG
>JBBDIO010000230.1:0-442 GCA_040880365.1 Litorilinea sp.
GCCGTCCAACGCCTCTACGCTGTGATTGCCGCTATGATCGCCGATGGCGTTATGGCCGCCGTTGCCCACTTGAGCATAGGCCCAACTGCTATCGCCCGCAGTAAAGAAGATGTCACCGTCCAACGCCTCTACGCTGTGATTGCCGCTGTGATTGCCGTCGGCGTTGAGGCCTCCGTTGCCCAAATGGGCATAGGCATACTCTGCATCGCCCCCCTGGGCCGTGACACTGAACTGCGCAGTCACGCTGATGGAGCCGGTCGTGCTGAACGGCGGCGTGTTGTGTGGCCCGAAGTAGCCGATCTGGCTGAAGAGATCGCTGCCGGTGTCGGCGGCGCGCAGGCGCACATGCTGTCCGGAAATTTGGGTGACACCGTGACGGCTGCCCACGCCAATCGGCACGTTTTGCGTGCCGTCGCCCAGTTGCACATCGCCGCCCGCGTCC
>JBBDIO010000230.1:452-3225 GCA_040880365.1 Litorilinea sp.
CCACGCGAATGCCCCC
Organism: Litorilinea sp.; assembly: GCA_040880365.1. Classification (GTDB taxonomy): domain Bacteria; phylum Chloroflexota; class Anaerolineae; order Caldilineales; family Caldilineaceae; genus JBBDIO01. The sequence goes on from JBBDIO010000230.1 coordinate 469, forward strand.
CGCGCCGCTATTGGGGCCGCTGCCGGGACCATCGTGCTGCACCGTGCCTGTGATCAAGACATCCGCGCCCGCCAACAACGTCAGCGAGTATTCACTCGTCCAGGTGATGACCACACCCGGCAGGATGTGAATTTCGTCCGGCCCGCCGCCGCTGGCCTGGCTGCCGTCGCTCGTATCCAGCGTGAAGTGGTTGCTCGCCAATTCCCCGGCGATATGGTCGGCGCCAAACGTATTCGGGCCGCTCGCGTTGCCCGGCTCGATGATAATGGTATCGGCCTGGGCCGGGGTAGCCGTGGCAAACAGTGCTACGACGGCCATCATCAGACCCATTACCAACAGCCGTGTCGCCAACAGCCGTGTCGCCAAGTATCCGGTTAGCACTTGCTTCGTGGCTGGTTGACTGGTGGCCGGTTGATTCTGGACGCGGGGTGCAAAGTGTTGAAAATTCATAAGACGGTCACTACTCCAGTTTGGATAGCGCGACACAAAGTCGCTTGGGCACGGTGTGGCAATTTGCAGTGCGGCAATCAGTCTCGAACAGAGACCGGGGTCACCTGATAGGTTATTCTGTTTGGATTACTCTGTTGTGGCGGGCAGCGTTGCGAGAATGTGACGAGGAACCTGCACACCCAAAAAAGCAGCTTGGATTTACAGAGTACGACCGAACGGCTTCGATTTGGTTTTTCCGAAAGTCCGGTCTTTTCAAAAATGGATAATCACCGGGAAAACAGCAAGGCGATGGCTTGACATTGGTCAAGCTTAGAATGTATACAGGTTTGAAACAACCGACAGATGTTGATTTAATTTTCCACAATTTGCGCAGAAACACAAACAGCGCGTCAGCCAAGCTGACGCGCTGTCTTACATTTTTGTAATCCTTAGATAAATATGATAAGACCGGCTGGAAACAATAAAACAAACCCAAATCCATCCGTTTCCAGCGAAATGGTTTGCTTGTGGGGTGTGGTCAGGCCTGGTGGGGAGTGGGTGATGCGCGAAAAGCCGCGAGCCGCGCCTTCAGTCGTTGATTGTCGGGGCGATTGTGGAGAAATGCCGCGCGCACATCCTCATCGCTGATGCGGTCGGCAATGGTCTGCACCCATTCGCTCGCTTGCGACAGGGTATTGTTGGCGCGTTCGGCCTCACCGGCTTCGCTCAAAACCGTTTCACAGTTCAACAGCAACAGCACGGGTTCGACGATGCCGACCAGTCCATTTTCGGCAGTGAAATCCAGCACTTCATCAATCAGGGCTAGTGCTTCGGCGTGCTTGTCCAGGCGTAGCGCGGCCACGGCGCGCCCGGCCAGCGCCTCATAACGATTGGGATGTTGCACAATGGCCCACAGGCCAAGCGCATCGCCATACGCCGCATAGGCATCCGCCCAGCGCTCAAACGCCAAAAGGATGTGTCCGACGCGATTGCGCGCTTGCCCTTCAATCCGTTTGTGACCCAGAGCGCTTAGAATTTCAATGGCTTCCAGCCCATAGATCAATGCCTGCTCCAACTCACCACTCTGACGCAGGGTTAAGCAGAAATTCGTTTTCAGGGTCCCAATATTTTCGGTGTCACCGATCTCCAAAGCCAAAGCGATCGCCTCCTGGTGATGCTTGATCGCTTCTGTAAACAGTCCTGCATACTCCTCGCCCAGCGCAATCGAACCCAAAATTTGCTCCCGTACGCGCGGAGAACCTAACTCGCTGAGGAGCGCAAGGCTCTCATGGCTGTAGCGGACAGCGGCGGCATAGTCGCCGTAACGTGTAGCGACACTGCTGAGCGTGCGCAGCACCGCGTGATGAAGAGTCTCGACATCGGCAATTTTTTCGGGAGTGGCCTTCAGCAAGACGAGCATTCCCTCTAGCCGGGCGATGCCCTCGGCAAAATTGCCACGAAAATGCAGCGCATTGACACGGATACGGCTTTCCACGGCGTGGATATACAGTCCGATGTCAGACGATTCATCTACCAATTCGTTGATACTATCGAAATGAGCATCCGCCTGCTTCCAATCCCCAATTTCAGCGTAATAGAATGCCAAATTGCTATGCGTCTTGATCCGCAGCTCGCGTTGGTTGGTCAAGGTAAGCATTTGTTGCTGCAACAGGCTGGCGGCTTCCAGCCCATGCAAGGAGTGGGTAAGGCTACTCTGCTGTTCAAGTAGTTGAGCCACGAGTTCACGGTGTGCATCCACGCCATCAAAACTGGCCGCGGCCTCTTGAAAGAGCCGCTCTCCATCTGGGATCAGACCAAACTGGGCCATGTAATCACCAAACGGTGTGACTGCCGGCTGGATCAGTAGGGCGCTTCTTGCATGCACCGCGCGTTGCCAAGCGCTGCGGATGTTCTCGAAATCCAGGCGAAGCCGCGAAGCCCAATTGCTGCGCTCTGTGTTGATGAGCGTCATCAAATAGTGCCCGCTGTATTTGCTAAACAATGTGGGCTGCAGCGTGGGCGCGAGTTTCCCAAATGCAAATTCCTGGATCAAGGGATGCAAATCGTAGCGTCCCGCGGCCACCCGTTGTACCAGAGAATAGCCAATCAGCGCGGATAGATCGCCCAGTGCGCTTTCTGTGATAGCAGTAGCCGCTGCGCGGTCGAAGCCGCCGCGAAAGATGGAAAGACTGGACAATATCTGTTGCTGGTGGGCGCTGAGCAGCTTCCAGGAGTATTCGAAAACACTGGTCAACTGATGGTGGCGGCTCACCAGCCTGCCAGACTGTTGCGGCTCGATTGCAATGTTGGCAATCGATTGGCCGATTT
>JBBDIO010000230.1:3235-14247 GCA_040880365.1 Litorilinea sp.
AACGGAATAGTGTTCGACCCAGGTTGTCGCCAGTTCAATCCCCAGTGGCAAACCCGCCACTTGTTCACAAACCCTGGCGATATCCTCCCGGATTTCAAGGTCATCCTGTCCCGCTTTTGTCTGCGCAAAACCCGGCACAATACGGCGCGCCCGCTCTACAAAAAGGGTATATGCCTCGTGTGGGGGTAATCCATCCAGCGGGAAGAGAATTTCGCCCTCTACCATCAAGCGTATGCGTGAAGTAGCCAGGATGTGTACGGCACTGTTGTTGAGGAGCGCATAGAGTACGGGTGCTGCCGATTCCCCCAGATGTTCCCAGTTGTCCAACACGAGCAGTGTCTGTTTTGGGGCCAGATACGTTGCCAGCTCTGCCAGGGGTGATTGCATATCTGTTACCTGGAAGCCAATCGCCGCGGCAATTGCCAGCGCAATCTGTTCGGTGGCAGCCTCCCCCGCGTCGATATTTGCCAGCGGCACAAACCAGACGCCATCGCTGAAACTGTGCAGAACTTTTTGTGCGACCGTCTGCGCCAGATGTGATTTGCCTACGCCACCGATACCGAGCAAGGTGACCAGCTTTTCCGTCTTTACCAACGTCGCCAACTGTTCTGTCTCCGCACTACGCCCCACAAATGACTTCAACTGCTGCGCCAGATTGTGTTGCACGGCGGGCGCGACCACACCGTCACCCCGCAGACGCGCGGCCAGCTCCTGGGTCGACAGAGAGGGTTTGACCCCCAATTCTTCCTGCAGAATCTCACGGCACTTCGCATATTGCGCGAGTGCCGTCGCGAGTTCGCCTTGCGCTGCAAGTGCCTGCATCAAACTGCGGTGTGCCGATTCGGTCCAGGGCACAATCGCAATTTGCCGGCGGGCGGCTTCGGCCAACTCTGCCCACAAGCCCTGCTCGGCATAGCGCAGTTGAAAGGTACTCAGCGCCAGCATCATCTGCTCGTGTAACTGCTCACGCGTGAAAAGCTGCCAATCCTCAAACTCGGTGGCGTCGTTAGAGGCGTCGTTGAGATGAAAACCCGCGAGGAACTCCCCTTGATAAAGCGCAAGTGCCGCAGAAAGCCGGGGCAATTCGACTGCCTGCGATTCGAGAGGCAGGTTCAAAAACGCGGTGACTGCCTCTCGAAATGCCAGCACATCCACTGTCGCATACGCGCTATGCAAGCACGCGGTGTTGCGCGCAATCTCCAGCGCGGGATGGGCAGACAACACACTTTTTAGATTGGAAAGTTCAATGCGCAGGTTGGTTTTGGCGGTCGCATCCGGCAATTCTCCCCAAAGCATGGTTGCCAGCTTGGCCCGGCTATGCTCCCGATCCGGCTCAACCGCGAGATAGGCTAGCAGCGCGCGCGTTTTGGCCGAACGCAATGGACGGATTGACTGCCCATTCAGGTATACCGAAAAGCCGCCGAGTAGTTGGATTTCGAGGACTTCAGACATTTCAGAAATACCCAATCCTGTTCTCGCTACGTTCTCGCTACGTTGTAGCTCTATTCTGATGCAAGGCTCTGGTTCGCACTGATTTTACTGTAGGCGCTACGACTAAACAAACAGGAGGTTTGAGACTGCAATGCCCACGCCACTCGTCTTTCGGGCATGGTGCCAATATGAATACTGAAATTTCGGAAGAAGAAAGGGGCGGGAAACATGAAATGAATACATCTTTCATTTTGCGTTTGACATGGGACAACGTTGCCCAAGGTTGGCGCATCGTACTCAAACCTGTGGATGGTACGAGAGCGAGCGTCTTTACAGATTTGGAATCGGTTTTCCTCCATATCGCTGGACTTTGTACAGAGATACATCGGCTAAGTACAAAGGGTTCTAGTGGAGAACAAAAAGAGAAGTGACACGCACAAATTACAGCGTTCAAACCACAGCGTTCAAACAGCAGCGTTCCATACACAGTTTCTCTTCACAGTGCATTCCCTCACAGCGCATATTTCATTTGAGCAGGTATGACCCCCACGGAAGGCAACCCGGATTTATCACCAGACAATCTATGAACAGACAAGGACACAAGTCGAGATAATGAAACACAAACCACATAATAGACTCGTGCGGCGCATTTGGCGCATGGGCCTTCAATCTGTTTTAGGCATCATGCTCTGCGCGTTATTCTGGCCCGTGCCCGGTGCGCACGCCGCCACGTTTACCGTCACCACGACGGCCGACAGCGACGTAGGCTCGCTGCGTCAGGCCATACTCGATGCCAACGCGGCGTCGGGCACCCACACCATCCTGTTTGACCTGGGTGGAAGCGGGGTGCAAACCATCCAGGTCACCAGCCCGTTGCCCGCCATCACGCGCGCGGGTGTAGAGATCAACGCGCTGGGCGGTACTCCCTGTACCACCTGGCCTCTGCAGCCCAAGGTCGCGCTGGATGGATCGCAGGCAGGCAGCAACGCCGATGGTTTCAAAATCCAGGCCGATACGGTGCGGATTGTGGGGCTGTATATTCACAGCTTCAGTTCCGATGGCATCGAGATCGGCGCTGATGACGCCCTGATTGGCTGTAATATCATTGGCCTGAATCCTGCGGGCAACGACGCCGGCAACGATTTCTATGGCGTCAATATCGTCGGCGACGACAATGTCGTCGGCAGCACCGCGTCTATTCTGGGCAACGTCATTTCGGGCAACCAGATGGGCGTCGCCATCGAAACCGCCGTAGACGGCAACATCATCCGCGGCAACTATATCGGCACCAATGCCGACGGCACGCAGGCGCGCGGCAATGACGGCGCAGGTGTTGCCGTCGTCGAAGGCTCCAACACCCTCGTCGGGGGGACGACCGCCGCCGACCGCAATGTGATCTCGGGCAATCTGGATCAGGGCGTGTGGTTTTTCTTAGCCGGCAACGGCAATAAAGTCCTGGGCAATTACATCGGCACGAATGCCGCGGGCGATGGTCCGCTGCCCAACGGCACCGCCGGCGTCAAGCTGCAGGAATCGAGTAATGCGCAGGTCGGTGGCCCTGCCGGTGGCGAGGGCAATCGTATCGCCTTTAACACCACCAATGGCGTGCTGGTCACGCCCGGATTTTCCGGCGCCAATCACAACCGGATTCTGGGCAACGATATTTTCAGCAACGGCGAGCTGGGCATCGATCTCTCCTCGGAGTTTGCCGGTGACGGGGTCACTTTCAACGACAACCGGGACCTGGACAGCGGCCCCAATGGGTGGCAGAATTTCCCCACGATTACCACCGCATCCCGAATCGACGATGACACGATCCAGGTAGTCGGTCGGCTCAACAGCAACCCAAACCAGACATTTCGTATCGAGCTTTTTTCCAGCCCCAGCTGTGACGCCCTGGGCTTTGGCGAGGGCGCAAGCTATCTGGGCAGCACGACCCTGCAAACCAACTTTGCGGGCAACGGTGAATTCACGGTAGATTTGAACCAGTCCGTGCCTTTGGGCCATCAGGTCACCGCGACTGCCACCAGCAACAGCGGCAATGCGCCGGGCAATACTTCCGAATTTTCGACCTGCCGCACAGTGGCGCAAGCACAACCCCCCTCCAATGCACCCCAGTTGACGCCCGATGTGGCGATAACCCCCGAAGATACCCCCATCACCATCAATGTGCTGGAGAATGACACCGCGCCGCCCAGCACTACGCTGACCCTGGTCGCGGTCACGAATCCGGGGTCGGGAACTGCCGAAATCGTCGACAATCAGATTCGCTATACGCCGGATCAGGATTTCCACGGGACCGATACCTTTGCCTATAGCGCGCATACCGGCAATACGTCGGCGAGCCGCCAGAGCACGGTGCGGGTCACGGTGCAGCCGGTCAACGATCCGCCTTCCGACATCCTGCTCACCATCGACCGGATAGACGCGAATACGGGATCGGGGATTATCGCCAATTTCTCGGTAGTAGATGTGGATAGCACATTCCACTTCTTTTCTCTGGCTCCTATCAGCAGCGACAACGACAACGACAAGTTTTTTGCCTTTGGCAGGTTTCTTCTGCTGCCAAGACCGCTGGATTTGGCTACCCGATCCAGCTACACTATCGATGTGCGCGTGCGCGATAATGGCGGCGCAACGTTAATCAAATCGATTGAGTTGCCTGTGGACAGACCCAACCTGCCCCCTGTCTCCATCAACCTGAGCAACAATCGTATCAACGAAAACCAGCCTGCCGGGCTGACAGTGGGCACCCTCAGCTCGCAAGACCCCGACTCGCCCGCCAACCACACCTATCAACTTGCCACCGGCGTGGGCGATGCCGACAATGATCGGTTCCGCATCGAAGGCACAACCCTGCGCACCGATGCCCTGCTCGATTTTGAAGAGCAGGCTGTCTATAGCATCCGCGTGCGCAGCACCGACAGCGGCGGTGAGTTCCGCGAAAATATCCTGCTTGTCAATGTCAACAACCTGCCGTCGCCGCCCGATGCGCCTATCAACCAGTTGAGCTACTGTACGGGCGACGACATCACCCTGGTCGCCAACAATTCGTCCAACTCGTTCCGGCGCGTGGCAATCGTGGTGCAAAATGTCAGCATCAGTAACCTGACAGCTACTACCTGTGCGGTCACGGGCAGGTTAAGCATCACCACCAACGGCAGCACGGTGAGCAATCTACCCTTTACGGGCAATGTCAACGCACGCAACCAATTCAGCAGCAGCACCATTCCCGATTTTTCCATCAACATCGCGGGGATTCCCGTGCTGGCGCGCGGCGTCAAGATCGACTACACCGCCGAACGCGCCAGCCTGCACATCACCCGCCCCGCCATGCAGATGCCCAGGGAATTTGGCGGCCTGTCGGCTTCGATCACGGTGCCGACTCTGATCGACTCCAATGGTGTGCGGTTTGGCACGGGCACCATCAAATTGCCCACCATTAAGACCAGCAGCGGTTTTGAAATGAACCTCTCCGGTCGCCTCAACGCGGTGTCTGGTGGCTTTCAGATCATCGCCGACGGCGACCTGACAATTCCCAACATCGGCAAGAAAAAGAGCAGTGGCTCTGGCGGGCAGACCTGCTCCATCGGCGCGGGTGTGACCATCTTTGCCGATACCGAAGGCCGCACGGTCATGCAAGTGGCCGCGGGCAACGAACTCACGGCTCCTGCCTCCGTTGCCTATCTGGTCAATGGTGAATGGGTGAGCCTGGCCGGCGCGGATGCCAGCGACCGGTTCCGTCTGGATGCCATTCGCGCCAGCGCCAGTTGTTCGCCCGGCCTGCCCATCGGCCAAACGGGGCTTTTCCTCACCGGCCTGCGCGGTGAGATCACCATCACCCCCGGCGAGGAGCGAGTCGATGTCGGCGTCACCATCGAGAGCGGCAAGAGCCTGCCCGGTATAGGACCCATCCTGGCGCTGGATGGCGATATGGGGCTGCAACCGCGTCCCTTCGAGCTGGATCTGGGCGTCGCCATCAATGTGCTTTCCATTGAAGTGGCAAAAGCCGACGCCAGCATCACCGCCAAGAGTTTCCGCACATCCATCCGCTTCCAGGCGCTATTCTATAGCGGGTCTGCCGAGATCAATGCGTTCTCGCGCAATGGCCGGTCTACCTTCACAGGGTCTGCGCGCATCTCGGTAGGCATCAAGAAGGGGTTCATCTATGAGAGCGACTGTTTCTTTGTCCTCTTCTGTCCGCCCATTCCTCCGTTTAGTGTCGGCCCGCTGGCTAGCGCGGGTGTGGATGTGGGCGAATTCACCAACGGCGTCTTCGGTTTCAAAGGCTTCGTCAGGGTCTTGATTTTTGGCACTCACGGCTTCTTTGTAGACCAGTTCGGTAACTTCAGCTTCCTCAATGTCAGCCGGTTCCGCCTGGTCTCTGCGCCGCGCGTGGCCGAAGCCCGCGCCGCCTGGGAAGAAGCCAACGCCAATGGCACGCCGGTGCGTATCGCCGAAAACGATGAGTTCATCTTCCTAGCAAGTGAAGGCGAAGACGATCCGGGCGGTGTGATTATTCGCTCGCCGTTGGAAAAACCGATGGCCGATGCCCAGCAAGTGAGCGCGATGGGCGCGACGGATGTCATCACCGAAGTCAATCTGGTGCAGCACGGCGACGTCATCTTCCGCATGTCGGCAACCGGGCCTATCAGCTTTACCATCATCACGCCCCAGAGCCAGGAAGTGACTCCCGAAAACTTCAGCGACAGCGGTACACTGGGCTACACCATCGGCTATACCCAGGTTGTCAGCTATGAGAGTGAAGCCGAACGGGTCGATGCGCCGGAAGATGTCGCATTTGGTGTAGAAGGCGAAGCGCCCCCGCGCCTGCTCTTTACGCCTATCTCTTCTGAAGCCCAGTTTAACAATGTGGATTTGCGTATCAACGGCGTGACCGTCTATTTCAATCTCAACTTCCAGAGTTCCAAACAGTGGCTCAAACCCACCAGCCTGTCGCCCGGCGAACACACCATCGAGTTGGTAGAGCATGGCACCGACAATGTGGTGCGCAGCGCCGTGGTCAATCTGGAGTCGGATACCGACTATAGCGTGATCAACATCGGCGGCGCAGCGGCGGGCTTTGTGACCATCGAAGACGACAACGCACCCCCCACCGAATTCGGCCAGGCCAGAGTGCGTTTCTACAACGGCGCGTCGGCCCAGACCAATCTGGTGGTCAACGGTGATCCCCTTTTCACCGGCATCAACTATCAGGGCCTGAGCGACTATGCCGAGATCGAGGCGGGAGCCGTCACGGTAGAGCTGCGCGACAACACCGACAATTCGCTGCTGGCCGCGCCGCTGATGTTGCAGCTGGGCGATGGCGACGTGCATACCTTCTTCGCCACCGACTTCAGCACCGATGCCCACCCCATGTTGCTGCTCGAACGTCAGGATGCGGCCTATGCACAGATCTATCAGACCTACTACAGCGTAGATCAGGCCCAGATGAATGAGGAGTGGCAACTCAAGCTCATCGGCGATACCGATAACATTCTCTATGAGATTGAAGTCTGGGGACCCGATACGCCGCCCATCGTGGCCGGTGTGACAGTCGATGCAACCGACCTGGCCGCCACGCAGGTAGGCTGGCAGGTTACATCCGACCATCTGCCGACGACGGTCACGGTCTTTGCCAACCCCGGCGAGATCAGCGCCTCGATCCCCGTCACCGACCTCAACGGCATTGTCAGCACCGAGGAAATTCCCCTTTTCGAAGGCATTCAGATTGGAGAATTTGTGCTCAACGATCTGAATGAACTAGGCGGTCAGCCTGTGACCAGAGAGATCGACCTTTCGGATCTGCAATCGGGAACCTATCACCTCTGGATTCGGGTGGATGATGGCAATAACTCGCCGGTCAGCAGCTATGCCACATCACCGCTGGCGTTGGCGCAGGTGGGGATCCAAAGCGTCTACGGCGCCAATGCGGTCTGGGTCGCCAAAGACGACTTTGACCCGCTGGTGTTCCTCGCGAATGCGGAACCCATCGTGGTCGACAATACCAATTCGTTCCCGCTGGAATGGAGCGCAACCATCAGCACCACATTCGAGCCGGCAAATAACACGCTCTATGTGGAATGGCGTAATCACGCGCACCCCGACACCGATACCTATCGACTGCTCTTTGGGCATACGCCCCTGAGTCCGACACAGGTCATCACCACGGGTGGGGCGATTGCCGAATTTGACGAAAACGGTGAGGCCACCGGCGTTGAGGTCGGCTTTACAACCCTCCACAACATCCTGCCCGATCTGGCCTACTTCATCTCCATCGAAGCGATAGACAGCCAGACCGGACAGAGTGTGCGCTCTCAGGAAATCGAGTTCATGATGGAATCCACGCCGTTTGCGTTGACATCCACCCAGCCGGTCGTCAATGTGGACCCCGGCGATACGGTCACCGTGCCGGTCACGCTCGATGCAGACGAAGCACTGTTCTTCCCCAATGTCTGGTTGTCTACAGACCTGGGCGGGGCGGCGCCGGGCATCACTGCCCGCTTTGTGGATGACCTGGAAGGGATCAGCGAACTGAACCCGTCCAGCCGGCCTACTCGACAGTTGGAAATCTTCATCGACCCCACCGTCCCCGGTGGCACATACCCAATTGTCATCACCGGCTACAACGGCGACGATCAGGAGATTCTGAGCTTCGAGGTCATCGTGAGCGGTTCTTCGAGCAGTACGAATCGGATTTTCATGCCGTTCGCCACGCGCTGATCGCGGCTGAAAACCCACGTTCTATACGCGCACAGGGCTGCGATCTCTCCGGTTTCCGGGGAGATCGCAGCCCTATCTGTTTATGCTGAGTATCTGTTGTGCGGCAATTCATCTAGGCTACTGTGCCGGTTTGCATTATACTGGTTTCCCGAACAACGGCCCGCGTTACCCACGGTATGGATGCCAACGGTATGGATGCCCACAGTATGGGGTGCCCACGGTATGGGGGTCTATCGTCTACATTATTTCGTCGATATCATGATGTGTTGTCCCCGTCGCGCGGCCCCGTCTCGCGACGGTATGTATGGGATGCGCATCTTTATTATCCGCCTCTACTATCCGCGACGAACTACCTTTTGCGGAGCACAAAAAGGGAAGCCCATGACACACACTTTTCAAAAACTGTCTGCGCGTGCGCGGCGCAGTGGAGCCAGCATTGCGCTGGCTTTCTTCTTGTTGCTCATGTTCGCCGCCGGCAACGTTCCTACCGTCGGCGCGCAGCCGCTTATCACACCACAACAGGCTTGCCAGCCCGCCATCGTCGTGGAGAACAATGGTAACAGCGGCCCTGGCACGCTGCGCAGCGCGATGGATGATCTCTGTGCCGATGGTGTCATTACGTTCGGCAGCAGCATGACCATCGTCCTCAGCGAAGAACTGGTCCCGCCGGTTTCTATGACACTAAACGGGGGCAACCGCCCGGTGACCATTAGCGGAAACCAGGCTGTGCGCGTTCTCAAGGTCAACAACGGTGTCAACCTCACTGTCACCAACCTGACCATCACCCAGGGATTAGCCCCACGCGGTGGGGGCATCAACGTTGCGCCCGAAGCCACGCTGGACTTTAACCGCAGCCTTTTGGTTGCCAATCTCTGCAACGACATGGGCCAGGGTTGTGGCCTGCAAAACGACGGCGTTGCTACCATTCGCAACAGCACCATCAGTAACAATAGTGGCTTCCAGGGCGCGGGCATCCAGAACGATGGTACCGCGACCATTGTGAATGTCACCTTCAGCCACAATTCCGGCACGACGGGCGCAAGTTTGGTCAACTACGGAACCCTCTCGGTGCGCAATTCGATCTTCGCCAACAGCAGCGCCGACGAAGAGTGTTTCAATGCCGGTACCTTCGCAGTCAACAGCAACAACTTAATCGAAGACGACAGTTGTAGCGACGGCGCGGTCGAGTTACTCACCGGCGACCCCGATCTCAGCAGTCTGGGCGACTATGGCGGCTCTACGTTTACCCATGCCATCGTCGCCGCCAGCATTGTCCACAACGCCGGCGACGCGACCGTCTGTGCCGGGCCGCTGGTGGAAAATCGCGATCAGCGCGGCGAAACGCGACCGGGCGCGGGTACGCCCCGGTGCGATATAGGCGGATACGAGTTGCAAGTGAATGAGTTAACGGAGACTATCTACTTGCCTGCGCTCTCGCGCTAATCTGGAGGCTTTTGGCCTTGCTGTATGAGGATGTCCTATCCCTTATACACACTTCAATATGAACATCTCAATAGGGGCCGCGTATCTCATCGCGCACGGCTTGCGCATAGAACGCGCGCAGCTGTTCGTGCAGCGCCTCTGGCAAGGGGGACAGCTCCGCCGCGGTCACATTGGCCTGGGCCTGTTGCGGTGAACTCGCGCCTGGGATCACCACCGAAACGGCCTCGTGATCAAGAATCCAGCGCAACGCCATCTGCACCATGCTCATCGCTGGCGGCACATATGCCCGCAGTTGCTCTGAAAGCTCGACGCCCTTTTCGAAGGGAAGGCCGGCAAACGTCTCGCCCACATTGAAGGACTGACCGTCGCGGTTGAAGTTGCGATGATCCCCTTCGCTGAAGACAGTCGTCTTGTCCAGCTTGCCGGTCAGCAGCCCGCTCGCCAGGGGCAGACGCACGATGATTCCCACCCCTTTTGCCTGGGCGGCAGGCAGGAGTTCCTCGGCTGGTTTCTGCCTGAAGATGTTGAAAATGACCTGGAGTGTCGTGAGTCCTTCCTGTTCCAGGCAAATCATGCCTTCTTCGACCGTCTCCACGCTGGCCCCAAAGGCCGCGATCAACCCTTCTTCCCGTTGACGGCGCAGCCAGTCGAAGATGCGGCCGTCGCGCAGCACCTCCACGGGCACACAGTGAAGCTGGGTGAGGTCAGTGCGGTCGACGCCCAGCTGTTTTCTGGAATGGAGCGTGGCGGCGCGCAGTCCCTCTTCGCTGTAGTTGTCTGGGTAGAGTCCGCCCGACCGGCCCAATTTGGTAGCGATAACGATATCGGGGTGCGACTGGCGGAAGCGACCGAGTGATCGTTCGCTCGCGCCGTCCCCATAGCCGTCTGCGGTATCGAAAAACCGCACACCTGCGTCGTAGGCGGCGCTCAGCGTTTCTTGCGCGATGGCGTCGTTCCAGGGCACTCCCCAGCCACCCCCGATTTGCCAACAGCCCAGACCTACTTCTGTGGCCTGTAGACCCTGGTTTCCAAGTGGTCGTGTTTTCATTTTAATTCTTCTTCTGCCTTCTATATAGCTTCATTCTATTCTCGGTGTCGAACAATCGACTGGCCTGTTTTCGGCAGCCTGAACATAGCATAAGGCCATGTGACCCGCAAGGATCGTGCAGGTGTCGGGTCGGGAGTTACTTTTTTGTATGGAATCCACTTTGCCCCTGCCGCACGCGCAAGACCTCTACCGCGCATCATGTGGCCGTGGGCTAGTGCGCAGCATGACGATTCCCAGCCACACGAACCACACAATACTACCCAGCCCAAACACGGCCCCCAGCGCGCCGAGCGCCGGGATGGTTGTGACGATGCCCGCCATGCCGACCGCGACCCCGCAATAATTCAGTGCTTTGGGCAGTCCACCT
>JBBDIO010000231.1:0-14167 GCA_040880365.1 Litorilinea sp.
CGCGTTTGCGCAGCAGGTGCGCGCCACCTTGGCGCGCGTGCAAGACAAGTATGATTCGGTCTGGGTGGATGACCACTTTGTGCCCTGGGCCGCATGGCAGTCCAACGATACGCCCTATGTGGAGTGTATGACCACGATTGCTATGCTGGCGGGCGAATTTCCGCGTCTGCGCTTTGGCAGCAGTGTGCTGTGCCAGTCCTATCGCAACCCCGCGCTGACGGCCAAGATGGCCGCCAATCTGCAATGGTGGACAGGGGGCCGCTTTATTTTTGGCATCGGCGCAGGCTGGCTGGAAGAAGAATATCGCGCCTATGGCTATGAGTTTCCCCGGCCGGCTGTGCGCATTGCCCAGCTGGAAGAGAGCGTGGAGATTGTGCGCCGGCTGTGGACCGAGCCAAAAGTCACCTACAACGGTAAGCACTATCAGGTGCAGGATGCCTATTGCGAGCCGAAGCCCGATCCGCAGCCGCCCATTCTGATTGGTGGGGGAGGCGAGCAATTGACTTTGCGCGTGGTCGCCAAACATGCCGACTGGTGGAACATACCGGGGGGGAATCTGGCAAATTATGCCCACAAGCTGGATGTGCTCAAGGGGCATTGTGAGGCAGTGGGGCGCGACTATGATACTATCCTCAAGACATGGGCGGCAGAATCCATTGCGCTGGCGTCTACCGAAGCCGAAGCCCGGCGCATTTCGGCGGCGTCGCCTTTTCAAAATGGCCCGATTGTGGGCACGCCCGAACAGGTCGCCGATGCCCTGCGCCAATACGTTGATGTCGGTGTGCGCTATTTCTTTGTGCGGCTGGTCGATTTTCCCCATACGGAAGGAATTGAGCAGTTTGCTGAAGAGGTAATGCCCTTGTTAAACTAATGGCTTGAGATCGGGCAGGGGACCTGTAGGTGGGGGCAACCGGCAACAACGCGGGATTGGCCTTTTCCTCATGATCTGGTTTCTAGTTTTGCCTTCGATTATCGTATTCACATAATCATTTGATCCAAAGCGAGATATTTTGCGTCATATACATATAGCCCCTATCGACGGGCGGCGCGTGGGGTTCCACCGTGCTTGATCCGGGGGAAGCCGAGACTGATCTGATGCCGGATTCGTCGGAAGATCGTATTCGCGGGCACCCGGATGAGGTGCTCCTACAGATGACCGCCCGCAAGAGTGTGGAGGCCTATGAGGTGCTCTATGATCGCCATGCCCAGGTGATGTATAACCTGGTGTTGCGCATCGTGCGCCAGCCCGACACGGCGGATGAGGTTTTGCAGGATGCGTTTTGGCAGATCTGGCAAAATGCCGGTCAGTATCGGGGCGCGGGCGCGGCCGCGGCGTGGATGTATCGAGTGGCGCGCAATCGAGCATTGGATGCGCTGCGGCGCGAAAAGGTGCGTCCGCAAGCGAGCGAGACGCCGCTGGAAGATGTCGCACAGCGCCTGGGCCATCAGCCCAGCGCCGAGGCCGAAACCGAGGCGAATTTGCGCCGTCGTGAGGTGATAGACGCGCTGGAATCGATTCCGCAAGAACAGCGCGTTTGTCTGGAACTGGCCTATTTCGAGGGCAAAACCCAGCGCGAAATTGCCGAAGAAACCCGCACCGCGCTGGGCACGATCAAGAGCCGAATGCGAATTGGGTTGGAAAAGCTGGAACGACTTTTGCGCAGTGCAGGGCATCGTGGCGAACCTGTGCCCTGAGCCAACCCGCAGCGTGCTATGCGCTAGATGCTGTGGGCGCGGTAAGGCGGGATTTTTGGCTGCACCCGGTGTGAAAAAAGCAGTCTATGGTTGAAACAAGATGCAGGGGAAACGATCTTGACACGCGATGAAGTATTGGCGGCATTGCCCGGCTATGTGTTGGATGCGTTGGAGCCGGACGAAAAGCACGTCGTAGAAGACTATTTGCGTAAACACCCCGAATTGAGCACGCGTGTGCGCGATCTCGACGCGGCGAGCGCGGCATTGGCCGAAAGCACGCCCATGCGCGCCATGCCCGCGGGCATGAAAGCGAGTGTCATGGATCGGGTGCGGGCGGATGCCCAGCCCGACCGGCCGCGCCTGGCGACGCATGTGAAGCGTTCCCATGCTCAGCAGCCGGCTGCGCCCGACACACCGAACTCTGGCACACCGAACTCTGGCACACCGAACTCTGGCACACTGAATACCGGCACCCCCCCACCAAGCCTGGGCACACCGGCGCGCCCTTTGCCCAAACCCGCGCGCCAAAAAGAGTCGCCGCTGGCTGGCCTGCGCCGCTGGTGGGCAGAACGCCGCTATGCCGGCTATGCGCTGGGATTGGCTGGGGCGTTGGCAGTGTTGCTGGTGGTCGTGGTGATCCAGGCGCAGCTCATCGTGCAGCGCAATACGGCAAGTCTGGCGGAATTGCAGACCCAGGCGACATCCCTGCAAAGCGAAATTGGGAATCTGCGCACCGAAAATCAGGTGTTGCAGGCTGCCGTTGCCGAACAACGCCAGCAATGGGCGACCATTTTAGATGCTGAACAGGAAGTGTTGTTGGCGGGCACCGACGATGCGCCCACCGCGCAGGCCGTTTTCTATGCGGCAGACGATCAGGTGCTGGTCATCGCCGCGGGGTTGGCAGAAGTCGCGTCCGACCAAACCTATCAGCTGTGGTTGATTCCTGCCGAGGGCGCGCCGGTTTCCGCGGGGCTGCTGGATGCGCCGCGTGAGGGCACGGCGACCTTTTTGGCCGCGTCGCCGCTGGCGCGCGATGGCTATACGGCGGTGGGTATCAGTCTGGAACCTGCCGGGGGCAGTGCATCGCCCACCGGGCCGATTGTCTTGCTGGGCGAGGTGGGCTAGTCGCCCAGCAAGACAATCGCCCACCGCCCACGGTGCCGGACGGCGCATCTGCTTGCTGAACCGCGTGTGATAAATGTCCTCTCTGCTCTCATCTTCTGGCTATGCACGCACGCGCCGCCCGGCGGGGCAACCCACGCGCGGCAAGACTGCACCCAACCGTCTGCGCCGGGTCGATACCTTTGCCATCCTCTATGATACGCCCCTGTTGACGCGTCAAACGGGCGATTTTGCCCAGGCTTTTTTTGTAGATCTGGGCTATGGTGAAACGCCCGTCACCACGCTGGAAAGCGCGGCGCGATTGCGTGCGTTGAATCCGGCTTTACCTGTGCTGGGTGTGGAGATCGACCGCGCGCGCGTTGCGGCGGCCCAGGCTGCCGCCGGCGATGCAATTCTGTTGCGGGTGGGCGGCTTCAATCTGCCTCTGGCACGCTGGCGCGTGGGCCCCTGGGCGGGGCGGCGCGAAACGGTGCGCATGGTGCGCGCGTTCAACGTCTTGCGCCAATATGCCGAAGCCGATGCAGCCCCGGCGTATGCCTTGCTGGGGCAGTATGTGTTGCCGGGCGGGCTGCTGCTGGAAGGCACGTCGAACCCGGATGGCAGTTTGTGGGTGGCGAATGTGGCGCGGCGCACGGATGTCGATGCGCAGCCCTGGCATACCGAAGCGCTGGTGTTTAGTCACAATCTGCGCCACCTGTTCGATCCCGTGCAACATCAGGCTGTTTTGCCCAAGCATCTGATCCACCGTATGGCGACCGATCACGCCATCGACGGATTCATGGCGGCCTGGAAACAGGCGATTGCCGAGACCGCGGGCTATCGAAGCTGGGGGCCGCGCCAGTGGTGGGTTGCCGCGGCGCGGCGGCTGGCGGCGCTGGGCTTTGCCGTAGATACGCGTGATCGCTGGCTGGCGCGTGGCTTTTTGGTGTGGAAGAATCCGGGCGTGTAGCGGCAAAAGGGGGCATGGTCTGTGCGCAGACCATGCCCCCTTTTGCTTATTGTCGTTTGGCGAGTTGCCGCTTACTGTCGGGGCGCTGCCTATTGATAGCCGAGCGAACCATCGGGGCGCAGGGGGAAGGGGCGATGCCAGCTGCGGAACGGATATTTCTCTACCGCGTCCATGTTCAGGTCGATGCCCAGGCCCGGCTTTTCGGGGATTTCCAGATAGCCGTCTACCAGTTTCATGGGTTCGTCTACCAGATCGCGGCGGGGACCGCTGTCGTCGGCGTGATATTCCAGAATGAGGAAGTTGGTGGTGCTGGCAGCGAAGTGCACATTGACCGCGGTGGCAATCGGCCCGCACGGATTGTGGGGCGCAACGGTCATGTAGCTGGCTTCGGCCATAGCTGCGATCTTTTTCATCTCCCACAGGCCGCCCATCAGACAGATGTCGGGCTGGATGATGTCCACCGTTTGCAGGTTGAGCAACTCGCGAAATTCGTGGCGCGTGTAGAGCATTTCGCCCGTCGCCAGAGGCACCGAAACTTTGTCGTTGAGCTTGGCCATGGCTTCGTAGTTTTCGGGGCGCAAGGGTTCTTCCATAAAGAAGGGATTATAGGGCGCGACGACTTCGCACAGCTGCATGGCGCGTCCAATTTCAAAGATGCGCGCGTGGGGGTCGAGTCCGATATCAATATCGGGGCCTACGGCTTCGCGCACAGCGGCCACGCGCTTTTCCGATTCGCGCAGGGCCTGGTTCCACGACATCTGGTGCCAATTGCCGGGCATGGGGCTCATTTTGATGGCCGTGTAGCCATATTTTTCGATGAGCGCGACCGCACTTTCGGCGACTTCTTCGGGCGAATTGCCACGGGGTGCCTGATAGACGCGGATTTTGTCGCGGCATTTGCCACCCACCAGACGGTAGACCGGCAGATTCGCCGCCTTGCCTGCGATATCCCACAGCGCGTGTTCGATGCCGCTGATGGCAGCATTTACCACCGATCCGCCGGGGAAACGCGAACCGGCATACATGAGATGGTAGAGCGCCTCTACATCACGCGGATCGCGGCCGATGAGCCATTCTTCAAAGTCGTGGATGACTTCCACGGTGGCCTTGTCGGGGCCACACGAATAGGCTTCGCCAACACCGTAGATACCTTCGTCGGTGTGAACCTTGACATAGGGGATGTTGCGATGGCCCAGGTTGACAAGATAGGTGTCGATTTTGGTAATTTTCATGAGTACTTTCTTTTCGTGTAGATTCTTTTCGTGTCTGGCCTTTGAACCCGATTAGCCTTTGATGCCGGTAGTCACAATGCCCTGGACGAAGTATCTCTGCGCCGCGAAGAAGAGAATCAGGCAGGGCAGAGCAACAATGAGCGAGGCTGCCATGAGAATGGCTTCGCGCGGTTCATCGCTTTCGAAGGGAGTGGAAACGAAGAAGCGCAGGCCGATGGACACTGTGAAGAGATGGGTCGAGTTGAGATAGATCAGCGCCGAGAAAAATTCGTTCCAGTGTTCGATGAACGAGAAAATCGCGACGGTTGCCAATGCCGGTTTGGAAAGCGGCAACATGATATTCCAGAAGACGCGAATCGAGTTGGCGCCGTCGATTTTGGCAGCTTCATCCAGATCGCGAGGAATGGTCATGAAAAACTGGCGCAACAGGAATATATAGAACGGCCCGCCGCCAAAGTAGGAGGGGATGATAAGCGGGAGCAGGGTGTTGATCCAGCCCAGATAGCGAAAGAGCAGGAAGGTGGGCACGATTGTCACCTGCCAGGGCAGCATCATGGTGCTGAGCACGATGAAGAAAAGCATATCGCGACCGGGGAAGCGGAAGCGGGTAAAGCCAAACGCCACTGCCGCCGCCGATAAAATCTGACCAAACATGGCGGCCGCGGTCACGATGATGGTGTTCAGGATAAAGCGCCCAAAGGGGGCAATTCTAAAGACGTCGGCATAGTTTTGCCAACGGATATTTTCGGGCCAAATTGAAGGCGGATAGAGAAAGAGTTCCTGAATGGGTTTCAGCGAACTCGACACTGTCCAAAAGAAGGGGACGCTGAACAGGATAGCGCCGACGATTGCCAGCACATACAAGAGCAGGCGTCCGCCGCGATGGAGCAATACCTGCTGTGCATTGTTGCGGCCTGCAGGACGGCTCTCGATGACGACTTGTGAGTTTGATTGAGTTGCCATGGGAGGTTTCCTCTATTGGAACTCGTAGTAGACCCAGCGGTTAGAGAGCCTAATCTGGATGAACGATAGCACGAAGATAATCAGGAAGAAGATCCAGGCCAGGGCCGACGCATAGCCCATCTGGAAATAGCTGAATGCGTTGTAGTACAGATGCAGCATGAAGAACCAGGTGGCATAGTTGGGGCCGCCATTGGTGCCCACATAGGCCAGGGCAAAAACGCTGAAGCTGCCGATGACGCCCAGAATCAGGTTGAAAAAGATAACCGGCGAAATCATGGGAATTGTAACGTGAAAGAAGCGGCGGATGGGGCCTGCGCCGTCGATTTCGGCCGATTCGTAGAGCTCGCGCGGCACGCCCTGCAAGCCGGCCAGGAAGATGATCATGCGCCCACCGCCAATGCTCGCCCACAGCGAGATCATGATCATGGACGGAATGGCCCAGGTGCGACTGGTGAGCCAGCCGGGGCCGGAGATGCCGACGCCATCGAGCGCAAAGTTGACCAGCCCAACCTGGGGTTGCAGCAGCCAGCCCCAGAGAATTGCCAGCGCGACCACCGGGGTCAGCGAAGGCAGGTAGTAGAGCGCACGGAACCAGGCCGTGGCGCGCAGGTTGGAATTGAGCAACAACGCCGCCAGCAGCGACAGGATCGACCCCAACACCACGGTGCCCAGCGCAAAGTAGGCTGTGCGCCACAGTGAAGGCCAGAACAGTCGATCTCTGAAGAGTGCTTCGCTGTAGTTTTGGAAGCCGATCCAGACGGCATCGCCGCCAATCCGATATTGCGTGAAGCTAAGATATAGGGAAAAGAGAATCGGACCCAGCGAAAAGACCAGGAATCCGATAATCCACGGACTGATCCACACGTAGCCTTCGAGGGCCTCGCGCCGTTGGAGTGGAGATCTCCACCAAGATTTTACCATGTGTCACCTCTAGATAGAGCGGGAATGTCGGGCCTGTAATTCCAAGTGGAATAGCTGCCAGGATTGTGGACCCCATTGCGGGCCAGGTGTAGAAACTGCGGGCCTGCGCTGCGCAGTGCCAGGGATCCGGGCGGCAAGATGCCGGTCGCAACCATCTGCGACCGGCATTCAAGACCACTATGAACTAAACAGAATCCGGTGTCTTTCATCCGAGTACAGGTGTTTCCCATCCTGGGAGGGCAAGTCACCGGATCTTACGCCAACGTGATACTTAAGGTCTGAACCTTAGGGGCGCGGGCGATCCATAATTTCCTGGAGCTGCGCGGTCACTTCGTCGATGAAGGCGGCAGTGGGTTCGGCTTCGCCGGCCCACAGGGGCTGCATCAGCTGCTCGATAGCAACCTGCGCCTCTTGCTGACGCCAGTTGGCGGTAATGCGCGAATCCATGGCGTTGTCCATGATATCCTTGAAGACCACACGGTAGGGGTGTACCAGCAGTTCTTCGGCGCCATATACATCGGGGCGACCACCGACGGTGCCGCCGATGAGGCCCAGTTGCACACCACTCTCCTGGTTACAGAGATACTTGACCCATTCGAAGCTTGCGTCGGGGTCGCGGGCGGTGGTGGTGACGCAGTAGGCATCTACCTCGTAGTCGGAACCGCCCACGCCGGCCGGCCCGATGGCGTTGGGCAGCGCAACCCATTCGAAGCTGTCGCCAATTGCGGCCTCGGTTACGGCGACGGAGGTGCCACCCTGGAACATGGAGAGTACGCCGCTGATCCACATATCGTTGGCAAGACCCAGCATCTGTTCGGGGCCGGGGGCTACGCCGTGCGTCTGGAACAGGTCATACAGGTGGTTGGTGTAGGCGACGCCTTCTTCCGAGTTCAACAGACAGACGGTGCCGTCTTCGTTGATCAATTCACCACCCCAGGCACGGGTGCCGGTGACAAAGCCCTTCCACGTTGCGCTGGGGAAGTAGCCAAATTGAGTCGTGCGCTCGCCATCCGATTCGGTCAGCTCAATCGCCAGATCCAGCTGTTCTTCCACAGTCCAGTCGGCGGTGGGCAGATCCAGACCGGCTTCTTCGAAGGCTGTCGCGTTGAGATAGATGACGGCCAGGCCGGGATGTGCCTTGAAGGGCAGGCCCAACAGGCTGCCTTCTACGGTAATGGCGTCAATACAACCTGCGTACCACTCGCTCAAATCCACATCCTGCGAAGCGACCAGGTCATCGATGGGTGCTACGACGTTATTGGCCCACGCGAACTGAATGGTAGCCCCACCGAGTGCGCTCCAGACCACATCACCCAGCGTGCCGCCGGCTTGCATGGTCGCGAGTTTGGCCGAGAATTCTGCGCCGGGGAACGATTCTTTCACAACGGTAATGTTGGGGTTTTCTTCCATGAACTTGGGCATCTGCATGTCATAGAGGGCGTCCTCTTGCTGACCGATGCGAGCATGGAACTTAACTTCCACATTTTCCTGGCTGGGGGCGGCTTCACCACCAGTTTCGGCGGCGGGTGCGCTGGGTGCACCAGCGGGCGCGGCACAGGCGGCAAGCGCCATACCGGCAGCGGCAAAGCCTGCTGTGCGCAAGAATCCGCGGCGCGAGATCTGACCGTTTTGTGACATAAGGTATCCTCCTGAATATGCAACTGCATGAAAGTTCATAGCGGATGTGTATTGGGAAATGATGCAGGCAGCGTAAAAAAAGAGAGAGTTACTGCCCGCGGGTAAGCGAAGCGAAGGACAAACGTAGATTATCCAGTTTGCTTCTTGGTCTGCACTGGATAGTAACACAGCGTACGTTTGAGTGTCAATTTTACTTAACAATTTATAATTATAGGGTCTTCCTCTGCACCGGGACCTAATGATCTCGCTTCCACGCTTTCGGGGGCTACACAGCTAGTAGACCCATGTCACGCCAGGAGACGTGACCTACGACAAATACAAACTTCAGCTTAACTAATTGACAAATCAGATAGACATTGCACAATCTTCCCGGAAGCTCGCAGCTTCCGGGAAGATCAGCTGCGAATCGATTGTGTAACTTTAGGCTGTTGGCTCAATAAGCATTAATGATCGATGGCGGCGTTGTCGTCGGGGTGGAATAGTCCGGGGTGGCGGCGCGGTTCACCCACTTGCGCCGCGACGGCTTCCTCATCCAGTTCGATGCCCAGACCCGGCTTGTCGGGCAAGGGAATGTAGCCATCTACCACTTCAAATGGCGTCTTGAGATAACCTTCGCCCAGGTGCACCTGTTCCTGTGCCAGAAAGTTGGGAATGGCGGCATCGAGCTGGAGGCCCGCGGCCAGCGAAATCGGCCCCAGCGGACAGTGGGGCGCAACCGCCGCGTAGTAGGCTTCAGCCATGCCCGCAATCAGGCGCGACTCGAAGATGCCGCCCGCGTGCGACAGGTCGGGCTGGAGGATCGAGGCCGCGCCCTTTTCCAGCAATTCGCGAAAACCCCATTTTGTATAGATGCGTTCGCCCGCGGCAATGGGAATGTGGGTCTTGCGCGCCAGATCGGCCATAACTTCCACATTCTGACACTGGACGATTTCTTCATAGAACATGGGTTGAAACTCTTCCAGCGCCTTGATGAGCAACCCTGCGGTCTGGGGCGAGATCGCGCCGTGAAAGTCGATGCCGATGTCTATCTCCTGGCCCACAGCGTCGCGCAGCGCACCGATGCGGTTGACAATGGTATCGATGAAGCCGGGCGTTTCGATGATGCGCGCCGGGCGTGGCCCGCGAATGCCGGTCTTGAGCGCGGTGAAGCCTACCGCCACATTGGCGCGCGCCGACGCGACCATATCTTCTACGGTTTCGCCGCGACAATGGGCATAGACCTTGATGCGGTCGCGCATCGGCCCGCCCAGAAGTTTATAGACGGGCAGGCCGACGGCTTTGCCCGCAATATCCCAGAGCGCGTGTTCGATGCCCGAAAGCGCGCTGGTCAGCACAGGCCCACCCCGATAGAAGGCATGTTTGTAGATGGCTTGCCAGTGGTGGACGACGCGGGTCGGGTCTTTGCCAATCAGATACGGTTCGACTTCGCGGATGGCTTCGACGATGGTAAAGGCCCGGTTTTCCAGCGTGGGTTCACCCAGGCCGACAATGCCCTCGTCGGTGTGGATTTTGAGAAAGACCCAGCGGGGCTTGACGATGATGGTTTCCAGATGGGTAATGCGCATACGTTAAAAATCGTTTCCGTTGGTTGGGGAATGGTTCTGTGAATGGTGGGGGATACTGCTTGAATGGGCTGTGGGTGTTGCGGTCTTTGACAAGGCCGGCTGTAGGCACTGGGTTTCGCCAATGCCTACAGCCGGCCCGTTATGCAGATGGGCAGGGCGATTAGCTTGCCGGTTCCAGGCCCATGATCAACAAGCCGACGGTCTGGTGCCAGAATGCGCCGTTGACGTAATTATTGTCTTCGGTGGGCCAATTCTGCCAATAGGTGCTGTTCATGGGAATCCGGTGCAGCCACTGTTGCAGCGGCGCATCTACCAGATTATCCAACCAGATCTCCATCGCGGCCAAATAGAGATCCATGTAGGTGTTGTCATCGGGCGAAGGGGGGAGCGTCGCCATCTCGTCGACAATCGCATCATATTCGGGGTTGCGCCAGCGTGAGACGTGGGTGGCGGGTTCGCCGGTGGGGCGATAGTGCTTGCTGGTATACATGTCCAGCGTGTCCAACGGGTCGTTGATGCTGCCGCCATGCCCAAACAGGGTGAGCTTAGCGCTGCCTTCAGAGCGACGGGTGCCGGAATCGGCGGGCGTGGTATATTCCGATTCAAACCCGGCGCGCCGCAGCTGTTCGGCCAGCACCGGGCCGATGTCGTTGAAGATAGCCGTACCATAGATGACTGCGGGCACGCGTTCGCCGTTGAGCACCCAGAAATCTTCGTTGTCGCGGGTATAGCCCAAGCCTTCCATCAGGTCACTGGATTTGGTCAGATTGTGCTCGTTGGTGGGATACCGTTCCAGCAGAGGGGCGGTCGCTTCGATATAGGGCATGAGCGGCGGGTAATAGGGGAAGGGCAGCTCGGTGAGAATGCCCGATCCTTCCAGCGCGACATCCAGCATTTGCTGGCGGTCGATGGCGTAGCTGATGGCCCAGCGCATCTCTTTGGTGTTGAAGGGCGGTTCGTCACAGTTGAACCAGAATGAGGTCGGCCACCAGTCGATATAGCCCATGGGCAATTCGCGCCCCGTATGCGTGATGATATTGGGGTTGCCTTGCACCGCGTTGGGGATGGTCGTGGCGCGGAAGCCCAGGCACGAATCGATTTCGTTGTTGATGACCAGCTGGGCGGCGCGCTCTTCGCCGGTGGAGGGGAGCACGATAATGCGTTCCATGGCGGGCAATTCGGCGAATCCCACTTTGGCCGCCCACCAATCGTCGCGTCGATCCAAAAACTGCTGTTCGGGCGACCACAGCACCACGTTAAACGGGCCGGTATAGACGGGCCAACCCTGTTCCAGATCGAAGAATTCGAAGGCGGCAATGTCTTCGACATCGCGGAAGACGTGTTCGGGCAGCCAATAGATGCCGGTATCGAATTTGGCGGTGAGGTGGCTGAAATAGAAGCGGGGCCGTGGTTCGAAGAAGACGATGCGCACGGTGAGATCGTCTACGGCCTCTACCGATTCCACCCAGTTTGATACTTCGGTAGAGTTGCGCAGTTCCGGCGCGTTGGTGCGCAGCGTTTCCAGGGTGAAGGCCACATCGTGGGCGTCGAACACCTCGCCGTCGCTCCACTCTACGCCTTCGCGAATGTTGACGATCAATTCGCTGTAGTCGTCGTTGTATTCATAGCCGGTTGCCAGCCAGGGGATGAACTCATCGGAAAAGGCCGAGTAGTAGAAGAGCGGTTCGTGCGCAGCCGTCACCGCGCGATGCCCGGTCGAGCCGGGGTTATAGGGATTGCCCAATCCCACGTTGGTGAATGCGCCGTCGGTGCCGCCATACATGAAGATTAGTGTGTTTTCGCGCGCAACCTCGCGCAGGCCGGGCGCGGCTGTGGTGCTGTCCTGAGCATCAGCGGCTGCCTGATCGCCGGCGGGCACATCGGTGGTGGGGGCGGGCGCACTGCCGGTATTGCAGGCAGCCATCACGGCGCCTGCGGTCGCCAACCCGCTGAGCCGCAAAAAATCGCGGCGGTTTACCTGGGGATCCTGCATGGTTTCCTCCTGATCACATCTTATGATGATACGTTTAGGGCACTGCGACATACAAACAGGTTAGACAACCTGAAAATTCAGATTGGTGAAACCGCACACACTGAGAATTGTCGAACCAGTCGCGGGGTCTGAAACGCGGGGAGCAATGGATACTACAGAGCGATGGATGCCGCGGGGAGTGAATCGGTCCGATTCCGGTAGCATGGATTTGGTTCACCAACTGGAACGCTTGCACTATATATGGGGCTTGGGGAACTGTCAAACACGAATTTCCGGCCCAGCGGGTGCCCCTGCACGGTGCGCCATTGGCTTGGAGATTGCTAGGGAGATTGGCTTGGAGATTGGCGGGGAGATTGGCGCTTTAGATGCTACCGCGGCGGTGGCGATGAGGCGGGTTTGTGCAGGGGCCAAAGTTTGGCAATTGCGCGGTCTATTGCACAATAGATTCGACATCCACATGCCGCAGCAGCCAATCACGCTATCCCCGCGTTATCCAAACATACAAAACCCAGGAGGAACCATGCCCGAAAGCTCCCGTCCCAACATTTTGTATATCCATACCGATCAGCACAATCCGTTTGTCACCGGCTGTTACGGTGATCCGCTGGTCCAAACGCCCAATCTCGACCGCCTGGCGCAAACGGGCGCGATCTTCGACGCCACCTATTGCGCCTCGCCCATTTGTGTGCCCTCGCGCGCCAGTATGCTCACGGCGCGCTATCCCTATCAAAATCAGGTGTGGACCAACAACCATGTGCTGGATTCGGGAATCCCGACGCTGGCCCATG
This sequence comes from Litorilinea sp., assembly GCA_040880365.1. Lineage (GTDB taxonomy): Bacteria > Chloroflexota > Anaerolineae > Caldilineales > Caldilineaceae > JBBDIO01. The sequence goes on from JBBDIO010000231.1 coordinate 12,867, forward strand.
CTATGGGGAGCGTGGGCTATCGTCCCGCGTTGGTGGGGCGGATGCACGCGGTTGGCCCGGATCAGTTGCACGGCTATAGCGAGCGGTTTGTGGGCGACCACAGCCCCAATCATCTGGGCGGTGGTCAGGTGGATCGGGGGGTGCTGGATGGCACGGCAGGCCCGGACCGCGTCAGCCTGGTGCGCGCGGGCGCAGGGCAATCGGCCTACCAGGTGCACGATGAGGATGTGACCGCGCACGCAGTCGCCTATCTGGATCGGCTGGGTGTAGAAAAGCGTGCCTATGGCGCGCTCGATCCGTTTAGCCTGTCGGTCGGGTTCATGTTGCCCCATGCGCCGTTTGTGGCGCGGCGCGATGTCTATGACCACTATCGGGATCAGATGACCATGCCCGCGCACGCCTGGCCCTATGCCCAAGAGACCCACAGCTATATCCGCCAGTGGCGCGCATATACCAATATCCAGGAAGATGTGGCCGACGAGTTGGTGCTCCAGTCGCGCGCGGCCTATTGGGCGTTGGTCCACGATATAGATGAGATGATTGGGCGCATTTTGCGGGCTTTGGAAGAAAACGACCTGGCCGACAATACGCTCATTGTCTATACCTCGGACCACGGCGATATGGTGGGCGAGCGCGGCCTGTGGTGGAAGCATGTCTTCTATGAAGGTTCGGCCCGGATTCCGCTGATTATGAATTGGGCGGGCGTGATTGCCCCGGGGCAACGCTGCGGCGCGGTGAACACGGCGTTGGATGTGACGGCTACGCTGGTGGATGCTGCGGGCGCAGAACCCTTGCCGGGCGGGGGCGGGCGCAGTCTGTTGGGGCTGGTTTCAGATGCGCGACCCACGCCCGATTGGGATGATGTGGGCTTTTCGGAATATTGCGCCGATCAGTATGCGCCCGAAGGCGAAACCTATCAGCGCATGGTGCGCCGCGGGCCGTGGAAGCTCATCTATTACCACGGACACGCGCCCCAGTTGTTCAACCTGGCCGAAGATCCCCACGAGCTGCACGACCTGGGCGAGGATGCTGCCTATGCCGATGTGCGCGCCGAGTTGACCGGCCTGGTGTTGGCCGATTGGGACCCGGATGCGGTGCAACAGGTGCTGGCGAAGAAGCGTGCCGATGCCAAGGTCTTGCGCGGCTGGGCGAACAACACATTGCCTGCCGAACAATATCGCTGGAACCTGGACCCACGCATGAATTATCTGGATGACTTTTCACCGGAGCGCGCCTAGATGGGGGCGTGCAATTTGCGCGCTGGGGGTTGAATGGAGGTATAAAAAAAGGTGGGCCGGAAC
>JBBDIO010000232.1:0-14141 GCA_040880365.1 Litorilinea sp.
ATCCGTCACGCTTTATATGGATTGCAAACGCTGTCGCTCTACTCCGCAAGCACGTAGGCGAAAATGAGGGGCGCAACAATAGTCGCGTCCGATTCTACAATATACTTGGGCGTGTCGATGCCGAGCTTTTCCCACGTAATCTTCTCGTTGGGCACCGCGCCCGAATAGGAACCGTAGCTCGTGGTCGAATCGGAAATCTGGCAGAAATAGCCCCACAGCGGCGTATCTTCCTGTTCCATATCCTGGCGTAACATGGGCACCACACAGATGGGAAAATCGCCTGCAATGCCGCCGCCGATCTGGAAAAAGCCAACCGAACGCTGCGCGGTGGCCGGGGTATACCACGCGGCCAGCTCCATCATATATTCAATGCCCGACCGCACCGTGTGCACATTCTGAATCTCGCCTTTGATGCAATAGGAGGCGAAGATATTGCCGGTGGTGGAATCCTCCCAGCCGGGCACAAAGACGGGCAGATTCTTTTCACACGCCGCCAAAAGCCAGCTATCTTTGGGATCGATCTGATAATACTGTTCCAGCTTGCCGCTACGCAGGACGCGATAGAGAAACTCGTGGGGGAAATAGCGCTCGCCCGCGGCATCCGCCGCCTGCCACTCATCGATCAGCGCGCCTTCGATGCGCCGGATTGCCTCCTCTTCGGGGATACAGGTATCCGTCACCCGATTCAGATGGCGTCCCAGTAGCTCATGCTCATCTTCGGGCGTGAGATCCCGATAATTGGGGATACGCACATAGTGATCGTGCGCCACCAGATTATAGACATCCTCTTCCAGATTGGCCCCCGTGCAACTGATGGCGTGGATCTTGTCCTGGCGAATCATCTCGGCGACCGAAAGCCCCAGTTCCGCGCTGCTCATGGCGCCCGCCATTGCCAGCAACATGTGGTTGCCCTGTTCGATAAAACGGCAATAGCCTTCCGCGGCATCAATGAGTGCGGCGGCGTTGAAATGGCGATAATGTTGGCGTATAAAATCACGTACCGCGTTTGCATTTTCCACGGGCAAAATATCCCTTTCTTCAATCAAACAGCGTTCCCTGTGGGCTGGGCTAGTCCACAGGGAACATGTGCTGGTGCGGCGAGCTTCAATCGCCACCTGTATGTAACCTTATCGCCCAAAACGCATGGCATAGGTCATGGCTTTGTAGACCAGTTTGGCAACGGCAAAATCTGCCGCGTGCTGAGTCGGCGTGGGAGCCAGCTCCACACAATCCAGACCAACTATCGTGGCGCTGGATTGTGCAGTCATGCGCAGAATGTCCACCGCCTCGCGCCAGGTCAGCCCATCCGGTTCGGGCGTGCCGGTGGCGGGGACAAGCGCCGGGTCCAGTCCATCCACATCAATCGTAATGTAGACATGGCGACCGGCAATGCGCCGCAAAAACGCCTCTTGCCAGCCATCCACGTGAATTTCTTCGGCATACCAAATCTGTACCCGGTTGGGATTGGCGCGCGCAAAACGCACTTCTTCCGGGCAGATCGAACGAATCCCCAGTTGGAGCACCTGTTCCACCCGCGGGTCATCCAGCAGGCGACGCGCAATCGAGGCGTGGCTATAGGGGCTGCCCTCATAGGAATCGCGCAGGTCGGCGTGGGCATCCAGTTGCACCACGGTGATGGGATGATTCACGGCCTGCAAGAGACCGCGCCCAAAGCCCACGCTCACCGTGTGTTCGCCACCCAGCCCCACGACCAGCTTGCCGGTGCGCGCCACATCCGCCACGGCGGCGGCAATCTCGTCCACCGCGCGTGCAGGGTCTTGGCTCAGTGCCAGCGGCGCGCGGGTATGGATCCCAAAGCCCAGTGCCGGTTCCTCATCAAACTCACGATCATAAAGCTCCACCTGGTGCGAAGCCGCCACAATCGCGGCAGGCCCCTGGGCGGTTCCGCCACCATAGCTGACCGTCGCTTCCAGCGGAATCGGCAACACGACGACCTGAGCACGGTCGAACCCGGTATAGCTATCCGGCAAATCCAGAAAATTATAGGAGGACATGAGATTTTCCTGCGCACGCGGCGCACAACTGGTGAGATACGGCTGGCTACCCTACCGGAATTGGACTCAGACCAAAATGGCCGCAGCGATGACGGTCGTCCACACACCGCCCGGCTCGGCAGTCACGGCCATCGTCATGCTGGTAGATTCCACAATTTCGCCGCCCATGAGATATTGCTCACGCCGCTCGTTGTAGTCTTTTTCCACGTCGAAGGGAATCCCCAGCGTCGTCGCCAACATGGTCGCGGCCAAATCCTCGGCATAGTCGCTGGCTTCCCGTTCGGTCATGCCATAGGCGTGATGTTCCGAAAGATAGCCATATTTGTCTTCATCGGCAGGGCGCGCCACCCCAATTGTAGCGGCGATACGTCGCCCCGGTTCATTGGTGGACATCTCGGCCAACACCGAAAACACAATCTCACCTGCCTGCAACAGACGCAACCCCTCATCACTCTGCACAATCTTGCAGCGCGGCGGGAAGATGGAAGAGACACGCACCAGGTTGAATTGGGCAATATGCGCCTCGCGCAGCGCCATTTCAAAGCTGGTCAGCTTTTCGCGGTGGACGCCTACGCCCCGGGTCAAAAACAATTTACGCGGAATCAGTCGCATTGACGGTTAAATCTTTCTGTAAATTCTGTGAATTAGACATCCAACAAGTTCGATAAATTTTGTGCGTGCATTTGGGTCAGTCACTTGAATCAGTCGCTAGGGGCAAGAGACGCTAAAATGGTACGGTGTTTTTCACTGTGCGTCAAATGATCCGGCTTTTCGACAACAATTTTAAGCGGGAAACCGCAGGATGAAGCAAGCCCACTATCTATTCACCAGGATAGACAGCCCAGACGCAGAAATGCCCAGATTTAGACACACTTGCCACCCCCGGTCTTCGTTGCGGCGGCACTGCCCCTATGCTATGATACGCGCAAGCAGTTAACCGATCTATCAATCTCTGGGAGCGTGTATGTTACAACCCCGTACCTATCCCGAATTACTCGGCAAAGCCCTGGTGCTGGAAGCAGAACCCTTTGCCACCATGGCCGACGATGACAACCCCTGGGTCGAGGGCCTCTTTTTTGTGGTCTGCCTGGGCGTGATTGTGGGGCTGGCCCAATTTGTGGGCGGCATTCTGCTCACCGCCAGTCTGCCGCCGGCCGAGACTCTACGCGAAACCGCGATGATTCTGCTGCGCCAACTGTTCGCCTGGTCCTCCACGCCGGCGCTCGATCTGGAAAGCAGCGAAGCCTGGATGCGCCAGGGCTGGCAGTGGCTCACCTTTGCCAGCGGCTATGGCGGCGGCTGGGCGCGTTTAATCCTCATGATCTTTGTGCCTGCCGGTCTGATGACCACATGGCTGGCCTATGGCGCAATCAGCCATGTAGCGGCGCGGCGGCTGGGTGGCATCGGCACCCTCAACCAGACCCTGGGCGTCACCGCGTTGACTGTCGCACCCCAGGCTTTGCTCATCCTCACGCTTATTCCCTTTGTCAGCGTAGCCTGGCCTTTGCTGGCGGTCTGGGCGCTGTTGATCGCCTTTCGCGGGCTGGAAGTGGCCCACGATCTTTCTTGGCAGCGTTCCGTGCTTGCGGCGCTGGCCGCGCCTGCGCTGCTGGCGGTGCTGGCAATCGGCACATTGATGATTATGAGCTTCAGCATCATGATTGGCGGCATAGCATGACACGCGACTCGTTTGCATCTAACCAGTTTCTGCGCGAAGACGGCAGCTTGCCCCCTTCGCCCACCGCCGCCATGCTTCATGATTGGCTGCCGGAACGTGACCAGGCAATCAACGCGCTCCAGCTGCAATTCGAACCGTTTGCCGAAGAAGAAGCCATTGACGAATACGCACCCGACAGCGTCTGGTTTACCTCCATGCGCCAGGGTCTGGGGCTGATTGTGCTCACCGGCCTGGTCGCGGGCTTTTTGCCATTCCTCGTCAATTGGTTTTTGGCGGCGCGGGTGGGGGTCGTCGTCCCGCTCAGCGACATTGTACGCGGGGCGGCAAGTGCGAATATGAGCGAGACTTTCGGCCAAGGGCTGCTGGGCAGCGGGTGGCTGGCCCTGGAGACTGCGGCGGGGATGCCGCCGGCGGTCTTTCCCGGCTGGCTGGCCGCCGGATTGAGCGCGCTGGGGCTGTGGATCAATTGGCCCCTCAACTTGCTGGCTATCTGGCTGGTCTATGGCGCGGGGATAGCAATGGTCGCCCATTGGCTAGGCTCGCCGGTGACGCTCCAGCGCTTCTACGCCCTCACCAGCTATGCTGTATTGCCGCTGGCACTGATGGGGCTGGGCATCATCCCTTGTATTGGCTTCCTGGTCAGTCTGTTTGCCGCCATCTATGCCTTTGCCGTCTATATTTTTGGCGTGCGTGCCGCAACGGGCCTGACACCGGGGCGCGCCATCGTGGCAACCATTGCCCCGCTCGCCATCCTGGGAGCGGCAGGAAGTATTCTGGCCTTTTCCAGCGGCGCATTTATCGCCGGAATCATCGCCCTGTTGCTGGGCAGCTAGCCCATGTCCGACCCATCTATCTATGCACAGCCCTTATCAATGGGCCTCTGCAAACAGCCCTGTGTGCGTCTAGCTGCCTGCCAGCGCGGCCAGTGCCGTTTCGGCCATCCCCACGCCATCGTCCAGCAACTTCTGCACCTGCGCGGGCGTGTGGCTCTCGGCATAGATGCGCAATACAGGCTCGGTGCCGCTGGGGCGAATTAACAGCCAGCTCTGATCGGTCATCAACAGCTTCACGCCATCGCGATCCTGAATCTGGGCCACGGCGACGCCTGCCAGTTCCTGGGGTGGACGGCGCAGCAAACTTGCCACCAGGTCCGCCTTCTTGAACGGACGCACCGGCTGATCTACCCGCCCATAGCAGAATACACCAATATCCGGCGCAGCCATCAGACTATCGAGCAATTCGCCCAGCGTCTTGCCCGTCGTCGCCACCATCTCCACCAGCAACAGCCCCATCAGCACGCCGTCACCTTCGGGAATATGCCCCTGGATACTGATCCCCCCGCTTTCCTCGCCCCCAATCAGCACGTTCTCCGTCAACATGAGATCGCTGATGTGATTGAAGCCCACAGGCGTCTCGCGGACGGGCAAATCGAAACGTGCGGCCAGCCGGTTGAGCATCTGTGTCGTGCTCACCGTCTTCACCACGCTCCCTGTCAGGTGCCGACTTTCTACCAGATATTGCAGCAAGAGCGCCATAATACAGTGGGGGTCGATGAACCGCCCATCCACATCGGCCGCACCAATGCGGTCGGCATCGCCATCGGTTGCCAGCCCAATGCGAAAATCGCCCTCACGCATAAGCGCAAAGAGTGGCTCCAGATGTTGGGCAATGGGTTCCGGGTGAATCCCATTAAAGCCCGGATTCATCTCCGCGCGAATCTCGTGCACCGAACAGCCCGCCTCGGCCAGCAAACGGTGCAAATAGACCCGTCCCGTACCATACATGGCATCCACCGCCACCGCAGGCGCGGCCGTGCGAATTGCGTCGAAATCCACCAGTTTCACCACATGCGCCCGATAGGCCGGCAGCGGATCGAACCGGGTAATCAGTCCCCGCGTCACGGCGGTCGCATAGTCCAGTTGGCGAGGCGTAATACCTGCCGCGGCGTTGCTATAGATGCGCGACTCCACATCTTTGGCGACGGACGCGGTCACCGACCCTCCATGGGCCGATTTGAGCTTAATGCCGTTATAGCGTGGCGGGTTGTGGCTGGCGGTGATCATCACGCCGCCCGCGGCCTGTTTATCCACAATGGCATAGCTGATCATCGGGGTCGGCGCATCGGCCTGGGCCAGCCAGACGCGGATGCCATTGGCGGCCAACACTTCGGCAACCGCTACGGCATAGCGGTCACTCAGAAAGCGGGTATCGAAGCCTACGACCAATGCCGGTCCGGTTTCAGGTGTCGTTGTGCCATTGTCTGCCGGCACCTGCTTGTCCGCCGACACCTGCTGCTCGCCATTGGTAAGTGGGCCGGAATTGGGCGCCCGTCGCCCCATCTGGTTCAGCGTGCGCTCGGCAATGGCCTGGGCGACGCGCTGCACATTGGCAAAGGTAAATTCATCGCTGATGACAGCGCGCCAGCCGTCGGTTCCAAATGAAATTCGCATGTTCAACTATTCCGTTCTCTATCGCCTGTACACGGCGCAAAAATGTTCCGCGGTTAAAAGTTCTGTAGCCCCCCGGAGATCCGGTTCTTTCACATCAAATCGCATTCAATTGCGTTACATTGCGCTAAAAAGACAAGGCCCTCCCCAGGATGAGGAGGGCCGGGGAAATTGTCGGTGATTGATTTAGTTCAGATGCGTACCTCGCGCGCAGTTCATGCGCAGTTGGTAAGTATCTTACGCATGCCTGGCCGGCAGATCAGGCATAGCGGCGGCGGGACAACGGTGGGCGCGTGCCCAGCAGATGCGCCACAAACGCCATGAATATCGCGAATACAAAGCTAACCCCGCCCGCGGCGATGACGGCTGTCATGCCGGCCCCATGCGGGAGTGGCGCATCGGGCACAATCGCCAGCGAACCCACACTCACCTCACGGCTCGAAGCGGCGCGCTGCAATTCCAATTCCACCAGTTTCGCGCTCAGTGTATCAAACGCGCTGGCGGCGCGGTTGCGTGCCCGCGTCAAAACGTCCTGCTGCGCCGTTGTGTGTTCCAGTTCGGCCTGCAACCGGCGGATTTCGCTATCCAACTCCAGAATCAGGTTCTGGGTCGGCGCGGTCAACGACGAATAGCCGGGGATATCTTCTAATCCCTCCAATTGCAGCAAATCCTGAATCTGCTGCGCGGTCACCACATCCAGCTCGGTCTCGGCGCCCAGCGTATCGATCATCGCAGTCAGATTTCCCAACTCAAAAAGATAGGGATACTGGTTCTCAATGGCTTGCTGGATAGAGGCGCTGTAGCCGATGTACTCTGTTGCCGAGGCAGTGGCATCGCCGTTGAGCGGGTTATCTTCTGGCAGCGGTGCGCTTACGCTATTGCCCTGGGCCAGGCTCGCATTGATGAGGGGTCCGGTCTGAAAAAGTTCATCATATTTCTGGGCGATGGATGCGGAAATCGGCCCCAGATCGGCCTGCGCGGCCAAAGTTGCCAAATCGCCCAGTTCAAACAGGTCCAGATAGGTCTCCTGGACCAGCGCATAGAGGGCATCATCTTCGGGCCGCGTGCCCGCCAGTGCCGTATAGTCGTCGTTGGTAAACATGCCCTCGGTTTCTACCAGAATAGCCGCGTCGGCCTCGGCAATGCGCGACTGCAACACCTGGATCATGGCCGCCAGATCGGCCTGGACCTGCTCGACGGTCAGGTCGGTGTTATCCAGTTCCGAAATATTCAGCTGTACATAGGTGGGCAATTCCCCGCCGGTCACATACATCTGGGTTTTGAGCAGCACCAACGCCAGCGAAAGCGACGCCATATCCCCGCCATCGGCCTGGTCCACCTGATCCTGCAAGCCCTGGGCGTTTTCCAGCAAACGCCCCAGACCGCGCCGGAGATCAAACTTATTCATCAGGCGCGACAAACGGTCGCTGTGGCGTTCGTTAAACACCGCGACACGGGCATTGGCATCGGCCTGGGTCAACGTGTCGAAGATGAGTGTCTTTTCGGTCTGCTCTGCGGTCAACGCCAAAAGACGGCTATCCAGCTCCGACTGGGCATATTGTCTAAAAAGCTGACGTCGCATATTCTGTTCGGTCTGCATCGCCAATTGGCGATTTTCGATTTCCATGGTGATCAGATCATCGAGCAGGGTGCGATTCGCCAACTGTTCACGCCGAAACGCCAGCAACCGATTGTTGCTTTGCGCCCCCAGATAGGTGGCAATCGTGTTCATGCGCGAGCCGACCGTCTCGGAAATAACCCGATTCAGAATAATCTGTTGAGTCTCGCGCAGACTGGAGATGGTGGTTTGTTTTTCATCAATCTCGCGGCGGATGACGCCCACAGTGGTCGTGCCTATAAAATCTTCCAATGCCAGTTGCGCGACGGCATAGTCGTCCTCGGCGCGCACCAGTTGTTCTTCCACTGTGGCGAAAATCTCGTCGGGCATCTGCCCATAGATGCTATTGATATGGCGCACATAGTAGTGTGCCCACGCATTGGTAATGGCGGCGGCGAGTTCGCCGGTGTTGGCCGTGGCGCTAATCTCGATGAGATCGCCGATCTGGTTATTGTCGGTCACGCTGGTCGCGGTAATCATGCGCATCAGGCGCGAGGGCGTCATGTTTTCCATGCCCGGCATTTCGGACAATTCGGCCAACACCGCTTCGGCAATCTGGCCGTTGCGCACCAGCGCCACCAGAGTCGCACGGCGTGGCGCGCCACCGGCTGCGGCCGCGCCGCTGGCATCCACTTGTGTGCGCAACCCCGAATCCATATCCACATTGCTGATCACGCGTGCCACCACCACCGTTGCGCCCGCCTGATACATGATAGGCGCGTTGGCATTCTGATAATAGGTATAGGCAGCCACCGCAGCCGTGACCAGGACGGTGAATATGATAATTTCACGCCACCAGTTCACGACGATCTGAAGATATTCGCGCAGGTCGATTTCATCATTTGACCCAGGGGGCGGCGATGCAGTAGACGATACTTCCGGGTTGTAAACAGCCATGAAAACTCCTCAACAAACACGCTAGGTGCGCAGTTCATGTACGCGGAAATGCGATAGTAAAAATGTGTCTGGGAATTATGCCATGATTCGACGAAACCCCAGAGATTTACCCAGCCCGAAACGCCGGGAAATCATGCCCAGAGCCAGCCAGGGGAGGCATAGTTGAGTCTAGCAGGAGAAAAAGTACGAGACACGCGCATCGGATAGCAGGGAGCCAGGCGGTTAACGCGATGCGCCGCGGCCTCGCAGCACGGTCAATATGCGCCGCGGCCTCGCAGCACGGTCAATATGCGCCGCGGCCTCGCAGCACGACTGCAATTGTACGCCAGAGGATCTGAATATCCAACCACCAGGAATAATGTTGGATGTAGTAGATATCCTGTTCGGTGTGCAGGTGCATGGGGTTGTCGCTGCGCCCGTTGATCTGCCACCAGCCGGTAATACCCTGGGGCACGGCAAAGCGTTTGCGCTGCCACGGCTCATATTTATCCACCAGCCACGGCTGTTCGGGGCGCGGCCCCACCAGACTCATCTCGCCGCGCAACACGTTAATCAACTGGGGCAATTCATCCAGGCTGGTGCGCCGAATCCAGCGTCCGATGTGGGTAACGCGCGGGTCGCGGGCATGTTTGTGTAAGATTTTGCCGCGGTCATCCACCTGGTTGAGCTTGGTCTGCAACTTTTCGGCGTTGGGCACCATCGAGCGGAATTTGAGCATCTCGAAAAGCTTGCCGTTTTCCCCCACCCGCAGCGGACGATAGAAAATCGGCCCCCGATCTTCCAGCTTGATTGCCAAGGCGATCAAAAGCATGATGGGGCTAAAGATCAACAATACCAGCATAGACAACACAATATCCATCAGCCGTTTGCCAAAGCGGTGAAACCCGTCGATGGCCGGATCGCGCAGGCCAATCAGGGGAATCCCGCCCAGGCTTTCGATGGTCGCACCGTGAAAGGCCAGGTCGAAATAATCGGGCACCACATGCAGCCGGATCGGCAGTTGATGCAGTTCGGCGACCAGATTGGCAAGGCGCGCGTGGGCATGCAGCGGCAAGGCAATAATCACTTCGTCGATCTCATATTTCTCGACGATGCGCGTAGCGTTATCCACCTTGCCCAACACCGGCAATTCGTGAATCGTGCCCCCGACTTTGGTCGCATCGTCATCGAGAAAACCGACCAAATCCAGTGTAGTGGCGTGCTGGCTCTGCAACGTCTCCACCAATCCGCCGCCGACTTTGCCCGCGCCCACCACCAGCACGCGCGTCAATTCGTGAGAATTGCGCCGGCGCATGCGATAGTAAACGCGCAACAAGGCTCGATAGCCCAGCAGCGATGCCAGACAGACCAGATAGAAGTAGAGATAGGTCAGGCGCAACAGCTCGATGCGCCCCAGATAGAGCAAGCCGGCCAGGGCCAGGGCCGCGAGCGTATGCGCCAGAAACACACGCTGAAATTCATCGTACCAAAACACAACCTTGCGCGAAGAATAGGCCGATCCCAGCATGAGCGCCGCCGCCCAGAGTGCGCCGATGCCCAGATGGAAAAATCCGGTGGGCGCATATCCGCCATAGACCCCAATCCAATCTGCTTTGATAAGCTGACCAAAAGGCAACACAAAGCGCAAGCGCATACCCAGATCCAAGGCGATTTGGACAAGGAGCACATCCACAAGAAACAGGGTGACCATGTTGTTGGTACTGAATCGCTTGAACATAGCCGCTTCTCATTCAGATTGGCTGGTAGACAGCGTTGATTGGATTTCAGACAATGGCAAACACAAATCAGGTGCTACACACTACAAAACAGTGCACCCAGGCAGAACTCTGCGCCGGTGGTAACACGCAATTCACAAAAACCGTGCGTATCCAGAACTGATAGATACGCACCTGGGTCCACTATGGATACGTTATACTCAACGCGCGGGATACGCCCAAAGCCAAAAATTGTGCCCACCATGCCGCGGGCAAGAATATCTCTGCTATTTTACCATCTTCACACTGGGCTATGCTACACTTGTGCCATGCGATTGCCGTCCTGGTGGGATACCCCATTTTTCGTCGAGTTAATTCTGTTGGCAGTGGCCGCGCCCATTCTCTATTTTCCCCAGCGGTTTTCGCTTCCTATTCTGGGGTTGGGGGTGGGTTTGCTGCTCGCCACCTGGCTGTGGCGGCGGTGGCGACTGGGGATCTGGTATGCGCCCATTGCCGCGGCGGGCCCTATCTTCTTTCTGATTCTCATCATGCTGCCCGTCGCCGTGTGGGTTGCGCCTGCCCCCCTGCGCCTGGAACATTCCTGGCCCAAAGCCTGGGTGTTGCTCTGGAATTTCTGCCTGTTCTGGACGTTGGTGACGCATCTGACCTATAAATCCCGGCTCATTGCGCTGGCCGTAAGCGGCCTGGTGGGCGTGGGCATATTAATCGCACTCACTGCGCCCCTGGGCACCAATTGGCTCCACAAACTGCCTCTGTCGGAGCAAATTCTCAGCCGTCTGCCTTCGGTGTTAACCGATCTTTCACGCGAAGGCGGAAGCGGCTTCCACCCCAATACCATTGCCGGAGCCTTGCTCTATGTGTTTCCTTTGCCGGTGGCGGTGACCTGGAAGTTGACGCGCCGTTTGCGTTCTTCAGGCGCGGACAATCTGCGCCCCCGTTGGGGCTTCTGGTTGCTGGGTACAGGGTGTACGCTCTATATGGGTATCGTGCTGGTCATGCTGCAATCGCGCAGCGGATATATCGGCCTGGGTGTGGGATTGCTTACCCTGGCGCTCATCGATCATCGTCTGGGTCGCCGTTTGTTAGGCGCAGGCGTACTGCTGTTTGGTATAGTTGTAACACTCTTCCCCGCCCAGCTCGTTGAATTATTGGCAGATGCGCCCCCTGCCGAGGCTATGGGCGGGGCCGAAAATCTGACCGGCTTTCGGGTCAATCTGTGGCAGCATACCCTGGCATTGGTCCAGGATTTCCCGCTTACCGGTATCGGATTGGGTACCTTTCCGGAAGTTGCCCCTCTCTACTATCCCGTCTCCGTATTTGCAGGCTATTATATGGGCCATGCCCATAATTTTTGGCTGCAAATTGCAATGGACTTTGGGGTTCCTGGCCTGCTTGCTGTGCTGACGCTCTATGCGCTGGCGGTCATCAGTCTGATACGGGCCTGGCGTGCCACACGCAGCAGCGGCATTTTGCCGTTTGCCGACCCCGATCTGGAACGTGCGCTTGTGCGCGGGTTGATTGGCTGCCTCACGGCCCAAACAGTCTATAGCCTCACCGACTCCATCTCTATGGGCGCGACTGCCAACCTGCTGTTCTGGTACCTTTTCGCCCTCATCCTTGCCCTGGGCTATCAGGCGCAAAAGTCACTGCAACAAACGCCGTAATAAACGCCAACGCTGTAAGCCACAGTTCTGCTTACCGATAAAAGCCCAGCCGCGACCAGAACACGCGCCATAAAAACAGCGGATTGCCCACCACATAGCGTTTCCAGAGGCGTTGAGGTTCGATCAGAAGACGGGCCGCCCATTCCAGCCCGTTGTCCGTCATCCACTTTGGCCCTCGCCGCAAAGACCCCGACAAATAATCAAAGACTGCGCCGCCGGTCAAGGCGATGTTGGCATCCAGAGCATCCCAGTTTTCTGCCAGCCATTGCTCCTGGATCGGCATCCCAAAGCCCACAACCAAAATATTGGGGCGCAGTTCATTGATGCGCTGAATCACAGCCTTGTTTTCTGCCGAATCGCGAGCGCGATCAAAATAACCGTGCTGGACTCCGACAATTTTGAGTCGGGGAAAGCGCGTCTGAAGCCGCTGCGCGGCTTGCTCTGCCACGCCGGGCTTGGCGCCCAGAAAAAAAAATGAGAGTTGGCGCGGCTCGGCATAGGCAGCCAATTCCCACATCCAGTCGGCGTATGTAATTCGCTCGGGGACTTTCTCGCCCAATAAACGCGCCGCCAGCATGACCCCAATGCCATCACAAAAGACAATTTCCGCCCGATTGAAGAAATTCTTGAGGTCACGGTCGGTATGCGCCAGATTCATAGCATGGACATTCACATTCAGAACCAAAGCTCTATCATGACGTGCAATGGTCGCATCCATGTACGCGTGGAGGTCATCTTTGGTAATAGGGTGGACAGTGACGCCCAGAATACCAATTTCGTTCGGTTTATACATAAATCTATGCGCTGTTCGACGATGAATTTGCAACCTGTTTCGCGGCGCGGCGACCTTCTTTTCCATATTCCGGATGGCCCAATACCAGCAAGATGGCGAGTACGGTCCACACATTTGCCATCAGAATTGCATCCAGGTCGATCGCATCGGTAAAGCCATACATAGCCAACGCGATCAATATCCATCGCCCAAAGCGCAATATGGAATACTGGACCATGCTGGTGCTGACCACGCGCAATGGAGATGTATAGCGCCAAAGGCTAAACGCCAAAATCGCAAAGGTGACTAAGCCAAACAGACCATGCTTATAGAGTATGCCCAGGTAGTAACTATGCGAGCCTGCGGGGAAGGTCATACCTTCCACATGTCGCTCGGTACCCCAGCCAAACCAAGGGCTGTCTAACCATCCTTGCAGCGTAACAATATAGACGGCAAACCGGCTGTTGAAGGAACCGGCACCCCGGGCAAATACGAAATCCTGTCCCATATCTGTAAGCGCATCCCAAATCTGGGGCACGATTCCGCCTACAACGAGGAGCACCGCCGCAGTGATCACCGTGAACAAGGCGACATGTAACAAACGCCGTAAATTACCTCGAAACAGGTATATCACCGCAAAATAGACGCCGCCCAAAGCAAAGCCGAGAATTGCGACGCGGGCGGTAGTGTGTGCCAGATTTACCAGGGCAAAGACGATCAGGACGCCCCCCACCACTTTGAGAAGATTGGAACGCGACCAGTAGAATATACTCAGATATAAAGGAATCACAACGGCCATTGCCGCGCCATAGTGAGTATGGTAGAGTCCAAAACTCGTCAATCGGAAATAGCGCCCCCCAAACCAGGTAAACCACCCCATATTCCCAAACGATTGATTGACAATTTGCCTGACCAACTGCATGTCTTTGATGGAACCGGGCAATATATAGCCAATCGGCGATTGAAACGAGGGGCGGAAGATATCCAAAATTGCCAACATTCCCAGAATGACGGAGAGACCATAGGCAAACAACACAGACTTGAGCACAGAAATCACATCATCATCATTATTACATGTATTCGTGACGATCAGCAGAATACAAATGGCAGCGTAGTTATAACTAAAGCTGCGGAGAAATGTCATCAGCCGATATGATTCCACAATGAAAAAACCGGAGGTAAAATAGGCAATTAAAAACAGGAAAAGCAAACGTGTGGAAGGAAAAATCCGAACTCGAAAATTACTAAACTTTAGCAGCTTAAACAGGCTCCATGTCAAGACAACCGGCCAGATAAACTGTTCCAGCCCAAAGATCCACCAGAATGGCAGCAAAT
>JBBDIO010000233.1:0-14071 GCA_040880365.1 Litorilinea sp.
AGTGCCGGGAGCACAGGCGGCGCGTCGGATATAGAACCTTCGGCAGGGGGTTCGAGAGAAGCCGCGTCTACGGGCATACGCCAGTCGGCCCAGACCATTTGGGGCACGGCCTGGCGGCGCGCGACAAGCGGTGCGTCGGTCGGTCCCGGTAACAGGGTATGCACGGATATCGCGCCGTTATCTCCGCCGTTATCTCCGATATCATCTGCGATTTCCAGCAAGCGCAGTTCGGCCTCACATTCCAGAACCAAAATCGGCACGAATTCGCTCAGAACCCGGCGACAATCCACGTGCCAGGCGGCCACTGCCGAACCATCGGGCGCGGGCGCAATGTCCAATGTGCCGTGCAGACGGTCGGCCTCCAGCAAGGTGTCAAGGGTCCCGCGTTCCAGGTCATAGGCCAGCACCGCGCCGATCCGGCCCGCGTTGCGCCCGGCATTGGTATCCACCGGCGCGCCGCGGCCATCGAGCAGAAAGATGCGCGCCCCGCGGGGAGACTCGGCGGGCGACCAGTAGGCAGCCTGAAGATTCGCAACGCGGATGGACAGCGTAGTATAGGTGCCATCGCGCGCATAAATGCGCAAGTCATCTTCGACCTGCACAAGCAACTGTGCGCCGCCTGGCGACCAGGCAGGCGACCAGGCCCAGGGGATGCCCATTGCTGTCGCGGGCAACGCTGTCAATTCGCCCTCATTCACAGTGCCTTCATTCACAGTATAGACGGTGACACCCGCGGGTGTGGCAAAGGCAAAGCGTGTGCTGTCGGGTGACCAGATCGCGCCACACGCGCCGCTGCGAGTGGTCGTTGTGAAGATCGGCGCAACTGTTCCCAGTGCGCGCAGTTCCAGACGGTTTTGGTCGCAGAACGTGTGCAAGCGGCTATTGGGTGCCACATCGCCGGGATTCAGGCGAAAATAGTCGCCGCTTTCGGCCAACAGCATACTGTGGAAAGCCAGATGCCGCTGTGCCCACACCGCTTGCAGGCGGGGGGTCTGTTGCGGCGTGATGACTGTGGCAGTGACTGTGCCGTTGGCGTCACGCGCGTCGAGGGTGATGCGCTTGAGCGTGCCCGGTTGCAAACCGGCCCCATCCGCCAGATAGAGGGGCGGCCACACGGATTCGCCATCGAGCTGGGCGCGTAGCGCAACATTTCCAGAGTTGGCGTTATGAGCCGCCGCGTCATCTTCTACCGTCGCGCCAAATCCACAGGCCAGCAAAGGCAAGAGCAGCAACGCCAGCAGGCTCCACAGCGGAAAAAGTCGCGAATGAATGCGCGGTATATTCGCAGTAGCTGATGGAGTCGCTAGTGTGCGGGCTTCTGTCGCAATCGCCGATCTACGCTTCGTCGCTGCCATTGCTCACTCCTGTTACAACCTGGATCGGGGTAGTGATTTCATCGGGTCCCTGCAAAGACCGCATACAGTTTACCACAAGCGCGACCGGTGTCGCGCCCAGTGCAAATTGCGCTTTGTGAGACGGTTTCTGCGCGGCGCACGTCCCGAAATTCGCCACGCGTCCCACTCTTGCGTATACTTACACGGATCGATGGACATCGTGGTCCGGTCTATCTTCTATAGGCCGGACCTTTTTGTGTGTGCAGCACGCGCGGTTTGTGTGTCTAGCGCGTCTGGATATTCCAGCGCACGCCGCACACATAGATTTTCAGGATCATACCAGCAGGAATACGAGACGGACCGTTTGGGTTGGTCGATTGGGTTGGCATTGAGCTGATTTTGCAGACAAGGCTGGTCGGCAAGGATAAACTTCAGATTTATGAGTGAAATGACTATGGAACTCGTGACACCCGAAAATCACGGCACGACAGATATGAGCACCGGCAGCGCAAGCGACAGCACAGGGGCCGCGCCTACATCTACACCCGCGGGCCAGTCGCCGGCTCAAGCCCCGACCCCCATTCGCAATATCGCGATCATCGCGCATGTGGACCACGGCAAAACTACCCTGGTCGATGGCATGTTGCGCCAGACGAATGTCTTTCGCACCAACCAGCACATGACCGAGCGCGTGCTGGATTCCAACGACCTGGAACGCGAGCGCGGTATCACCATTCTGGCGAAGAACACAGGCGTAATCTACAACGATGTGACCATCAACATTGTAGATACACCGGGCCATGCCGACTTTGGCGGCGAGGTCGAGCGCATTATGAATATGGTCGATGGCGTGTTGCTGCTGGTCGATGCCGTGGAAGGCCCCATGCCACAGACGCGCTTTGTGCTGCGCCAGGCCCTGGAAAAAGGGCTGAAGGCCATTGTAGTAGTAAATAAAGTAGATCGCCCCGCGGCGCGGCCCGACTATGCCGTCAATGCCACCTTCGATCTCTTTATCGACCTGGGCGCCAGCGAAGAACAGGCCGATTTCCCGGTGATCTATGCCACCGCGCTGGAAGGCCGCGCCGGACACGAACCGGATCAATTGGCCGATGATCTGCACCCGCTTTTCGATACCATCATCGACCACCTGCCCGCGCCGACCGTTGTGGTCGACGGGCTGCCCCAACTGCTGATCACCACGCTGGAATATAGCAACTATGTGGGCAAAATCGCGGTGGGTCGCCTATCCAGCGGCAAGTTGCGCAGCGGGCAAACCATCGCGCATGTCACCGCGGCGGGCGAAACCAAACTGGGCAAAGTGGGGCAGGTCTATGTTTACCGCGATCTCAAGCGTGTGGAAGTAGACGAAGTCTCGGCCGGCAACATCGTAGCCGTTTCGGGCATTGAAAATGTGGGCATCGGCGATACGCTGACCGACCCTGTCAATCCCCAGCCGCTGCCGCCCATCCGCGTCGAAGAACCCACTGTGCGCATGACCTTTGCCGTCAACGACAGCCCCTTTGCCGGGCGCGAAGGCCAGTTTCTCACCAGCCGCCATCTGCGCGCGCGGCTGTTCGACGAGCTGGAACGCAATGTTGCCATGCGCGTGCAGGAAACCGACAGCGCCAACAACTTTATCGTTTCGGGCCGCGGCGAGTTGCATCTGGCAATTCTCATCGAAACCATGCGCCGCGAGGGCTACGAATTCGCAGTCAGCCGCCCCGAAGTCATCTTCCAGGAAGACGAAGACGGAAAGCTGCGCGAACCTACCGAACGCGTCTATCTGGAAGTGATGAGCGACTATATGGGCATGGTCAGCGAAATGATGGGCGTGCGCCGAGGACAACTGCAAGACATCCGCTATGGCGATGACGGCACAGTCTACTGTGTCTATCTGGCGCCTACCCGCGGCCTGTTGGGGTTCCGCCAACCGTTCCTCACCGCCACGCGCGGCACAGGGATTTTCCACACGCTCTTCGAAGGCTATCAGCCGCTGGCGGGTGAAATCGAAACCCAGACGCGCGGGTCGCTGATTGCCCTGGAAATGGGCCAGGTGACTTCGTATGCCCTGCGCGATCTGCAACAGCGGGGTTCGTTCCTGGTAAAACCCGGCGACGAGGTCTATGCCGGACAGGTCGTGGGACAGCACATCCGCGATGAAGATCTGGTGATGAACGTCTGTCGCGCCAAAAACCTGACCAATTTCCGCGACAAGCCCAAGCAGGACGGCGAAGGACTCGCCCCGCCCCGCAACCTGTCGCTGGACGATGCCATTGAATATCTGGGCAACGACGAACTGTTGGAAGTGACACCCGTGGCCTTGCGCATCCGCAAAAAGGAACTGCGCCACGATGCCCGCCTGCGCGACGCCAAACGCGCCAAGGTCGAACGCTAGTGCTTAGTTAAGCTGAAGTTTGAATCCTTGTAAACAGCGCACTAACCAGAGTTTCTGCAAATAGAGTGCAGTGGTCTCAGCATTCATGATGGGGGATAGCATGGCAATTTCCTGCCCACTCTGCAGATTGAGGGCACTGTAAAAGTGTACCCGGTCCCGTCCCGGATCGACTTTCACGACGGGCGTTTGCCCTCGTGTGTGCCAGGCCACTTGCAGCGTGGCTTGCAGATACAAGGATGCCTCATCTTGTGCCAGGATGACGGTCTCCGGTGTAGCTTGCACAGTGTCCATCAGTTTTTTTCGAGCAGCTCTTCAAAGTCCATCACCTTGAACTCATTCTGCCCAGCGGGGTGCTGGTTTTCTTCCAGGATGGTTTGCAGCCCACTGTGCAGGATCTGCTCACCCTCATGATGATTATCAGTGACAATACGGCTACCGACATGGTCATGCACTGGCTGAGCGTGGAACAGATCAACGCCACCCTGCGCGATCTGGGCCTGCACGCCACCCATGTGCCCCTCACCATCCGCAAAATCTTTGAGAACCTGTTGCCCCGCGCCGACCCCACCCAGGATCTCTATGCCCTGGCCGCGCGCGAAGAGACCGGCGACGAACCCACCGACCCCGTCGCGCTGCGCCGCCTAAAACCGAAGGACGAAGCGTGAGCGACGCGCACCCGCCTTCATCCTTCATCCTTCATCCCTCATCCTTCAACCAGAGGACGCGCATGAAAGTCTTTACCGCCTTTTTGGGCACAGAAACCAATACATTTTCGCCCTTTCTCACGGGCTTTGCCAATTTTGAACAGACCTATCTGATACGCGACGGCGCACACCCGGAACCCACCTCCTCGTTTGGGCTGGCGACAGTCACCTGGCGCACACGCGCCCAGGCCCGGGGCTGGGATCTGGTGGAAAGTCTCTGCACCTTTGCCGCGCCCGCCGGCACCACACTGCGCCATGTCTACGAAAGCTACCGCGATGAAATTCTGCGCGATCTCCAGGCCGCGGGGCCGGTGGACATGGTATTGCTCAACATGCACGGCGCAATGGTCGCCGACGGCTATGACAGTTGCGAAGGTGATTTTGCCGCGGCCGTGCGCGCCATCATAGGGCCAGATGTGCCCATCGGTGTCGAGCTGGACCTCCACTGTCATCTAACCGAACAGCTGGTTGCCAGCGCCGACGCCATCATCACCTACAAAGAATATCCCCACATTGATATTGGCGAACGCGCCGACGAGCTGTTTACCCTCATCGCCGACACCGCCGAGGGTAAAATCCGCCCCCGCATGGCGCTCTACGACTGCGGGCTGATCGGGGTCTTTCACACCACGCGCGAGCCGGTGCAGTCGTTTGTCGCCAAAATGCAGGCCCTGGAAGGCAAAGACGGCGTGCTTTCAGTTTCCTGGGGCCACAGTTTCCCCTGGGGCGATGTGCCCGAACTGGGCGCACGGGTGCTGGTGGTCACCGATAACCAACCCGACGCAGGCGCGGCATTGGCCCGGCAACTGGGCGAAGAAATCTACGCCATGCGCGAAGTCAGCCAGCCCCCCTATCTGAGCGTGGACGCGGCCCTGGATGCTGCCACTGGGTCTGCCACTGGACCTGTCACCGGACCTGTGGTGCTGGCCGATGTGGCCGACAACGCGGGGGGCGGCGCGCCCAATGATTCCACCTTTCTTTTGCAGCGCATTCTGGAACGGGGCATCAAAAACGTTGCGATTGGCTGCATCTGGGACCCCGTGGTGGTGGATATTGCCCAGGAAATCGGCGAAGGCACGACCACGGATCTGCGCATCGGCGGCAAAATGGGACCCATGTCGGGCGACCCTGTCGATCTGCGCGTGCGCATTGGCAAGATTGCCATCAACGGCATCCAGAAGTTCGGCGCGGGCACCCAGGTCATCCCCGCGGCCGTGGCGCTCCATGCGCCCAATGGCGTCGATATTGTCGCCATCAACCGGCGCACACAGACCTTCAGCCCCCATGTTTTCACCAACGTAGGCATCGACCCCACGCAAAAACAGATTCTCGTGGTCAAATCTATGCAACATTTCTATGCGGCCTTTGCCCCCATCGCCGCGCAGACGCTCTATGTGTCGGCGGCAGGCGCGCTCACGCCCGATTTTGCAGCCTTGCCCTATCAAAAAGCCCGGCGCACGCTCTGGCCTTTGGCCGCATAAAAATGCGGGCAGAAAATCGCCCAAAGAAGATTGAACGCAGAATTGCGGGTAGAAGTTGAGGGTTCGCGGTTGTGTGCTATGATAGTGCCATTCTGATTTGGCTATCGCGCACACAGGCGCGATCTGTATTTGACTGTCGCGCACATAGGCGCGATCTGTATGGGAAAGGATACCCGCAGTTTTATGTCCCGGCTGCCCTCCAATCGAAGCGGTCAAAGCTTCATTGAATTTGCGTTGATTATTATTCTCTTTGCCATTGTGCTGCTCTCCATTCTGCTCATTTTGGGCGATGATCTGCGCACCTTTATCAATGACCTGCTCCAAACCTGGTTCCCCGGCTAGACACGGTCATGACACCTAGCGACTCGCCGACGCGGGTGGCGCAGTGGTGGCAATCGGGTGCGCGTTTCGGCCTGCGATTTGGCCTGCGATTTGGCATAGTATGTCTCTGCTGGTGGGTAGTGGGTGGCGGTGGCGCGCTGCACAGTCAGGCCACAGCCCAATCCGCCGCCACGCCCGTGCCCACCGATCCCCGCATCAGCGTGGTGGTAGAGCTAGCCGACGCGCCGGTCATCCAGGTCTATCTTGCGGCCCAGGCGGCTGAACAGACTGGCAGCCCGGATGCGCAGACAGTGGACATTGCCGCCGTCACCGCCCAGGCCCATCTGGCCGCGGTCGATGCGCAACAGACGGCAGTACTCGATGCGCTGAATGTCGCAGGCGCCGATGTGGCCGTGCTCTACCGCAATCAACGCGTCTACAACGGCATGGGGCTGATGCTCGACGCCGCGCACCTGGATCAGCTGGCAGCCCTGCCCAATGTTGTCGCCGTCTACCCTCTGATCCCCAAATCCCCCGCGACCGCCGACAGTGTGCCCCACATCCATGCGCCCTACTTGTGGAACGACCCCACCGCTACTAACGACACCGCCACCAACGACACCGGCACGGGCTATACCGGCGCGGGGGTGCGAATTGCCGTCATTGATACCGGTGTGGATTATTTGCACACCCTTTTTGGCGGACCCGGCTCCGGCTATGCCCAAAATGACCACCGGCTCATCGGCGATGTGCCCAATTTCCCTGGTCCCAAGATTGTGGGCGGCTGGGATTTTGCGGGCGATGTCTACAATGCCGACCCCGAAGCACCTTCCTATGCGCCCATGCCCTTGCCCAACCCCGACCCGATGGACTGTTATGCGCCCGGTCACGGCACACACGTCGCCGGTATTGTGGGCGGCTATGGCGTGACCAACAACGGCGCGACCTATCCCGGCCCCTATGCGCCTGATCTGGCAGAAAATTTTCGCATCGGTCCCGGCGTTGCGCCCCACGCCCAGCTCTATGCGCTCAAAGTATTCGGCTGTCGGGGCAAAACCGCGCTGGTAGATGCTGCGATTGAATGGTCGGTTGATCCCAATCGCGACGGCGACTTTTCCGACCGGGTCGATATCATCAATCTCTCGCTGGGTTCGGGCTATGGATCCAGCTATGATTCCACCGCCGTCGCTGCCGACAATGCCGCGCGGCTGGGCATTGTGGTGGTTTCTTCGGCGGGGAACAATGGCGATACCGTCTATGCCGTAGGCTCGCCGGGCATTGCCGAAGCAGGCATCAGCACCGCGGCCACGCGCCAGATCACGCCGAACTGTGCCACCGCGCCCTGCCCCACCATCGACCTCATGGCCGAATTCAGCGCGCGCGGGCCGCGCCGGGAAGATGCGCTTCTCAAGCCCGATCTGTCTGCGCCGGGCTACGCGATTTTCTCGGCGCGCGCCGGTTCGGGCAATGGAGGGCTGGCGCTTTCGGGCACGTCGATGGCCGCGCCCCATGTGGCAGGCGCGGCCGCGCTGCTGCTCCAGGAAATGCGCGCCGCCAATCTGCCCCCAGCCCCCGAACAACCCGATGCGGAAGACCGCAACGCATTTCTGGGGCAGCCCACGCTTTGGCAGCCAACCGATGTGAAGGCGCGGCTCATGAATACGGCTCACCAGGCCATCCAACCCGCGCCCGACCAGCAAAAACCGGCCTATACGCCCGTGCGCATGGGTGCAGGCGCCATCGATCTCCAACGCGCGCGGGCCGCCACATCCATCGCGTATAGCGCAGATACGCCGGCAGCCGTGAGCATTTCATTTGGCGCGCCGACCGTAGTCGATAGCTATCGCCAAACGCGCAACGTGCAAGTAGCCAACCGAGGGCCGCAGCCCATTACGTTTACAGTCAGCTATAGCACAGTGCTGGCCGCGCCGGGTGTCAGCATGACCCTGCCCACCGCCGACGCGACGGGCGTCCTCACCGTGACGCTGGATGCTTATGACACGGCCACCCTGCCCCTGGAGTTGGAAGCCGACGTGCAGACGCTCACCTATCGGCGCGACCCGACCCTGGCGGGCGTTGTCCAGTTTCCCCGCCACTGGCTGGGCGAAACCGCGGGATATGTGGTCTTCTCGCCGGTAGCAGACGAACGCCATCCCACGCTGGTTGTGCCCGTCTATGCCGCGCCCCAGCCCGCAGCCACCTTGCAGACGCTGCCGCCCGCGCTGGATTTTGGCAATGCTTTGCGCGCGACGCGCACACTGCAATTTGTGGGCACCGCGCTCACCGGCGACGCGCCGCCGCAGACGCCCGTGTCATTAGCCAGCGTGGTCGAACTGCACCATGTGAGCAAACAGATCACGACGCTGGGCGGCCTGCCTGCGCCCACCTTTGCCCATGCCGACCTGCGCTATGTGGGCGCGGCCATCATCGACGGCCGCGGCGAAATCGGCGCGCGGGGAAACGCCTTCTCCCCCCAAACAGATTCGCCGGACGGGCAGACGATTCTGGATGAACGGCTGCTCTATTTTGGCATTGCCACCCACGGGACGTGGTCCACGCTCAACGAAGTGGAATTTAACATCTTCCTCGATGTCGATGGCGACCGGCGCGCAGACTATCGGCTCTACAACAGTGATCTGGAAGGCTACGCCGCAGGTCTCTGGACCGAAGTGCGCGGGGGCGATGTATTGGTCACCGCGCTGGAAAATCTGGCGACCGGCGACCGCTATTTGGCCGATTTTGTGAATGGCGCATCCGCGGCCAGCTATACGGGCAATGTCTACAACACCCATGTCGTCGCGCTGCCGCTGCCTTTGCATCTTTTAGAATGGGATGCCGAACAGACAGTCCTCAACTATCGATTCACCACCTATAGCCGTACATTTGGCAATCATCCCCTGCGCAGCCCTGTGGTAGACAATACGCCCTGGTTGCAGTTGCAGATCACCCCGCCCGCGCTGAATCTCGACTTCGCCCGCACATCCGGCGCGCCCGCAAGCCCGCTGATGCCGGCTAACCCTGCCACGCGGCTGACGGTAGGGTATCGGGTGCACGATTATCTAAACACCCGCCCCACCGCACTCATGATCCTGCACCATCACAATCACCCCGACCGGCGGGTCGAGATCATTCCCATTGCCTGGCAACTACCTTTTCAGCAATTTTTCCCCTTTGTGCAGAGCAATGCAGATAACAACGCAGATAGCAACACAGAGGAAAGCCCGGAGGCAAACATAGAGGACCCCGCAGGCGACGGAAGCTAAGTATAGCCAGGGCCACGATATGAGCCACGACATGAATCACCCTATGGGTACACTTGCCACCACCCTCAACGCGCTGATGCACGCGGGGCTGGATTTTATCTTTCCGCCCGCGTGCGCCAGTTGCCAAACCCTGGGCTGGGATCTCTGCCCCACCTGCGCGCAGGCGGTAGAGCCTATGCCCGCCACCATTTGCGCACACTGTGGGCGCGTCTCTCCGCGCGCCATCGTCCAATGCCCTCTCTGCCGCGCGGGCGCGTTCCATGCGCTGGAGATGATCCGCAGCGCGGCCTTGTTTCATAGCACCCTGCGCGCTGCCATCCACGCCTTCAAATATACAGGACAAACAGCCCTGGCCGCGCCCCTGGCCCGCTATCTGGTCACAATCTATGCCCAGGCGCCGTGGCGCGATTTGCCCCATCCCATCGACGCGGTGGTGCCTGTGCCCTTGCACGCCACACGCTTGGCGCAGCGAGGCTATAACCAGTCCGAGCTATTGGCGCACGCGTTCAGCCGCCAGATGGCGCTGCCCCTCGCGCCCCACTGGATCGAACGGGTGCGCTGGACCCGCCAGCAAGTGGGGCTGGATGTAGCCGCACGCCAGGCAAATGTCGCGGCCGCCTTTGTCGCCACGCCCGCGGTGCAAGGCAAAACCATCCTGCTGCTCGACGACGTTTTCACCACGGGCGCAACGCTCCAGGCTTGTGCGCAAGCAGCCCGGCTTGCCGGCGCGCGCCAGGTCTATGGGATCACCCTGGCTGCCGCCCTGGGCACGCAGGCGGATACGCAGAGCGATCCCAATATGCGCGCCGGTGCACCCAGATTTTAGGAATACCAGGCAACTATCGCGCTGCTCACACCCGCATACCACTTCGCCAGCCGCCCCCATATCGCCGTCACCGCCTCGCCCATACTATCTCACCCGCCCACCTTATACGTCCTCCATTCTGGCCCGTTCACTCGTGTAAGATCGGCACATGTCCCAAAGATGAGGGGACAAATAGCGGTTGACACACTGTTGAATTGAGCCTACAATCTATATACGAAACGCAAGAACAAAGCTCAACCTATCCATCACTCACCGATGCGTCCTAGAGAGGGTGTCAGCCAGCCATTCGGAACAGCCAAGCGTTACGGCGATTTGTAACGAAAGCCAACGGCAGACCCCGCGGTGAGATTTTGTGTTTCACATCAAGCGAAGGAGTTTCACTATGCAACTGATCGTTCTCGGCCGCAATGTAGAAGTTAATGACCGAATCCGCGAATATGTAGAGCGGAAAGTCGGGAAACTGGATCGCTATTTGCCCCAGGTCACAGAAGGGCGGGTAGAAATCACACACAACGCCACCCGTTCAGCAGATGACCGCTATACCGTCCAGATTACCATCTGGGCCAATGGGCAGATCCTGCGGGCCGAAGAATCCACCGGCGACGTGCTGGCTTCCATCGATGCCAGCGCCGACAAGATGTATCGCCAGATGCGGCGTTTCAAAGGGCGCAAATATCATGGCAAGCGCCGGGCCGCGCAGGCCCAGGCCGCCACTGCCGAAGCTGCGCTGGTCGAAACGATGGTGGATGAGGATATAGACGCAGAAGAAGAAGAACTGGGCACCATCGTGCGTCGCAAGGAATTTCCCTTGCAGCCCATGAGCGAAGAAGAGGCGCTGGAACAGATGGCGCTGCTGGGCCACGATTTCTTCGTCTACTACGACCTGGATAGCCGGGGCGTCAATGTAGTCTATCGCCGGCGCGACGGCCAATATGGCCTGTTGCAGCCCAAGCTGGACTAACAAGGGCAGGGCGCAAACCCCATCCCGCCCCGAATTCATAGATTGTCTTACCGCCTGTGCATCCCCTGCACGGGCGGTAGATTTTTCACAGTCTTGCACGCGGCGCGCGACCCACATGCGCACCCCAAAAGGAAGCCCTAGCATGTCGCCATCAGACACAGAGCGCGAATCCAACTATTTACTGCCGTTTGACGCGCCCCACACCACGCTGGAACAAGGGGGGTTGGAGCAAGTGGGCGGCAAGGGGCTGAATCTGGCGATTCTCACCCGCCAGGGCTTTGCCGTGCCCCCCGGTTTTCTCATCACCACCGCGGCCTATCGCGATTTCGTCCAGCAACACGACCTGGCCGCCTGGCTCCACACCGAACTGGCCGCGACCCAAACCGATGACCCCGACGCCCTCACCGCGCTTTCAACACGTATCCGCGCCGCATTTCGGGAACGCGCACTGCCCGCCGCGCTCACGGCGTCTATCCGCCGGGCCTATACTGCGCTCGGCGCGCCGCCCGTCGCGGTGCGTTCCTCGGCCACCGCCGAAGACCTGCCCGAAATGTCTTTCGCCGGACAGCAGGATACCTATCTCAACGTGCAGGGCGCAGATGCGCTGCTCGATTCCGTGCGCGAGTGCTGGAGCAGCCTGTGGACCGCGCGCGCCATCGGCTACCGCGCCCGCAATGGGGTAGATCATGATGACGTGGCCCTGGCTGTGATTGTGCAGGAGATGGTGCAGAGCGCGGCCGCGGGCGTACTCTTCACCGCCAATCCGCTCAACGGCAAACGCGGCGAGACGGTCATCGATGCCACGCTGGGGCTGGGCGAAGCGCTGGTCAGCGGGCTGGTCGAGCCGGACCACTATGTGGTGGAAACCGTCACGGGCAAGATTCTGCACAGCCAGATCGGTGCAAAAGCCACCGTGATCCACGGCAAGCCCGACGGCGGCACCGCCACGACTGCGCAGATCGACGGCGGCGCAAAACCGGCTCTGGCCGATGCTGCCATCCAGGAACTGACCCGCCTGGGCGCACGTGTGGCCGCCCACTATGGCACGCCCCAGGACATGGAGTGGGCCTATGCCGACGGCCGTTTCTATGTGTTGCAGTCGCGCCCCATCACCGCGCTCTATCCGTTGCCCGTTCAAACTCAAACCGCAGACCTGCGCGTCTATCTCTCGTTTGGCGCGATTCAGGGTGTGCTCGCCCCCTTTACCCCCCTGGGCCAGGACACCATCAAGACGGTGATGGCCGGCGGCGCGCGGTTGCTGGGTTTCACCGCCACCACGCTGGAAAATCAGCAGATTCTGCACAGCGCGGGCCAGCGCCTGTGGGCCGACATCTCCAGCATTGTGCGCAATGGCCTGGGGCGGCGTTTTATTTCGCGCATGTTGCCGATTGCCGACCCTGCGGGCGTGGAGTGGCTGGAGAAGTTATTCCACGATCCGCGCCTCGCAGTCACCGGCCGCGCGCCCAGCCCGGCCACGCTCCGCCGCCTGCGCCCGACTGTATTGCGCTTCCTCAAAACCGCGGTGGGGAGTCTGCTTTGGCCCGACAAAGCGCGCACGACTGCCCAGGCCCAGGTGGATGCCGCGATTGCCCAGGCGCGCCGCGACGCGCGCGACGTCCACAGCCTGGCAGACTGGGTGCAATTTCACCGCACCCTCTGCTATGGCATTTTCCCCCTCATCATACCGCTCTTTATCCCGCGTATACTTGTCGCCTATCTGTCGCTCAATCTGCTGCACCGGCTGGCGGCCTGGCTGGTTCCACCCGCAGATACCGCAGCAGACATCACAGAATCACCCACCGCATCACGCCTGGATGAGCAAACCGCGCTGGAGCTGACCCGCGGCCTGCCCCACAATGTGACCACCGAAATGGATCTGGCGTTGTGGCAACTGGCCCAGACCATCCGCCAGGATGCCGACGCCGCGGCCCGCTTTGGGCGCGAAGACGCCCAGCAGTTGGCAGACGCGTATCACGCGGGCACGCTGCCGCCCAGCGTTCAGCGCAGCCTGGACAAGTTCCTCACCCGCTATGGGATGCGCGGGCTGGCCGAGATCGACCTGGGGCGCACCCGTTGGCGCGAACAACCCGCGCCGCTCTTCTGGACCCTGCAAAGCTATCTGAAGATTGAAGACCAGACCCTCGCGCCCGATGCCGTTTTTCGGCGGGGTGAAGCGAGTTCTGCGGCCGCGGTGGCAAGACTGGCGCAGGCGGCGACGGCGCGCTGGGGTGCGCCGGGCGGGATACTGGTGCGCGGCCTCGCCTATCGAGTGCGTGCCCTGGCCGGTCTGCGCGAAACGCCCAAACTGACCATGATCACGCTGCTGGATATCAGCCGCGCCACGCTGCTGGAACACGCCGAAGAGTGGCTGCACAGCGCGCAGGGCGAAACCGGCCTTGCGCCCGAAGACCTGTTCCATCTGCACCTGAACGAGTTGAGCGTGCTGGCAATGGGCGCGCCCGGCGACTGGCAACAACTGTTGCAGCTACGGCGCGCCGCCTATGCCCGCGAAAGCCGGCGCAAACCCATCCCCCGTCTGCTGCTCAGCGATGGTCTGAGCATGTATGAAGGCATGGGCGCACAGACGGGCGCGGGCGTCGGCACAGGCAGCGACGATCCCGACACGCTCACCGGGCAACCTGTTTCCGCCGGGCTGGCAGAGGGCAAAGTGCGCGTGGTGCTGGACCCCAGCCACGCCAACCTGCAACCGGGCGAAATTCTGGTCTGCCCCGGCACCGACCCGGCCTGGACGCCGCTTTTTCTGGTCGCGGGCGGGCTGGTGATGG
>JBBDIO010000234.1:0-14060 GCA_040880365.1 Litorilinea sp.
GGCAGACAGGGCAGGCAGGTCGGCAAGCAGCCAGGCGTCGAACGCCAGCGCGCCCAAGATGGCGACAAGGAGTGCGAAAATGATAAATGAGAGGGCACGCTTGCGCGGCAGGGTGATTCGGGAACGTAACATCTTTTCTACACGCTATCACTGAAAGATTGAATTTGACCCCACGCTGCGCTTGAAAGCAACGCGCTGCATGGCAAAACGGTATATCAACCAGACCTGGCCGGCTCACGATGTCACATCGCCGCATCATAGCCCTGTTTTCGGGCCGTATGGCAAGCGATGCGGTCAGGTGCTGGCTGCTTTTGTGCTATCTGCAACCGTTATTCTCAAGACGCAATCATATGCGTGATAGTTCCGGCACTTATTGACCAATTCAAGACCATTATACTACGAATCGAACGGCTCTGCTGGCCCAGATTGACAAGTACGGCGGGCCTGATCTAATGTTCTTTGTAACGTAGTTTCCAATGTAGTTTCCAATTGAGAATTCTGTCCCATCCCATTGCCTAGAATGGAATCTCTGCCATGGCGCGCATTGATCCGCCACGTGCCCCGAATCTCCCGCCCGAGGTCGTGCCCCTGCGCGCGCGTCAATTTCGCTGGCCGCGCACGTTTGCCGCGCTGCGCCATCGGAATTACCGCGTGTTTCTGATTAGCCAGGTCGTATCGATGGCGGGCACCTGGATGGGTATGATTGCCCAGGGCTGGCTGGTTTATCAGTTGAGTGGTTCAGAATTGGCGCTGGGGATCGTCGGGTTTGCCGGTGCGCTGCCGGCGCTGATGGTTGCACCGTGGGGAGGCGTGCTGGCGGATCGCGTTTCCAAGCGTTCACTGCTGTTTGCCACCCAGTGTGGTGCCATGCTGGTGGCCTTTGCGCTGGCCTATCTCACCTTTACGGGCCAGGTTGAGGTGTGGCATGTGGTGGCGTTGGCCGCGGTATTGGGCGCAGTAAATGGTCTCGATAGCCCGGTGCGGCAGGCGTTTGTGGTGGAACTGGTGGGCAAGGAAGATCTGCCCAATGCCATCGCCTTGAATTCCATGACATTTAACAGTGCGCGCATTATCGGGCCGGCGCTGGGCGGTCTGGTGCTGGTTTTGTTTGGGGCGGCGTGGTGTTTTTTGCTAAACGGGCTTACGTTTACCTCGGTGATGTTGGGGTTGCTCGCCATGCGTTTGCCCGCGCGTACGCCCAGTGTGGATATATCTTCGCCGCTGGCGCAACTGAAAGGGGGGCTGCGCTATGTGGCCGAATCGCCGAATCTTAAGTCCCTGTTGCTGCTGGCGCTGGTCTTCAGCCTGTTCGGGATTTCGTATAGCACAGTGTTGCCGGCTTTCGTAGCGAAGGTTCTGGGACAGGGGCCCGATGCGTTTGGCGCGATCAATGCGGCGTCGGGTGTGGGTGCAGTGACCACGGCCTTTTTGATTGCGCGCTATGGCGAACGGGGACGGCGTGGGCAATGGCTCGCGATTGGCGCGATTACGTTCCCTGTGGTTCTAATCCTGTTTGCCGTGACCCAACACTATTACACGTCGCTGGTGCTGGCCGGGCTGCTGGGAATGGGTTTTATGGCCGTGTTCACGCTGATCAATACGCTTTTGCAAACGTCGGTGGCCGATGCCATGCGCGGGCGGGTGTTGAGTCTCTACACGCTGACCTTTTTTGGCTTCACGCCCTTTGGCAATCTGCTGATTGGCAGTCTGTCGGAGGTATTGGGGCTGAGTCTGGCGCTGACTCTGTCGGCGCTTCTGTGTCTTGGGTTGCAGCTCTATATATTCGTGCGCACGCCCAGTCTGCGCGCGATGGCGTAGCGCGCAGACTGATGCAGGGGGAAGCTGGCTATGCGCCCGGCTTTTCTTTGGCCCACAACCCGGCCAGGTTCAGACATACCTGGGTAGACAGGGCCATATCCTGCAAGCTGATCCACTCGCGTGGCCCGTGGACGTTTTGCATCCCCGTGAAGAGGTTGGGACAGGGCACGCCCTTTTCGGTGAGTTGCGAACCGTCGGTGCCGCCACGGATGGGCTGCTCGATGCGCGTTAACCCTGCCATGTCGATGGCGGTGCGCGCCAGATCCACAGGGCGCATATTTTTCTCTAGCCAGTAGCGCATGTTGCGATATTGCGCGCTGATTTCGCAGGTGATCTGGGCGCGGGGTTCTACGGCTTCCAATGCTGCGCACGCGGCGCGCAGCAATTCGCCGTGCGCGGCCAGACCGTCCAGCTCGAAATCGCGCAGAATGAAGTTGAGTTTGGCCTGGGCTGCGCCGCCTTCCATCTGGTAGAGATGGATGAAGCCCTGGCGCAGTTCTGTGGTTTCGGGCGTGCGGTGATCCTGGGGCAGCAGGTTGATCAGTTTTGCCGCCAGGTGCAGGGCGTTGACCATGACACCTTTGGCCGTGGCGGGGTGGGTGGAAACGCCGTTGATGGTGACGACGGCCCGGTCGGCAGAAAAGGTTTCATAGTCCAGTTGGCCCGCGTCCATGCCGTCGAGCGTATACGCGACATCGGCCCGCAGATCGTCCAGTTGCAGATGGCGCACGCCGCGCCCGATTTCTTCATCGGTGGTGAAGCAGAGGCGCACGGTAGGGCGCGGCAATTCGGGATGCTGGAGCAGCAACTCGGCCAGGGTGACGATGATGGCGACGCCGGCCTTGTCGTCACCGCCCAGGAGCGTATCGCCGCTGGAGGTGACGAGATCGTGACCAATACACTGGTTCAGATAGGGGAACTCGGCGGGGTCCAGGACCTGACGCGGATCGGCAGGCAATTGCAGCGCGCCGCCCGCATAGTTGCGATGGACGATGGGCTGCACGTTGGTGCCGGTGAACTGGGGTGCGGTATCGACATGGGCGAGAAATGCCAGGCGCGGCGCGTCGGCATGTTCAGGATGGTCGGGATGCGCCGGTAGGGTGGCGATGAGCGCGCCATAGTCGTGCAGCGTGAGATCGGTGATCCCCAGCGCGCGCAGTTCTGTTTGCAGCAGGCGGAGCAGATCGAATTGTTTGGCGGTGCTGGGCACGCTGGACGAAGCCTCGTCGCTTTGGGTATCTATCTGTACATAGCGCAGGAAGCGCGTTTCCAATGCTTTGCGCACGGCGGGATCGGGTGCAGGCAAATCGACAGCAGGCTGGGACATAGGTGCTCTCCTCATTTTCAATTGACAGTTTCAATAGTCGCCTCAATTATCAGCCGCAATTGTCAATATGGGCAACGGGCTGGTCGAATCCAGCTACGGGATGCATAGGTGGATGGATAGGTGGATGGACAGGTGGATGGATAGGTGCTTGGATAGCTGATTAAGCAGATGGCCTCAGATGTCCCTGGGCGGGGTGGAACCGTGAATGCGTGTGTGCGCTGATAGTAAAGCTTGCCACACAGTGGCGTGGATGGCAGAATTAACAAGGTTCGTATACGAACATAAGCATTGACGCCAGAGAGAAGGGAATTTTTTGTGACAACAGCAGTACGCGTGACTCCAGACCAGGCCAGGGCCGATTCTGCCCAAAGCCAACCCGAAGCAAACCCCCAGAAGCCCCCGCAACGTTTATTTATTCCAGGTCCAACCGATGTCTTGCCCGATGTGCTCGCCGCGCAGACGGCGCCCATGATTGGACATCGCAGCGACGAATTCGAATCGCTTTTTGCCAAAGTGCAGACGCAACTGCGCGACCTGTTTTATACCGAGGCGCGGGTCTATGTGGTGGCGGCGTCGGGCACAGGATTGCACGAGGCCGCGATTCGCAACACGGTCGGCGGGCGCGTTGTGAATTTCATCAACGGTGCATTTAGTCGCCGCTGGCACGAAGTTGCCAAGGGCTGCGACAAGACGGCGATTGCGGTGGATTTGGAATGGAACACGGCGGTGAAGCCCGAACAGGTGGTCGCCGGGTTACAGTCTGCGCTGGCCGAGGGGCCGGTAGACGCGATTACCGTCGTGCACAACGAAACCAGCACGGGCGTGACCAGCCCGGTGGGCGAGATTGCCCAGGCCGTGCGCACCGTCAGCCCCGATACGCTGGTGTTGGTCGATGCCGTCTCTTCATTTGCAGGCACGCGCATCCCGGTGGATGCGTGGGGCGTGGATGTCTGTCTGGCGTCGGGGCAAAAGGCTATGGCGTTGCCGCCGGGGCTGTCTTTCTGCGCGGTGCAGGATCGCGTTTTGGCGCGCGCCGAATCTGTGCGCGGGCGGGGCTGGTATTTCGACTTTTTGAACCTGGAGAAGTCGCTGCGCAAGAATACCACGCCGGCGACGCCTGCGATCTCGCTCATGCGCAGCCTGAGCGTGCAACTGGATCACATTTTTGCCGAGGGCCTGGATGCACGGTTTGCGCGCCACGCCGCTTTGGCCGAGCTGACTCAACAGTGGGCCGTGGATCACGATTTCGAGCTGATGGCAGAAGCCGGGTATCGGTCGCCGACGGTGACGAATGTGGCGAATACGCGCGGGATGAATGTGAACGCGCTGAACGAACACCTGGCCGCGCAGGAGATGGAAATCTCCAATGGATATGGAATCTATAAGGACAAGGCTTTCCGCATTGCGCACATGGGCGAGGTGCAAAAGACGGACATGGATCGTCTGTTTTCGGCGATGACTGCCTATCTGAGCTAATAGAAAATTCGACCGCTTTATGTCGGCTGGTTCTTCATAGCAGCTGGTTGAGGATGCAGTAGAAAAGTGTGTAGTTGAAAAGTACGCAGGGAAGTTAGGGAGGGTTGTGATGGGCGATGTGCAGGTACGTTCTTTCGAGGTGCCGACCGTGGTCAAACATGGGTTGGGGGCAGTTGCCACGCTGGGGGATGAGGCGAAGGCGCTGGGAATGCGCCGCCCTATGCTGGTGACCGATGGCGGATTGGTGCGGGCAGGGATTGCCGATGAAATCGCGGGCATTTTGCGCGCGGCCAATCTGGATTTTGTGATGTTTGATCAGGTTGTGGCGAATCCACCGATTGAGCTGGTTGACGCGGGCGCGCGCATTTATCTGGATGAGGGCTGCGACGGTCTGATTGGTCTGGGGGGCGGCAGTTCGATGGATAGCGCCAAATCCATCGGCGTGGTCGCGATACATGGCGGCTCGATTCGCGATTATGAATGGGCCGACCCAAATCCCATTACGCGCCGGATTCCACCGCTGATTACGGTGCCCACGACATCGGGCACCGGCAGCGAGGTGACGCTGTGGGCGGTGATTACCGACAAGGCGCGCCAGATCAAATTTAACGTGGGCGGTACAGCGGATATTGGCGCGTATGTTGCGCTGTGGGATCCGTTGTTGACGCTGGGCCTGCCGGCCCCGGTGACGGCGGGCACGGGCATGGATGCGCTGGCGCACGCAATCGAGTGTTACACCTGCGCCTATGCCCAGCCGTGGCCCGACGCTGTGGCGCTGCTGGCGATGGAATATGTGGGGCAGCATTTGCGGGTGGCCTATGCCCAGGGCCAGAATCAGGAAGCGCGCTATAAGATGGCGATGGCGGCGATGCTGGGCGGGATGGCCTATGGGACGGAAAGCGCAGGCGCGGCCCACGCCATGAGCCAGACGGCGGGCGGCGTGCGCGATGTGGCGCACGGTCCGTTGACGGCATGGCTGCTCGGACCTGTGATGGAATATAATTACATGGGCGAGCCTGCCAAGTTTGCGCGCATTGCTCAGGCTCTGGGCGTGGATACCTATCGCATGAGTACCTTGCAGGCCGCGGAAGCCAGCGTGGATGCGGTCTATCAATTGATCGGCGATCTGGAAATTCCGTCGTTGCAGGAATTGGGCTTTGTCGAGGA
The DNA here is from genome assembly GCA_040880365.1 of Litorilinea sp. GTDB lineage: Bacteria > Chloroflexota > Anaerolineae > Caldilineales > Caldilineaceae > JBBDIO01. Next base: position 5,789 of record JBBDIO010000234.1, read on the forward strand.
GGATATTCCGCTGCTGGCGCGATTGGCCGCAGCCGATCCGCAGACGATTGGCAACCCGCGCGATATTGACGAGGCGGGCTATATCAAGCTGTATCAGCGGGCGTTTGCGCTGGGCAGATAGCGTTGTACCCTGTTTGGAGACTGCACGCCGGATGATCACTCGGGTCATCCGGCTTTATTTTCAACTGTTGGAAAGGGATATGCTGTGAGCAATGAGAAATTGGCGGGTAATGGGCGAGTCATCGACTTGCGCAGTGATACAGTGACCAAGCCTACGCCTGCGATGCGCCAGGCGATGATGGACGCCGAGGTGGGCGATGATGTTTTTGGCGAAGACCCGACGGTCAATCGGCTGGAGGCGATGGTTGCCGAAATGCTGGGCAAGGAGGCCGCGGTTTTTGTCTCCAGCGGCACGATGGGCAATCTGGTCTCGGTGTTGACCCACTGTGGGCGCGGGGAAGAGATGATTTTGGGGCACGACTCCCACATTTTCCTGTATGAGCAGGGTGGGTCGGCGGCGATGGGCGGCGTGCATCCGCGCACCGTGCCCAACCAGGCCGATGGGACGCTGGCAATTGGTGACATTCAGGAGGCCATCCGCCCGGAGAATGATCATTTTCCGGTGACGCGCCTGATTTGTCTGGAAAATACGCACAACCGCGCCGGGGGCCGGGTGTTGCCGGTCGAATATATGGATGCGGTAGGTCAGCTTGCCCACGAACACGACTTGAAATTGCATGTGGATGGCGCACGCCTGTGGAACGCGGCGGTCGCCCTGAATGTGTCGCCCGCGCGGCTTTTGCAAGAGGCCGACAGCGTGAGCGTGTGTCTGAGCAAGGGGCTGGGCGCGCCGGTTGGCTCGCTGGTCGCGGGCAGTGCGGAATTCATTCATCGGGCGCGGCGCAACCGCAAGATTCTCGGCGGCGCGATGCGTCAGGCTGGTGTGATTGCTGCCGCCGGTGTGGTGGCTGTGACTGAGCAGGTGGAACGGCTGGCGGATGATCACGCCAATGCCCAGATGCTGGCCCAGGGGTTGGCGGCGCTGGACGGTATCGGCATTGATCCGGCGACCGTGGAGACGAATCTGGTCTTTTTCGAGCTGAATCGGGACGACATGACCCCGGCGCAGCTTTCCAATGCGCTACGGGCGCGAGGTGTGTTGATCAATCCGGTTGGCGGGCGGCGTCTGCGCGCGGTGCTCAATCATCATGTGACGGGCGATGATGTGAAGCACGCGTTGCAGGCTGTGCAGGACGTTTTGACCGAAGGCGTGGGCGCGATCTCCGATAAGGCGTATGTCTACGGTTAATTGTTGTGCCAACTCCCGTGGCTGAGCCTGAATAGGGTAGTTGACGGTATATAGGGAGTGGATAATAGGGCGGTTGCCGGATTGACCAGCGGTTTTGGTGAATTCTGGCAGCCGCCTTTTTTGGTTGTGGTTAAGTGGCCTGGTCGCGGCCGCGCAGTTCCTTGGGGTGTAGCAGAAATTTGAGGTTGGCAGCGCCCCAACGCAGCTGATCCCACTGGTCGATCTCCAGCATGAGGTGCGCGACGCCCGCGGGGGAGAGCGATAGACCAACACGGCCGGACGGGGTAGCGCAGAGTCCTGTTGCAAGGTCTTCCAAACCGGGATTGTGGCCCACAAGTGCGACATGTTCGGCCTGTTGCGGCGATCTGGCAAGGATGGTGAGCAGGGTGGATGCGTGGGCAGCATAGATTTCGGGTTGCCAGGTGGGCGCGGTGTCCAGGGCCAGTTTCGCGACAATGATTTCGGTGGAAGTCTGGGCGCGCATGGCTGGCGAGCTGCAAAACCAGTCGATGGGCGGGGTCAACTCGTGCAACGCTTCGCCGACGCGCGCGGCGTCTTCTTTGCCGCGGCGGGTCAATTCCCGATCAAAGTCGCGGGCGTAGCCAGACGAGTCCGCAGCCTGGGCATGGCGAATGATGGAAAGATGCTTCATGAAATCCTCGAATCGTCGGGTAGGCGTTTTCGACTATGTGTAATGGTTATTTGTAATGGTTATTTGTAATGGTGTGGTGCGCTTTGTGTGGTGCTTTATCTTGCAGGCCGGGCCGGTGCGCGGGCGTTGGCTGTTGTGGCACAACACTGCCGCGGATGAGTTTAGCGGCTGCCAACTATTTGCGCAAACTGCCGCTTTGGAATGCACGCGCGGAGGCAAGAAATGGGCCTGGATTGGGCTTGCGGCAAACGGTTGAAGTCGGTATACTGCGCAACAGGCTGTTGAGCCACGGCCTGATTTGTGACGTGGCCGTAGCAGTTGGGCTTGCGTGTAATCGTATGAATGCGGGTAGCCGTATGAAAAGGAGGCCATTTCCCAGAGATTTAGGCAATGATGAGAAGAGAGCGCATGGCCCACGGTGCAGTATGCTGTGGGTGACGAGGAAGGGGTTCCCGGCGGCGACGTCGGGCTAACTGGCAGCGGGCGATTTTGCGTGTATTGCCGGGAAAATCGAAAGATCAGCGGATGCCCCTGGGCCGTCTCCACCGGCCCATGCCGAAACAGCTACGTTTCGGTTATATCTTCTCCAATTCAACAATGCCAAGCAGGCGCACAAAACAGCCGGGCAACCGGCTGGACAGATGCGCCAAGCAGTGGAATCCAACGCGGCTTGCGCCATGAACAGGGCGTGCAGGCGCGATTGGTCTTATGGCGCGCCGTGCGTCGTCTTGCCCGTGGTCAACAGGATTGCATCCTGCTGGACAAGTGGGCTGGTGGCGGGCGCGCGGCGATAATTTGCATTGACGATTTGCATTGTTGGCGAAATGGAGAATTCTCTATGTGTGGAATTATGGGATATGTTGGCCCGCGCGCGGTGGCGCCGCTGGTATTGAACGGGTTGCAGCAGTTGGAATATCGGGGCTACGATTCGGCGGGGATGGCGGTGATCGGTGCAGACGGTGAACTGCACATCCGGCGTGCCGAGGGCAAGCTGGTGAATTTGCGAACGGTGGTCGAGCATTCGCCGGTGGTTGGCTGTGTGGGGGTCGGGCATACGCGCTGGGCAACCCACGGTCCGCCGAGTGAGCGCAATGCGCACCCACATATCAGCCCGGATCAAGAGTTTGCAGTCGTGCAGAATGGGATTGTAGAGAATTTTGCCGAATTGCGGACACGTCTGCGCGAGCTGGGCTATGCGTTTGCCAGTGATACGGATACGGAGACGATTGTCCACTTGCTGCACTATCACTACCACAATGGCAGCGACGCCGATCTGGAAGGGGCGGTGCGGGCGACGTTGGCCGAGCTGCGCGGGCCGAGCGCGGTTGTGGTTGTGAGTCGCGCCCACCCCGGCCAGCTCATCGCGGCGCGTGTGGGCAATGCCGGGGGCGTTGCCATTGGTCTGGGCGCGGGCGAATCTATGGTCGCGAGCGACTTGCCCGCGATTGTGGAGCATGTGCGCGAGGTGGTCTATCTGGAGAGCGGCGAGTTTGCCGTATTGACCGCGGCGGGTGTGGAATTTGGCAACCTGGCGGGCGATCGCTATGCCAAGCAACCTGTGACCGTAGACTGGTCGCCGGAAGCCGTGGAGCGCGGGCCGTATGATCATTTTATGCAGAAGGAAATCTACGAGCAGGCGCAGAGTCTGACCGATACGCTACGCGGACGGCTGGATCTGGCAGGCGCGACGGTGCGCCTGGAAAAGCTGGGGCTGGATCGCAGCCAGGCCGCCAAGCTGGAACGGGTTGTGATTACGGCGTGTGGGACCAGCTATTATGCGGGGCTGCTGGGCAAGCACTATATCGAACGGCTGGCGCGCATCCCCGTGGAAGTGGACTATGCCGGGGAGTTTCGCTATCGGGACCCGGTGCTTTCGCCCAATACGCTGGTCATCGCGATTACACAGAGCGGCGAAACGGCAGACACGCTGGCGGCGATTGAAGAAGCCCAGCGCCAGGACGCGCACACGCTGGCGATTGTGAATGTGGTGAACAGCCAGGCGGCGCGGCTGTGTGCGGGGGTTGTGCCCATGCAAGCCGGGCCGGAAATCGGTGTGGCGAGTACGAAAGCGTTTACTTCTTCGCTGACCTGTCTGCTGATGGTCGCGGTTGCGCTGGGCGAGCTGCGGGCGACGCTGGATGATGCACAGCGCACAGCGTTGGTGGCCGAAATGGGCCGTCTGCCAGGGCTGGCGGGTGGTCTGCTGGAGGAGGCGCGTAAAAGTGGCAGATATGCGCAGCTGGCGCAAACGTATGCGCGCTATCACAATTTTCTTTATATCGGGCGCGGCTTGCACTATGCCATTGCCCGCGAAGGCGCGCTCAAGCTGAAGGAGATTAGCTACATCCACGCCGAAGGCTATCCCGCGGGCGAGATGAAACACGGGCCAATTGCGCTCATCGAGCCGAATATGCCGACGGTGGCGCTATGTGTGCAAGATCGGGTATACGACAAGATGCTGAGCCAGGTGCAGCAGGTGAAGGCGCGCAATGGCCTGGTGCTGGCGGTGGGACATGCCGATGATGCGCTATTGGCCGAAATGGTGGATGCGCTGTTGCCGGTTCCCCGCTGCAATGAGTTTATCATGCCTATTCTGGCGGTGATTCCGTTGCAGATTTTTGCGTATGAGATGGCCTTGCAGCGCGGGGCAGATGTGGATCAGCCGCGCAATCTGGCAAAGAGTGTGACGGTGGAATAGAGGGTGGAGTAGGCGGGCTGAAGCGGAGTGTAAAACAGGCCGGTTGGCGGGGAAGTTCCCTGTTAACCGGCCTGTTTCTATTCCCAGGTGATCAATGCCCCTACGACCCAGGTGGGGGGCGGCGCGCTGTAGAGTTCGGTCATGTCGTTTGCCGCAAACAGGGGGCTGTCAATTGAGCATTCGCCTTTACAGGACTTGTTCATCTATTTAACGGCGAAGGAGAGCGAACAGAATGACGCTTAATACCATCGGGAAAATCACGCGCGACATGTATCTGGGGAACGGCATGATCTCCGTATTCTATCTGTTGGTCATGTTCGCAATTCAACTCGTCGTGGTATTTGTGGTTCCGTGGCTGGCAAGTGAAGGTGAAGTCTCCATCTATTTTGGGATGTCACTGGGCGCTTCCACGAGGATATTTATGCTGATTCTAGGGTTTTTTGCGGTTAGATCCTATCTAACCTCCTATGTCGCGCTGGGGGTAACGCGACGGAGTTTCTTTTGGGGCTGTGCCTTTTCCACGACTTTGCTTGCCTATAGCTTTGCGCTGCTCGTCAGTATCGTCGGCTGGGTCAATCTCCAGATTTCTGCTTCCGATATGGAGATGCAAGTGGGAAGCCCTGGTGTGACCTTTCTGATGAATGGAATGTTCTATCTGCTGTATTATCTTGTCGGCTGGATTATTGGTCTTGCGTTCTACAATTACCGTCTCTGGATCGGTGCGCTATCCGTTCTGGTGGGTGTGATGATAGTGGGTCTGGGAGAGGCGCTTTCGACGGAAATTTTAAGCATAGGTCCAATTCGTAGCAGTCTATCACTAGGGTTGCCTACGGTCGTTTCCGTGACATCTATATTGATCTTGTTGTTTGTGATGCTTTTTGTATTGAAAACGCTGACACGCGAAGTCGCTGTAAAAGTCTAGTGGGAGTCGCGCGGGATGTATGCGCCGGATTTGCCCACCAGGAAGTCGAGATCGACGCCGCGGTCGGCCTGCTGGACGTGTTCGACATAGAGCCGGGAATAGCCGCGTTCGGTGTGGGGCGCGAGGGGTGCTTGCCACGCGGCGCGGCGCCGTTCCAACTCAGCCGTGGGCACGTCGAGGTGCAGGCGGCGGTTGGGCACGTCCAGCTCGATCATGTCGCCATTTTCTACCAACGCCAGCGGGCCGCCAATCGCGGATTCGGGCGCGACGTGGAGCACAACCGTGCCAAATGCGGTGCCACTCATGCGCCCATCGGAGATGCGCACCATGTCGGTGACGCCGACCTTGAGCAGCTTGGCGGGCAGCCCCATGTTGCCTACTTCGGGCATACCCGGATAGCCGCGCGGGCCGACATATTTGAGCACCAGCACGCTGTCGGCGGTGACTTCCAGATCCGGGTCATCAATGCGGGCGTGGTATTCTTCCACGGTTTCGAACACAACGGCGGGGCCGCGGTGGGTGAGCAGTTCGGGTGAGGCTGCCGAGGGCTTGATAATCGCGCCGGAAGGCGCCAGATTGCCGCGCAGGACGGCCATGCCCGCTTCGGTCTGAAAGGGCGCGTCCATTGTGCCGATGACTTCCCGGTTATAGCATTTGGCATTGGCCGTGTTTTCGGCGACTGTCTTGCCCGTGACGGTGATCGCGTCCATGTGGAGAATTGCTTCAAGTTCCTGGATGATGACAGGCAACCCACCGGCATAGTAGAAATCTTCCATGAGGAATTGGCCGGACGGCATGAGGTTGAGCAAGAGAGGCAGATGGCTTGCGAGCCGGTCGAAGTCGTCCAGTTCCAGCTCCACGCCCATGCGCCCGGCAATGGCAAGCAGATGCACGATGAAATTGCTGGAGCCGCCGATGGCCGCGTTGACGCAGATGGCGTTTTCAAATGCGGCGCGGGTCAGCACCTTGGAAAGCGTTAAGTCTTCGCGCACCATTTCTACAATGCGATTACCGGCCAGATGCGCGAGGCGTTTGCGCCGGGAATCTGCGCCGGGAATGGCTGCGCCGCTGGGCAGGGTCAGCCCCAGCGCCTCCACCATGCAGGCCATGCTAGAGGCTGTGCCCATTGTGTTGCAGTGGCCGTCGCTGCGCGACATGCACGATTCGGCCTCGGCGTAATCTTTCTGGCTCATGCGCCCGGCGCGCACATCGTCGGTGAATTTCCAGACATCGGTGCCTGATCCAATATCCTTGCCGTTGAATTTGCCATTGAGCATAGGTCCACCGGAAACCACGATGGTGGGCAGATCCACGCTGGCCGCGCCCATGAGTGTGGAGGGTGTGGTCTTGTCGCAGCCGGCGAGGATGACCACTCCGTCCAGCGGGTTGGCGCGGATGGATTCTTCCACATCCATCGAGGCCAGATTGCGATAGAGCATAGTGGTGGGGCGCATAATGGCTTCGCCCAGGGACATAACCGGAAACTCCAGGGGATAGCCGCCCGCTTCGTAGACGCCGCGTTTGACCATTTCGGCCAGGATGCGAAAATGCGCGTTGCAAGGCGTGAGGTCGGACCATGTATTGCAGATGCCTATCACCGGGCGGCCGTCGAACATCTGATCGGGATGGCCCTGGTTTTTGATCCAGCTACGATGAATAAAGCCTAATTGGTCGGGACGACCGAACCATTCCCGACTGCGCAGGGTCTTGTTGCTCATTGTTGCAAGGTTTCCAGGAGCGAGGCAGGCAGATATTCGGCCCCGGCGGCGGCATTGGCAATGGCCTGTTGCGGCGATTTTGCGCCGGGAATGGCCGTCGAAATGGCCGGATGGGAAATCACATAGCGCAAGGCGGTGCTAATCATATCGGCATCGGCAGGCAGCCTGGACTTGATGGCCTCGACCTGATCGATCTGGGCGCGGTAGGCCGCCTGGGATTTTTCGTCGGCGTGCCAGACCGCGCGCACGTCGTCGGTGAAAATGGACTCGTGGGTATAGCGACCGGAGAGTAGGCCTTTTGCCAGCGGGCCACGCACCATCACGCCGATATTGTGTTCCTGGCAATAGGGCAGAAAGTCGGATTCGGGCGCGCGGTTGAGCAGCGAATAGTCTACTTGGACGACGCTGCATGTGTTGTTGACGTTGAAGCGTTTGAGGACATCGAGGCTGTTGGTGGAGATGCCATAGGCGCGCAGACGGCCTTCGGCCTTGAGCGCTTCAAAGCCTGCCAGATAGATGTCGGGGTCCTGGAGATCGCCTTCATGGCAGAGCACGACGTCCAGATAATCGGTGCGCAGGCGGTGGAGAATGGCATGACCGCTGATGCGGATCAGGTCTACGCTGGTTTTGGGCAGGCCGCCGCCGGTGCGCTTGCCCCAGTTGCCGATTTTGCTGACGATATAGACGCGGTGGCGCAGACCGACCAGCGCAGTGCCCAGCCGTTCCTCGGCAATGCCGTTGGGGATGCCGTAGGATTCGGCGGTATCGAACAGGTTGACACCGTGTTCGAACGCCGCGCGCACGGTCGCCCAGGCGGTCACGTCATCGATTTCGCCCCATTGGTTGCCGATATTCCAGGTGCCGAGACCAATGCTGGAGACTTCCCAGCCGGTTTTGCCAAAAGTTTTGTATTGCATGGGCTAGCTACATATCACTTTGGACATTAACAAGAAAAGAAGGTTGGCGCAGAGGG
>JBBDIO010000235.1:0-6461 GCA_040880365.1 Litorilinea sp.
GGTGGCGCATGAACAGGAGCACGGCGGCCACCACGATACAGACGATGGCAATCCACTGCGCCGTCGCCAGTTGACCCATGACCCACGCATCGGGGCGGAAGGCTTCTACCCACAAACGGCCCAGGGGATAGGCGATAAAGTAGAGCAGGGTGGCATCGCCACGCCGCAACCGCGGCCCAAATTTCCAGATGATGAGCGCCACCACTGCAAACGCCAGCACATTCCACAGCGCTTCGTAGAAAAAGGTGGGGTGATAGCCGTTGTTGGCATACCAGGCCATCGTTTCCTGGGTGAGATTGCCCACGCCACAGGGCTGGATGGCGTTGGGCAGTTCGCGCGGCAACTGGCAGGGATGGGCGGGGTTGATATGAAAGGCCCACGGCGCGCTTAGCGGCGGGCCATAGAGTTCCTGATTGACGAAATTGCCCATGCGCCCCAACGCCTGGGCGATCAATACGTTGGGCGCGATATAGTCCAGATAGCGGAGTACATTGAGCTTGTTGTACCAGCAATAGACGGCGATGGCGAGGATGCCGCCCACCAGCCCGCCATAGATGCCCAGGCCGCGAAAACCGCCACTCCAGAAATTGATAATCTCGATGGGGTTTTCACGATAATAGGGCCAGCCCAGGCCATCGGCGGGCGTGCTGACCACATGATAGAGGCGTGCGCCGATGATGCCCACAATCAGCGACCAGGCCAACAGGTTCCAGACATGGTCGGGGTCGTCGCCGGCGCGCTCGGCATACAGGCTGGCAATCCACGCGGCGATGACTGCCCCGCCCACAATGAAGACCCCATACCAATATAATGAGAATGGGCCAATTTGAAATATGACCGGATTCATGTAAATTAACTCCTCGATCTGACGAATAGATCTGACGTGTAGAAATGCTCTGGTTGCGTGGATGAGGGTAGACGTTGAATGAGTTCGATAGGGAAATCTGCCTGCATTTGAGCCATGCTGGAGTCCAGACCCAAGCGAGTAGATATATGCAACCTTTCTATATCTGTTTCAGTATAGTCGGCGGCCTCCGATCTTGCCAATCGGCGCGAGGAATCGCAAACCCTAAACGAAAGCATAGGGTGCGCAGGGAGTGCACGCGGCGCGGTCGGCTGCTTGCGCGAGGGCTGCCCCTTGGGCTGGTGCTGGTGATGGGGCTGCTGGTCGGCTGTCGCGGGACTGTGGCGCCTGCCCCGATGACCACGCCCGTTGCACAGGCCGCGCAGGATTTGCCGGGCGCGGAAACCCTGCCCGACATGCCCGCGGATCAGGTGAGTGGAGAACCCGTCCAGGCCATTCCGTGGCTAATCACCGCCGAACGCCGGGCCGCGGGGACGGGCGATTTGGCGCGGCTCGCGTTTCTGTGGGCCGAAGACAGCCGGGTGATCGATCGGCGGGGTACGGCAGGTAAAGAGGCAGATACCAGTCGCCACTATCGGTGGGAAGGCCGACCCGCGGTGTTGAGCCGGTATCGGGTGGCGGTTTTTCCCCATGCGCCGCCACCTTTGGTCGCGGATGCGCTGGCGCAGCTAGAATTGCCCCGGCTGCCCTCATTGGCAGAAGGCGCGATTCTGTCTGTGGAAAATGGCGCAGATCGCTGGCAGTTTGCGTGGCGTGGCGGGCGCTGGTGGATTCTGGAATTGAGCTATAGCTCGTAGGTACAGATAGTAGGTAAAGATGGGGCAGACGGTGGCAGATGGCTTGAATCTGCCTGTGTGCCAGGGGTGGTGTGTATACTAAAAAGGTGCGCCGCGCTCTAGCCAGGTTTTGAGCGTGCGTCCAATCTGTTCCATGGCTTGCGCGCTCAGCTTGTCGACGGTATCGGCAATGGTATGCCGATAGGGATAATTCAGCCCGGCAATGGCGATGGCAGGAATTCCCTGTTCGCGAAAGCGTACATGCGTATTGATGAGACCTTCGCCCGAAGATTGCACACGCCAGCCCACATAGCCCTGTTCCTGGCTGATCTGCCAGATGCTGGTCTGGAGCGCCGGGTCACTTTCGCCCGCGGCATAGAATTCCTGTTCCAGCCCGCCCACCTGGGCCACATGCACGGCAAAGCGCGGCCCGACACAGCGGGGGAAGTCTTCTTCAAAGCGGCTGAGGAAAATTTGTGCGCCGCCATTGGCGGGCCAACCTTCCAGCCCGCCATTGTCTTCGGCATCCAGAAAGACCATGCAGACCGTGTGGCCGGTGAGCGCGACATCCAGCGTGCGGCCCAGTTCCAGCAGCACACCCACGCCCGATGCGCCGGCATTGGCGCCGCCCGCGGGTTGAATGTGGTTGGCGACCTGGGGATCCCGGTCGGCATAGACGCGTGAATCGTAGTGCGTCGTGAGCAGGGCGACCCGCTGGTTGGCAATGCCGCCGCCGCCCTGAATGGCGACAATGTTGCGCGCGGGCGTGCCATTGATGGTGAAGGGTTGGATGATTACATCCCAACCCTGTTCGCGCAACTGCTCGATAATCCAGTCACCGGCACGAATATTGGGTTCGGTGCCCGTAATGCGGTCGCCAAATTCCGTCTGTTCCACGGCATAGCGCAGGGCTTGTTCGCCCGAAAATGGTTCGGCGGTCAGGCTGGGTGAAAGCAACCCATAGCCCAGATAGGCAAAGAATCCCACGGCGCCGGCGAGTACAATGACCAAAAACAGTTCAATGCTATAGCTGCGTAATCGTCTCATCAGTTTCCATGGTCCAGGCCGGTGTTCCCTGCAATCGCGGGGGCGCACCGGCCCAGGTTTACTCTTTCACACTGCGCGGACGCAGGAAAATCTGAATGGGCGTGCCTGCAAACGGATAGTGGGCGCGGATTTGATTTTCCAGATAGCGCACATAGGAGAAGTGGGCCAATTCGGGATCGTTGACAAAGATCACAAAGGTGGGCGGCGATACCGCGACCTGCGTACCATAGTAGATGCGGAAAGGACGCCCCAGGCGCGACGGCGGGGGGTTGCCCTCATAGGCGCGGGTCAGGAGTTGGTTGAATTCGCTGGTGCCCAATCGGTGCTGGCGGGCGTCGGCGACTTCCAGCGCGGTGGGCAACACCGTGTTGATGCGCTGGCCCGTTTTGGCGCTGATGAAGATGACCGGCACATAGTCCAGGAAGCGCAATTCGGTGCGGATCTTGCGCGTGAATTCCAGCATGGTGTGGTTGTCTTTTTCCAGCGCATCCCATTTGTTGACGACAACGACCACACCTTTTTTCATCTCCAGCACATAGCCCGCCACATGGGCATCCTGGGCGGTAAGCCCCTCTACGGCGTCGAGGAGCAACAGGGCCACATCGGCGCGGTCGATACTGCGCATACTGCGCAACACGCTATATTTTTCGATGCCCGGTTCCACCTTGCCGCGCCGGCGCACGCCTGCCGTATCGATCAGGGTAATCGTCTGGCCGTGATATTTAATCTGGGTATCGATGGGGTCGCGGGTGGTGCCGGGCACATCGCTGACAATGGCGCGTTCCAGGCCCAGCATGGCGTTGAGCAGGCTGCTCTTGCCCACATTGGGCCGCCCCACAATGGCAATACCAATGCCTTCGACAGATTCTTCTTCAAAAGGATAGGGCGGCAAAACTTTGACCACTTCGTCCAGGAGATCGCCGACGCCTTCGCCGTGATAGGCGCTGATGGCGATTGGCTCTGCCAGACCCAGTTGCCAGAATTCGACGGCGTCGAGTTGGCTTTGGCGACTTTCGCTTTTGTTCACCGCCACAAAGATGGGCTTTTCGGTGGCGCGCAAGACCGCGGCAATATCGCTATCGGCGGCGGTGACGCCATCGCGCCCATCGACCACCAGAATCACCGCGTCGGCCTCTTCCAGCGCCAGCCGCGCCTGGTTTTGAATGTGTTCGACAAAGTTGACCGAATCGGTCGCCAGAGGGGTCTGTACGGCGTGGCGCGAGCGTTTGCCGTGCAGCTCCGAGGGCGCTTCCAGCCCGCCGGTGTCGATGACAATAAAGCCGACGCCATTCCAGTCGCTGTCGCCATAGATGCGGTCGCGCGTGGTGCCGGGCAGATCCTCGACAATCGCGGTGCGGCTGCCGACGAGCTTATTAAATAAGGTTGATTTTCCTACATTGGGCCGGCCTACCAACGCCACGACCGGTTTTCGCTGACTCATTGCTTACATTTCCTTGAATGGATACCCCGCGCCCAGGTGGAACAGCCCATCTGCGCAGTTTCGCGTTCTATTATAACGCGCGGGGAACAATCTTTCTATTATACCTCTAGGGAGCCGGCATGGCCGGATTTGATTCCGGCGCGTTGGTTGGCGATTCGGGTTGGCTGGGGCTTGTTGTGGCGTCTGGTGTGGCAGCCGGGGTCCCCGCCGGGGCCGCGGCGTCGGGTGTGTCATCCGGTTCGAGCGGGAGATTGGTGCGCGGATCGCCTTCCGCGCCATTTAGCAGCGGGTCGGGTGTCTCTAGCGCCGAGGGGCGGACCAACACTTCCACGCTTTGGGGCAAGACCCCTTCGGCGCGGATGCCGGTGGGCACCACCACCCGCGGCACGACGACATGGTTGCCCACCACCAGCCCCGACAGATCCAGAATTACAAAGATATCGTCGGGTTCCAGCGATTCCAGCAGGGGCAACGGCCCGCTGAGGATCACATCCACCATATCCAGCGCGACGGTTGCCTCCAGTCCGGGACCCAGCCCCTGGATCACCGGCGCCTGGCGCGCGGTGCTGCCCCCTTCGATGGCCGCGATGCTAATCGTCACATCTACCACGTTGGCGTCGAACAAGGTGACGCCTTCGGGGATATTGAGTTGCACCCGCTGTTGCAGTTCGCCGGTGGCGCCTGTCAGCGAGATCGCCTCGGTTTCGACAAAGCCGGGCACCTCGGCCAATACATCGACTGCGCCCGAAAGGACGACGGTAGAGGGGTTGACCCGTACATTGCTCAGCCGATAGCCCGCGGCGGGCTGGCCGTTGAGGTTGACGCGCACGGCCACTTCCTTGCGCCCCGGCCATTGTTCTACCGGCACAATAATCTGTACAGTCGTGGGCGCGCTTTCGACGCGTGGCACCGTTTGGCCCTGGCTGTTTTGGACGACAATCGGTTGTGTGCGTTCTACCTGGCTTTTGGCATTGCGCATAAAGACTTCTGCGCGCGCGCTTACCACCTGGTTGACCTGGGTTTCGGGGCCACGCACTGTTACGCTCACAGGCTCGACAATCGGCGGTTGCCATTCATAGCCAAAGGCTGCGGCGTCCATGATATCGACGCGCACAGGCACAGTGCGTTCGATGATTTCATCGATCTGCACGCGCAATTGGGCGCGCTGTACGCTGGCAACGCTCATCTGCGGATCCAACACTTCGACGGTCACCGGCACATCGTGGGTACCATTGCCCAGCCCCGCCAGATTGATAAAGGCGATGAAGTCGCCCACGTTCAGGCTTTCCCAATTGTTCTGGGGGCCTTGCAGTGTTACGCTCACGGTTTCGCGGCTTAGATCCTGGACGATCTGATATTGCGCCGCCAGCCCGCGCACAGAGACCGCGATCTGCTCATTAAATTGCCGTTGGACGATAGGGTTTTCCTGATTGACTGCAATCAGCCACACGATCACCGCCAACACCAACGAGAGCAACAGCGTCGAAATCTGTTCGCCCAACCGTCGCCAGCGGGTACGTGAGGCTCGCAGGGTACCGACTTTCAAAATTCGCCTCGCTTAGGGTCGATAAAAGTCGCTCAACAGCGTGCGCAGCCTGCCGCTTTCGATGCGGAGGATGCGCCCGTTGCGTGCGACGGAAATGCGGCCGGTTTCTTCGGATACGGCGACTGCCAGGGCATCGGCCTGTTCGGTGACGCCAATCGCGGCCCGGTGCCGGGTGCCCAATTGCGAATCGCCCAGGTCGCGCTGGGAGAGGGGCAAGACGCAGCCCGCCGCCGCGACGCGGTCGCCACTGATGATCACCGCCCCATCGTGCAGGGGGGTATTGGGGAAAAAGAGCGTGGTCAATAGTTCGGCAGATACCGCAGCATCCAGCTCGGTGCCCCGGTCGATGAGTTCTTTCAAACCGGTTGTTCCTTCAAAAACCAGGATGGCCCCGATTTTACGGCCGGCCATCAATTCCACAGCCTTGATTACCTCGTTGATAACCTGTTGGGTACTGGTGTTGTCGGCGCGCCGCAGCAAGAGCGGCGTGGACCGTCCCACCCGTTCCAGAGCGCGGCGCAGTTCCGGTTGAAAAATGACCGGAATGGCGACCAGCAACAGTGCGCCGCTGCTATTGAGCAGCCAGCGAAACGCGGTGAGATCTACAACCTGGTTAACCGCGGCGGTGAGCAATACCAATACCAGAATGCCGCGCACCAACTGGATCGCCTGGGTGCCGCGAAACAAGGCCAGCACGAGATAGAACGCGGCGGTGACCAGCGCAATATCCAGTAAATTGCGAAATTCTGCCAGGCGACCCAGCAAGATGAGGAAATCGGTCATCTT
>JBBDIO010000235.1:6561-14055 GCA_040880365.1 Litorilinea sp.
GCCAGAATGGCCTTTTGGGCGTGAAGCCGGTTGTGGGCCTGGGGAAAGAGCAGGCTGGCCGCGCCGTCGGCGACTTCGTTGGTGATCTCTTCGCCGCGGTGGGCGGGCAGACAGTGCATGACCTGTACTTCGGGGTTGCGCGTGCGTTTCACCAGCTCGGCATTCAGCTGATAGGGCGCAAACACGGCCAGCCGGGCGGCATGTTCTTCTTCCTGGCCCATGCTCGTCCAGACATCGGTATAGAGCACATCCGCGCCCACTACGCCATCCAGCTCGGCGGTCACGGTGACGTCTACATCCAGGCTATGCAAGAGCGCAGGGTCGGGCTGATAGTTTTCGGGCGCGACAATGCGCATCGAAAGCCCGACTTTATCGGCAATCATCAAGAGGCTGGTCGCCACATTGTTGGCGCCATCGCCTACATACGCCACAGTAAGACCTTGCAGTTGTCCAAAGTGTTCCCAAATCGTAAAAGCGTCGGTCAGGGCCTGGCACGGGTGGCTGAAATCGCTCAACCCGTTGATGACCGGAACGTTGCTATATTCTACCAGTTGCAGCATGTGCGCGTGGTCGAAAACGCGCGCCATGATGCCATTCACATATCCATCCAGCACACGCGCCACATCGGGCGCGCTTTCGCGTGTGCCCAATCCCACTTCGTTGGGGCTGATATAGAGCGCGTAGCCGCCCAGTTGCTGCATTCCCATTTCAAAGCTGACCCGCGTGCGCAGGCTCGGCTTTTGAAACAGAAGCGCCAGCGATTTGTGCGCCAGGATGGGCGCATTGACGCCTAAACGCTTGTGTTCAACCTTGAGTTCCTTGCCCAGCCGCAAAAGTCCCCAAACCTGCGCGGGGAGGAGCGTATCGATATCCAGAAAATGGGAAAGCGACGGTATCGACATGGCGACGGTTCCTTTCTAAATCCGTGAACCCCCAACGGGGCAAACTGCACGGGAATAATCGCTATCCCGGTGCAAGATGCCCAGGGGGCAGTGTTGATGTGTTGGCCGCGGCCTGTGCGTGATTCAGTGCGCGATTCTGTGCGTTATTCTGCGATGACCGGGTTAGAAAGTTCGCCCAGACCTTCGACTTCGACCACCATGACATCGCCGGGCTGCACCGGGCCGACTCCTGCGGGCGTGCCGGTCAGCACCAGATCGCCGGGTTCCAGGGTCATAAAAGCTGTTACAAAGGCCAGCACATTGGCGATGGAGTAGATGAGCAGGCTGGTATTGCTATCCTGGCGCACCTGGTCGTTGACGCGACAGCGCACGGCCCGGTTGGCCGGATCATAGGCGGTATCGACCCAGGGGCCGATGGGCGCAAAGGTATCGAAGCCCTTGCCGCGCGTCCATTGGCTGTCTTTGCGCTGGAGATCGCGCGCGGTGACATCGTTTGCCAGTGTATAGCCAAAGATAACTGAGGCGGCGTCGGCTTCGGCCAGGTGGCGACAGCGTTTGCCGATGACCAGCGCCAATTCGGCTTCGTGGTCCACATGCCCGCTCAGGTTGGGGTAGACGACCGGCGCATCCGGCCCGATGACGGTGGTGGGCGGCTTGAGAAAGATCAGCGGCTCGGTGGGCACTTCATTGCCCAGTTCGGCCGCGTGTTCGGCATAGTTGCGACCTACACAGACCAGCTTGGTGGGCGTAGCCGGTGCAACCAGCGTCACGGCGTGGCGCGGCAGTGGCGCGCCCGCGATTTCGGGCTGGGGACCGGCGTCGGGGCCGGTCCAGCCTATCCAGGGCGCATGGGCCAGGGGCGTTACCTGGTCGTCTTCCAGAATGCCCCACTGGGCGGCATCGAAATCGCGGGAGGCAGAACCGTTTTGGATAGAATCTGTTTGGATCAAATCGGTTTGAATAAAGCGGACAATACGCATCGGTGTGTTCCTGTTGCTGGCAAGTGAATCGTTGTGGTTAGGCGTGGTTAGGCCCAATCGCATCGGTGTGGAGCGATCAGGAAAATCGGGTTTCGTTGATAATGAGCTGAAAAGTGCAGCCCAGAAATTCGATGGACTGGCGCACCATGGTCATGCGATCCAGGAAAATCTCGAAATATTCCATCACCTGGGCATAGTTGGCGTCGATTTCCAGCTCCAGCGCAATGACTTTTTCATCGGGGCGCACACGCACAAAACTGCGCGTAGTGGCATAGTTGACCCGGTCGTGGATGTCGAAATCGTCCATGCTGGGATTCTGGACCCGGCTGCGGTGGACATCGGCCTTGTCGGCAATGATCAACGCCGCGGCGACGGGTGTGGTCGCCAGGCCGCGCTCTTCTTCGTGGTTGCCAATGGCGTTCATGATGATGACCCGTTCCTGGGGGGACATGCCCAGGCGCGTCAGGATATTCCAGGCCAACAGGCTGCCGCTCATGGCGTGATTTTCCCGGTGGATGGCGTTGCCGATGTCGTGGAGATAGCCTGCCATGTTGGCGAGCTGTCCTGTGCGCTGGGGAAAGCCCAGATGTGTGAGCACATTTTCGGCAATGTGGCCCACCAGCCCGGCATGGCGACGACCATGTTCGGTATAGCCCAGGGCGCGCAGAGAATCGTTGGCGCCGCCAATCAGCGCGGTGACCTCATCGTCGCGGCGCAATTGTTCCAGCGTTAAACCATCGGCGCTTGTCGCCTGCGTGGCCTCTGGCGTGGTATCTGGGGTAGTTTCGGCGGTAGTCTCTTCGGGTTCACCAAAGCCGCCCAATCGTTCCTGTTTGCCGCTGGGGGGCGCATCGTTGGCGGATGGGCTATCGCCTGGAATTTCAATGCCGGCGTCGGTTAAAACGGTTTTCGATTCGGGCGGTTGACTCATGATGTGCCTCTCTCTATTTCTCATTGCATAAATTTATGCAATCAACTATGGGCAACCAACTATCTGATCTGCCATCAACTGGCGGCACGTCAAACTGAACGCCAAAGGCAACAGGTGGTGAGTGTCCAGGGGCTAGAACATGCGACTGCCAATCGCGGCGCTGCTCAGAAGCAGAGCCGCCAGCCACCAGAACGCAAGCCTTTGCACGCGTTTGCCCTGATAGAGTGTGAGATAGGTGGGCAGCCACAAAATCGCCAGGGGTGCGAGCCACAGCGGAGTCTGGGCCACAATCAGCAGCGCGCCCATCCCCAGGTCGGCAAAGGCGAGCAAGCCGATCCCCAGGCGGTCGCTGCCGGGGCCTGCGCTCCAATCGACGCGCGACACGCGTACCTGTCCCCAGTGGTGGATTGTCCACAGAAGGATTAGCGCGGCGTGCAGCGCGAATAGTTCGTGATCGCCCGGCATATTGAGCAGGCCCAGCATGAGCACCCAGGGCAAGGTGACGGTGACCAGACTCTGGAAGATGCCCGGCGGTTCGGCCAGAAAGTGACGGCCCAGCCAGCCCAACACGCTCACCACAATCACGCCCACCGTCAGCCACAGCGCCTGCACACCCAATACCCAGCCAATGGCAAGCGGCAGAACCAGCGTGGGCAGGGCCACGCGAAAGACCAACGGCACTACATTATGCAGCCCTGCCGCCGAGTGATGTTGCTCTGCCGATGGGTCGCGGGGCGAGCCGTCGGGCGTGGCATACGCCTGATCCCAGCCGAGCAGTTGGGCCGCGGGCGAACCCGGTCGCAAATAGGGCAGCCAAAAGGGGCTGGCCTGGGTCTGGCGGCGCAGGGGCAAAAGCGCGGTTCTGCCGCCTGCCAGTCGCCAGATGCTGCCCCACAACGGGTCAGCCAGCAAAAGGGCCAGCGCCACCAGCCGCCAATCGACAAAAAAGCTGCGTGCAAGCAGACCATAGGCCACCAGCGCAGCCAGCACCGACCATCCGCCCGTTACCCGCCAGGGAGAATCCTGGAGCCACAACTGGGCACTGACGGTGGCACTGTTGCCCAGCTCTGGCGCAGGACGCACACCGGTATCGAACGAGGCGTCCGCCTGCATTGCCAGGGGGGGACCCGGCTGGGTAGGCGCGTCGGGCGCGCGGGTGATTTCGCTGCGCCGGGCATCGGCACGCGACGCATCTTCTGGCGCCTGCCGACGGCGGGGTGTTCCTTCGGTTTGCGGCGCAGGCGCGCGTGCCGGTTTGCGCCGGGATGGTGTGGCCGGTGGCGACGCGTCAGACGGCTTGGGCGCGCCTGCTTGCGGGCGGTTGCGCCGCCGTTCCGGTTCAGACGGCGGGCGATTCTGCGATTTTATGGTCGCCATACCAGATTCACCACTATCACTTCACAGTCACTATTTCACTACTTTTCATCGGTCAAGTAATCCGGTCAAGTAATCCGGTCAAGTAATCCGGTCAAGTAAAAAGACCCACATGCGCCACAGGCCCACCTGGGTAAAATGAAACCTGATTATACCAGACTCTGATTATATCAGACTGGTGGGCAGGCCGCGAAAAGGATTGACAAACTCTGGGCTGCGTCTTTTCCGCACGCGTCTGTCGTTGACACACAGGCTACATCACAGACTGCATCTCAGACTATGCTACCACCCGCAGGCGTCTGGGTTCGACGCGAATATCAACCCACTCCACAGCCTCGGTGACTACTTCGCCATCCAGGTGCATGGGGACCACATCGTGGCAGGTGATGCGAACCTGCCGACAGGTCGCCATTTCGACCGCGGAATCGGTGGTGTGTTTGCCAAACAGCGCCTTGGGCAACAGGCCCAATACTCGCCAGCGGGGCAGCTTTTTGGCGATGGCAATGTCCAATAGACCGTCATCGAGGATGGCCGCGGGGGTGAGATAGAAGCCGCCGCCCGTGCGCGCACTGTTGCCGATGGAAATCATGAGTGATTCCAGGGTGCGCGTCTGGGCCTGGTGGTCGGCATCTAGCCAGGCAATCGTGAGACGGGGCGCGCTATAGGCGCGCAAGGCGCGCCGCGCGGCTGTGATATAGAGCAGCGTGCCGCGCAGTTTGCGCAGTTTATAGCTTTCCAGCGTCACTTGCGCCTCGAAGCCCAGCCCCAGGTTGTTGTCGAAGGCGCGTTGGTGGATTTCGCCGGCTACGCTATATTCGGCAAACCCCAGGTCAATGGCGCGCGTCGATTGGGCCGCAATGTGCTGGGCAACCGTAGCGGGCGTTTTGGGCGCGCCCAGCATATCTACCAGATCGTTGCCCGACCCGCTGGGAAATATCGCCAGTGTGCCCACCTGTTCGTCGGGGTGCGCGGCCTGATATAGCCCGTTCATCACCTCGCTCACGGTGCCGTCGCCGCCGATTGCCGCCACCACATCAAAGCCGGCGCGGCGCGCGGCACAGGCCAATTCGGTGGCGTGTCCGCCGTGGGTGGTTTCCACCAGTTCATGCTCCAACCCGGCGTGGGTCAGGGCATTTAGAATTTCCTGGCGAAAGCCGGGCGCGCGCCCGCGCCCCGAAGCCGGATTGAGAATGGCATAGACGCGTGGCATAGCATATACCTCAATTTTGTGCTGTGATTTTGTGCTGTGATTCCGCCCCGAAATGTCGTATTGCGTAGCGTATGTGGCGTGTGGCTAATAGACAGGCGTCTAGCTGTCGGCCTGGGCGATGAGTACAACCGCATCGCGCGGGGGGATATGGACATCCGCCAGGCCGCGGTTCTGGATGGCATATTCGCCCGTGTTCCAGACATCCACAAAGCGGCGATTTTTGCCCGCAGGCGACAGCGCGCCAGGCGGCAAGTCGGGCAGATTGACGCGCGCACTTTCGGTTCCCGCGTTAAAGAGAATGATGGCCTGTTCGCCTGTGGCGTGTGCGCCGTTCGATTCTGGGCCACTCTGGTTGCCGGTGATATTGGCGGTGATATTGCCCGCAGTAGTGGCAGAGTTATTGCCGGAGGTATTGATAATGCCATCGGCGCGCAGCACGCCATAGACATCACCGCGCGCATAGACCGTCTGCACGCCGCCGGTGCGCAAAACGGGGTGGGCATGGCGCAGGGCAATCGCCCGCCGATAGAAGGTCAGCAGAGCCTGATTCCAGGTATGGTGGTGGTGCCAGGGAAAGGCCGCGCGGCAATAGGGGTCCGTCGCGCCCGACATGCCGATTTCGTCGCCATAATAGACACAGGGTGCGCCGGGCATGGTCATCTGGAATAGCGTGCAAAGCCGCGCCGCCGATTCATCTTCGCCCACGGTCCACAACAGGCGCGCGGTGTCGTGGCTGTCCATGAGATTGAGCTGGGCGCGCACGATCTCCCAATCATAGAGTTGGCACATTTCCTCGATGGCATGGGCAAAGCCGGGCGCTTTGAGGGGCGCAAGGGCATAGCCGCCGGGGCGATAGTCGGTGCGCAGGGTTTCCGCGCCAAAAAAGCCAAAGGCCGCGCGGCTGAACACATAGTTCATCACCGCGTCAAACCGATCGCCGCGCAGCCACTCTTCGGCTTCGTGCCAGATTTCGCCGACCAGATAGGCTTCTGGATTCGCCTTGCGCACCACGCGCCGAAAGGCTTGCCAGAACGCGGGGTCGTCGATCTCTTCCGGCACATCCAGCCGCCAGCCGTCCGCGCCAAATTCGATCCAGTGGGCGGCGGCTTTGAGCAGATAGGCGCGCATACCAGGATTGGCGACGTTGAGCTTGGGCAGCGCGGGCAAACCCCACCACGATTCATAGTTGGGATCGGTGTCGCCGTCGGGCGGATAGGGGATCAGAGGCCAGTCGCGCACATAGAACCAATCGAGATAGGGCGAATTGCTGCCGGTTTCCAGCACATGATGAAAGGGCCAGAAGCCGCGGCTGGCGTGATTGAACACGCCGTCGATGACCACGCGCATATTGTTGGCATGAGCCGCATCCAGCAGTTCGCGCAGGGCCGCATCGCCGCCCAGCAAGGGGTCTACGCTGAAATAGTCGAACGTGTGATAGCGGTGATTGGAGGCCGAACTGAAGATCGGGTTGAGATAGAGCGCGTTGACCCCCAGATCCAGCAGATAATCCAGCCGGTCGACGATGCCCAGCAGATCACCACCGTGAAAGCCCTGTTCTTCGGGCGGCGTGCCCCATTCCTTGAACTGAATTCCGGCGGGCAGGCGGGTGCGCGTGCTGCGCGCAAAGCGATCCGGCAGAATCTGATAGAAAACCGCGTGCTGAACCCAGTCGGGTACCTGTTGGATGGCGGGCTGCGCCGGCGCGCCTTCCAGGCGGGCGGCGGACCCCAGCGTGCCCCCAATTTCATGCGACATGGCGCATCGAACTCCTTTTGGTTCCTGATAGTAAGGTGAGTTTTGCTGTGAATGCCCGGCAGATGCCCAGCAGTGGCGGGACAAGCGTTGGCGAGAGAATGAATAATTGTTGCACACGCCTTGTCGCTTTGTCAAAGCGTTTTCCGGCCCAGGGATTCGTCGGTTGTGGGGGCAGACAATTGGGTAGGAACCCCAATGCACAGTAGAATTGGCGCAACTCGTTCCTGTGGCGTGTTCGCATCGCCCACCACAAAGCCTTCATATTTTAGCTATGTCCGCGCCTGCAAACAAACGCGTTACGCACCTATTGATTTTGTTTTTGGCATCCATGATGCGCTGGTA
>JBBDIO010000236.1:0-13700 GCA_040880365.1 Litorilinea sp.
GAATCTGCACCGGATAGCGTGGACCCGGCGGCGGCGTCCCGATTCGATACGCTGGATGTGCAGATGCAGGTGCGCGCGGGTTTGGACAGGCTGCCGCCGCGGCAGGCGGAACTGATGATTTTGCGCCACTATCGCGGCTATGCGCTGGATGAGATCGCCCAGGCCTGGGCGATCAGCTATGGGGCCGCCAAGGCGATTCATCATCGGGCGATGGTGGGGATGCGCAATGCGCTGGAAGGAAGTGATCGATGAGCGACCTTACCACCTATCGGGCAGATCTGGATGCGCTGTTGGCGACGGCGATAGACAGCGCGACCTGGCCGACTGCACTCAAGGATGAAGCCCTGGCAAGGGGGATGTGGGATTTTGATGGGGTGTTGGTCTATGAGTCCGATTTAACTGTGACCACTGCGGGACAGGCCCAGGATGTGAGCAGCCTGAGCGCACTGGACGAGGTGTTGGCGGTGGCCTGGCCCTGGCGCACGGGCGGCAATTTTGGGCAGTTGGCAGTGCGCTGGCGCACGGTGGATGACCATGTAATCTATCTGGAGCGTGACGCCGCGCCCCAGGTGGGCGATGTGATCCGGGTGCGTCACACGTGCCGCCATACCATCGACGGGCTGGGCGGCGCGAGCGCGACCACGGTGCCCAGCCGTCATGCGCCATTGGTGACACTGGCGGCGGCCCTGTGGGCGATTGCGCTGCGCCTGCGTCAAATCAGCGAGAATCCGGCTCTGCCCACACAGGCCATGCCGGGTTTGCACGCGCTGCGGCGCGAGTTGCAGGCCCGCTATGATCTGGGGTTGGCGCGTGTGCTCAACGGGTCGCCGGTATGGTGGGGAATGGGTGAAGGGTGACACGGCGCGGTGACTGACAGCAAGGGGGAAGCGGATGCGACAGGTGAGCAGTGATTTGCTGGCTGTGCAGAAGGTGCGCAGCGCGCGGGCGAGCGTGAGTTGCACGGTCGAAGAACGGGGCGCGACGCGCGGCGCCGGCGCTGTACAGTGGAAACAGCTGGTGAGCAATGCAGGGCAAACAATCCAGTTGCCCGCGGCGTTGGTCTCCACCAGCGACGGCAACATCCTGCGCTTTTATGGCGGCGGCGTGAGCATGTGGCAGGAGACGATTGAAAATCCCAGCAACGATTTGAGCTGGGCGGCGCCGTCGGCGGCGGTACAGATTGGCAGCAACGGCGCCTATGCGTTGGCAGCGTTGCGCTATCCCGCGGGTGGGGATGGGATCCGGCTCTTCTACATCGACGCCAACGATGGCGATGTCTATTACCGCGCCAGTGGCGACGACGGCGCGAGCTGGGGCAGTCCGTTCACGGTCTACAATGGCGGCGACGCGACCAACGATGTGGTGGTGGCCAGGATTCCGGGCACGGGTTTTGCCCAGGATGGGTTTGTGGGGTTCAGCACCAATAGCCTGGGCGTCTATCGGGCGCGCTTTGGCAACGGCAACAGCAGCAGCTGGAGCACGGTGGAATATCCCTTTAACAATTGGCAGGCGGCGGGGATTGTGGTGGATCGGACGGGTTTGAGCAGCGGCGAAGTGCGCGTGTTGGTCTATCGCCAGCGCGCCAACGGGATGAGCCGGCTGCGCGAGCTCACCTTCGACGGCAGCACGTTTAGCAATCCCCGCGATCTGGACCGCACCAGCGCGGGGCTGGTGGGGTTGGCGCTCAACAACTATCGCTTCTTCCAATTGCCCGAGCTGGGCGCTGTGCAGCTGGGCATCGGTGGCGAAGGCGGCTTTGGCAGTGGGTTTTTTGAGGGCGTGGTGAGTTTATTCTTCGACGGTGAGCTGCTGGTCGATGAAACGATTATGTTACCGGGGTTTGTGGTGACGGCCAGCGCGGCCTATACAGGGTTGGCCGAACATGGCGACGATCTCTATGTGGCGGGCGCGGTCGGAGTTTGGCGCGGCGCGGGGCAGGGGACTGTGACGGATGAAACCCTGATTCCCACAAAATATGACTATGACGAGAACCAGCTCAACATCGAATTCCCCGTGACCACGGGCAGCATGACGCTGAAAGTCGGGCAGATTCTAAAGCTCGACCGCACGTTGAGCTGGGGCACGCAGACGGGCACGGAGACAATCCGCTTTTACGTTGTGCGTGTCGAACGGGGCACGGATAAGGTGGTGGTGGTGGCGGTCGATGTGCTGGGCTTTTTGGGCAGTGGACGTTGCCGGCGGCCCATGATTGTGAGTGATGGCACCGACGGCGCGGCCAGTGTTTTGCGCCGGGCCGCGGCGCGGCTGGGGCTGGGTGTGACGGTGGATAATACGGATCTTGAAACCGAGAGCGTGTTGCCCATGACATTGGCGGCTTCGGAAAGTCTGTTGAGCGCGGCGTATCGGATGGGCAGCCAGGCGGAATGGTACATCGTGCCCAACAACGACGGCACGTTTGGGCTGACCATGATTATTCCGGGCGACAGCGATGGCGGCGACTATGACGACACGGCGCACCAGTATGGCCAGACGGGCAATCAACAGATCGTTGACCAGGCGGCGGAGGTGACAGATTTTCGACAGCTGGGGTTCAGTCACATTTTGGGCACGCTCAGCACAGATCCACAGGATGGCAGCGCGTTGGGCATGGCGACCGGGGCCTGGGTGGCGAACACGCGCCCGATCTCCTTCAGTCTCACCAACCGCACCTATAACACCTATCTGCGCGTCGAGGCGGCGGCGGCGGCAGAGGGGGCGCGCCAAAAGAAGCTGAACATTGATGCGGAAATGACCACGCCGGCGAATCTGGCGCTGGAACTGTATGACAAGGTAGCCGTGACGGTAGCGGCGTTGGGCTGGTCTGCGCGCGAGTTTCGGGTGCGCAGGATCCACGAACGCTGGGACCGGGGACGGTTGACGCAGCGGGTTTGGATGGGAAGCGAGGATTGACGCGGGCGAACGCGTGTGCTATACCCTTGACATAAGTAAACGCTAATACCAGAAGGCGGTAGGCATGGAGTGGGAATTGAAGCCTGGGGAATCGCATGATTTCTGCGGCGCGCACGCGTTTCATGATAGTGCGATAAAGCTGGCGGATGGTGTCGTCCGTCACAAATTCCCAGAGGCTGCGGCCTAGCAATTGGGGTGGAGTGATGCCCGCGAGGGTGGGACCGCAAATCGTTTTTTTGCCCTGGGAAGCATTAATATCCGGGATTGTAAATTATGCTTTGACGTGCCTTCTGTTGTTGGGTATCCTTGAAGGATATATCTGGCATTGCGTTAACATTCCAGCGCGGCTCTGATGCCTGCGTCTGGGGTTTCATTCGTGTTCTTGTGAAGAACGCTTTGCCACAGGTTGCACCCCCATCTATGCACACATCTGCCTGTGCACGCCATCACTTGTGCACGCCATCTTAAGGACCTTGCCTATGCTCCCCATCGGCGTCTGTGCCTATGCCATCCCCTATTCCATCGGTTTTATGGGACGCGATACTCCGCGCGCTATGCCCCAGCCGCTTTCGGGCTATGATCTGCTGGATCTGGCGCAGAAGCTCGATCTGGGCGGCGTGGAAATTCCCCTGGAATTGGGCGCGCCCGATCCTGCTGTATCCGTCTTACCCGCCGCCGCTACCCTGGATGCGTTCGCGGCGGCGGTGGCAGATCGGGGCCTGACACTTACCGTGGATACGCTGCCCCTGACCGACGAGGAATTGCCCCAGCATTTGCGCCTGGCGGCCCGGCTGGGCGTGCGCGTGGTGCGCACCATGTTGAGCTGGGTGCTGTGTGGTGACCGCGCGCCCGTGGGCGGCTATGCGGGCTGGCGGCAGCTGCTGGATGCGCGCATTGCCACGCTGCGCGCCATCGCGCCGCTGGCCGAAGATCTGGACATCCGCATTGGCGTGGAAAATCATCAGGACGCCACTTCGGATGAGCTGGTGGAACTCTGCCAGGCTGTGGGCAGCACGCATGTGGGCATTACGCTGGACACGGGCAACCCGCTGGCGGTGGGCGAGGACCCGGTGGCATTTGCGCGCAAGATTCTGCCGCATCTGGTGCATGTGCATCTCAAAGACTATCGCGTGGCGCGCAGCGCGGCGGGCCTGCGTCTGTTCCACTGTGCCATTGGCGCAGGCGTGGTGGATTTTGCTGGTCTATTCGAGCTTTTCCGCACTAAGCCTGCCCACGGCGGGCAGCCTATCGCCATGAACCTGGAAATGGCAATGCTGGGCGAACGTCACATCCGTCTGCTGGATGACGCGTATTGGGCAGGCTTTGGACCGCGTGACATTGCCCATGTGCTGCCCGTGTTGCGCCTGCGCGATGCGGCGCCCCCGCTGGAATCTGTGGAAACGGATTGGTTAACGCCGTGGGATTTGGGCGAGGATGACCGCGTTTCGGCGTGGGAACTGGAGCGTCTGGCCCAGAGCGCGGCGAATATGCGCCAGCTGGTTAAGGCTGCTGGTTGAGGCTGTGCAAGCATAAATCCACGCATTCCCGCTTCGCAGGGGGACTACACACAGGGGGCATTGATGAGAATCAGCGAGCTTGAAATTCGTTGTTGTCAACACACGGTGGAAGCACTGCGCGAGGATGCCATGCGCAGTGCCGACCATCAGCAGGGGCTGGAGTTTCTGGTGGTCACGCTGCGCACGGATGGGGGGTTGGAGGCGTCGTCGTTTGGCTTTGCCGGGCGATCGGCGCGTGGATCGGGCGAATTGGCCGCGGCCGCGATGCGTCCGTTTCTGGTGGGCAAACATGCCCTGCACCGGGAACAAATCTGGCAGGCCTGGCGCACGGAAGACCGCTGGTGGAATCATCTGCCCATCTATTCCTATGGGCCATTTGATATTGCGCTCTGGCTGTTGGGCGCGCAGGCCGCAGATCAACCCCTCTATCGCTATATTGGGGCCGCGCGCGATCACGTGCCGGTCTATGCCAGTTCGCTGGTATTGCCCGATGCCGCAGCCTATGCCGCCGAGGCTCAGAACATCCGCGCCAAGGGTTATGCCGCGTATAAGATTCACCCGCCCGGACGCAGTTTTGAGGAAGACCTGGAAGTTCACCGCGCCGTGCGCGCGGCCGTGGGTCCCGACTTCCGGCTCATGTCGGATCCGGTGGGATGTCTCAATCTGGAACAGGCGGTGCGCCTGGGGCGCGAGTTGGAACGACTCGACTACTACTGGATCGAGGAACCGTTCCACGATGAAAATTATCACGCGCTGCGCGAATTGACGCGGATATTGGATTTGCCGGTGGTGGGCACAGAGGTCATCGCCAAGCACCCCTATACGGTGGCGGAGTGTATCGCCACGCGGGTGGTGGATCGCGTGCGCGCCGATGTATCGTGGACGGGCGGCGTGACGGGTGTGATGAAAACGGCGACTCTGGCCGAGGCGTTTGGCGTAAACTGCGAGATCCACACCAGTATTTTGCATCCCCTGGAGTTGGTGAATCTGCATTGCTGTGCGGCGATTGCCAACTGCGACTTTTTCGAATTGCTGACGCCCGAAGCGTCTTTCGATTTTGGCCTGCAACAGCCTATCGACATTCGTGACGGCGTTGCGCATCTGCCCCAGGGGCCGGGGCTGGGCATCGAGTTCGACTGGGATCTCATCGACAATGCGACAACCGCCATTTTGTAAGGATGAAGGATGAGGGATGAGGGATGAAAATTTATGTAGTGGAATAATTTTCATCCCTCATCCTTGTTTAAGCTAGCGGGTTAATTGGGGAAGGAAGATAGCGTGCGGGGCCCCGTCTTCCGAGTTGTCAGGATCATTGGGATCGGTGGGATCAGTCGGATCACTGGGATCGATAGGATCTGTGGGATCACTGGGGTCAGTCGGGTTGGTGGGATCGTCAGGATCTGTGGGATCGTCAGGGTCAGTCGGGTCAGTGGGATCACTGGGGTCGGTGGGCGTGTCGGTAATCCGCACCAGGCCGTCCTGCTGGGTGCCGCTGCTGTCTGTGATGTGCAGTTCTCCCGCCGCGCCGACCCGCACCATAAATGATTCGCCGGGGAGCAGTTCGGGGCTTTGGATGCTCGGTTCTGTTGTTTGGGTGGGCGTCTGGGCGGGGCTGGGATCGCTGCCCGGCTCCGGCGGTACAGTGGTGTCATCGGGGTTGTCATCCAGCCAGGCGGCATCCAGCGCGCCCGCTATGGTGAGGCTGCGCGGGATATCATCTGCGTTGAGAAACCGTACATTATCACCGGGCATCACATTTATCACCGGGGGCGTCATGCCGTCCTGATCCAGGATGATGACCTGGTTTTCCGGCTGCATTTCCACCTGTGCCAGCAGACCCAGGATGTAGGTAATGGGGCCATCGGCGCGGAAGGGCAGGCTGCGCGTGGGTTGATAGCCCGGTACATTGACCACCAGTTGATAGACGCCCGCCGGCGCGGTCAGGGAATATTGTCCCTGGGCATTCAGGCCGACCGGGTTGGGTTGACCATAGGCGCGGCCATCCCAGGGCACAAAGGCCGTCACACCATTTCGCTGCACCCCTTGCAACAGATAGACTTGCCCCGTCGCGGCGGCCAGAGGTTCCAGCGGCGTGCGCTCTCCCGTAGAGGATTCGGCACGTACATGCCCCAGTGCCGTCATCTGTGCCCGGCCTACAAATTCGTGGCTGCTGTAGGCAGTTTCCACATGCACAACCAATTCGCGTGGCGTTTGCAATGTACTCTTGCCAAAGAGCGCGTCGGCTTCATCGAAGAAAAAGGTTTCCGTCTGGAAGAACGCGGGGATGGCGGTTTCCACGGCGGCAATATTGCGAGTGTTCTCGCCAGATTTATCTTCCAGGAAGACCGATTCTGTGGGGTTTGTGCCATCGGCGCGCAGACCGAAGACCGCGACATATTCGCCCTGGGGCAGCGACACACGCCAATCGCCCTGGTTCCAATCCAGCGTATCGGGCAGAAAGACGCGACCGTTGATTTTGGGCCTGCCCGCTTCTTCAACCACACCCCAATCCGCGGTCAAATCCTTGAGCACTTCCACAAAGCCCAGGCTCATGGGGTCGATAGGCAGACGGGAATCTACCACATATAGGCCGCACACTGTCCCCGCGCCGTGGAGCCAACCACGGATGGCGCGCCATTCATTATCGTTGCCCGCCAGCTGAGAGATGTCGTCGGGGGCAAGTCGGCTGCCGGCGGCATCACACGCCGCGGGATCGCCCACTGCCACCCGATAGAAGCCGTCGGGCAGATCCGACAGGCTCAACGCCCATTTGCCCAGGGTATCGACCGGCACCGAATAAACCTGGGTCGCTTCCAGGGAAGTGGCGCGCGCTTCGAACACGCTATGTACCCAGATATTCAGATAGCCTGCGTTGGCAATGCGTTCCTGATAATAATGGTTGGTGTCGTCCGGTTGCGTGCCGGCGCGGATGAATTGCGCAGTCTCACCCGTAGGCAACATGCCGCGCAGATTCAATGTGGGGCTGTTGGTAGTGCCCACGGGCACCCAGAAGGGTGAACCCGGCGATTGAGCCACGATTTTGCGCTCCAGCCAGTGGCTCGGTTCTTCCAACCCTGCACGCAGATTCACTGTGTGGTCGTTGTTGTCGGTGCGCACGTCGCCATCGGCTACGATCGTGGCGCGCAAATCCCAGCTTGTTGTATCTCCTTCTGTTAGATTGGACCCGGTTCTGTTGTCAACAATCACTTCATCGCCAATTTCGGGTCGAAACTGCACAATCAGCTGTCCGTGGGCACCGGGATCAATTGGATCCAGGCTCACGGTGGCGTGATTTCCCTGGATTTCCACGGAGTCGGCCGGCAGCCGCAGATAGATTGTCTGGGCATCGCGCCGGGGCGCGACCAGCCCGAACACAATGTCGGTCAGATTTTCATTGTCTATCAGGCCGGTGGGGAATTCCAGTGTCAACTGGGCATTGGTGGCAGTCGCACTGCCCCGATTGGCAAATTTGGCGACTACCGTCCATTCAATCTTCTGATAGACAAACGCGGTTTGCACCGGTTCAGGTTCGCTTGGCAGGCCGGGAGTTTCATCGTATAACAGGGGCCGCCAGGCGCTGGTCAACTGTACCTCCAGGTCGGGCCCCGCGCCGCTGGATCCGGCCGGGCGCAGCAGATAATCTTCGGTTTCGCCGGTGAAATAGGGTGTTGCCGCGCCGCGCCCGTCGCCATAGGCAATCCCGTCTACGGTTCCAGTTTTGACCGCGGGCTGTTCGCTCAGCAGCACCCGCACCCAGGTTGCCGATTCGGCCTGCTCTGCCGGCCAATAGAGGAGGCGGGTCGTGACTTCCAGCGTGTGATAACCTGCCCCCAGCGTGGCGACATCTACCATTTCATCAATAAGCACATGCTCGAACGCAGGCGCGTCGTCACAGCGATGCACATCGCCCCACTCGCCATTGCGATTGCTGTCGATCCAGAGATTGAGATAGGCCGTGCGTTTGGCGTGGGCAAAGGCGGTCGCGGCCTGGGGGCTGATGTAGATGCGCACAGGAATGGTGGCGGCGCGGCAATGGTCCAGTGTCCACGCGGCGGGTACGATGCCGTCGTCGTACGCGTCGAGATCCGCGTGATCGGCGGCAGGCTTCAGATTGGGCAGCGTGCCCCAATCGGCGTCGGTTTCCAGGCTGACGCTGCGTCCCAGATGCAGATCGCGCGGGAATGCATGGGCTGGGCCGGGCACATGCGAGGCAAGGGCCGGGCCGTGGACGGTGGGAAAATTGGCGGGAACCCCGGCATAGGCCGTCATAGGCGCGCCGGCATGATTCGCACTGGTTGGGGCGTCGCCCACATCCCACCCGCGCAGGGTGGCGGTCGCCGTATCGGTGCGAATTTCGGCATCCACGGGCGGTGTGATCTGCGTGGCGCGGGCCTGTACTGCAGGCAATAGCAGCGTCTGGAAATCAAAGCGCATGCGCAACGCACTGGCAAACGCGAACTCCATCATGGGGTCGCTTGTGTCAATATTGGCCCCAAACACCTGTGTCCGGCTGGAAGTTTGCAGCGCGCGCCAATGGGGGCGCATATCGGTCCATACTTCTACCGTGCGGCTTACGCCAGGCTCCAGGACCAGCGCCGTGAAATCGCCATCTTCGTTGTAGGTGGTTGTGCTTGCGTCCAGGGCCTGGGTAGACAGATTCTTTTCCGTCTCGCCGATATAGTTGGTGGTGAGCCGATATCCCACCACTGCCGGGGCGCTGCCGCGATTGGTGAGCCGCGCGCGCACGCGCAAAAAGTACCCGCCATACAGTTCTTCGGTGACTTGCCCCATGCGCGGCGCGGGCAAACCAGCGGATGCCGAGTCGGCTTTTGTGTCGCTGGCGGTCGCCTCTTCGCCTACAATTTCCAGCGCAATCACAATATCGTCCAACGTGGCCTGGCTGGGGCACTGTACCGTATAATCGGCCTGGGCGGTGGCAGTTTCTGTCAAGCCGCTGAGTGCCCGCACGGTGGCGCGGCTGGTTAGGGTGCGCGTGGCGGTATCTGGGCGACATTCTATCGCCACGCGTACAGGGATCTGAATTTCAAATTTGGCATCGGGTTGCAACGTGCCGCGCCAGCCGATTTGTGTATCTGCGCCGCCGCTTTCCATGCGTCTATATTGCACACTCACACGGTTTGTACTCAGCCCCGGCGTCAGAACCTCCAGCGTGGCGCTGCCGCCCAGCCGCAGGGGCCAGGGCACAACTTCGACCAGGGCAAAATCGCGCGGACGGCTGCCCGTGTGGTGTAAACTCAGCGTATAGGTCACCACATCACCCGCCTCGATCAAATCCTCGCGCGCGCTCCCGCCCGTCAGAATGCGTTTTTCCACGCTCAGATTGGTAATTCCCCGCGATTCTTGACCGGTAGGTGCGGCGTGCAGCGGAGCATAGGCACAGACCGCACCGACGCCCAGCATCACTAGCGTGAGCAGCGTCACCAGGAGGGGATTCCCGATGCCTACAACCTTCGACGTGCGCCCTGCCTGTGTTCTGCTTGGATCACTGGCTGAACGAGTAGCGAAAGGGGCACTATATCGGATCGTTCGGAATTGTGAAGACATTATTTTATGCTTTTCTTCCTGTTTCTGCTGCGCAGTATGCGGCGGGTATAAAGCTGTCTGGCATAATGCCGGCATAACTATGTCTCGCTTACCGGCGTATCCCCATAAGGCGGGAATTTTCGGGTTTGCAAATTGATCGATTGTGGAGATGCACACGCCCGATATCAGCCCGGTAGCATAGGTAGCATAGGTAGCGCATTCTTCGGTTTCGCAAGGGAATGAGGCCAGCATCGCGGCTCGCAGCCGGTTGCAGCAAGTATAGACGTCAAACGTTCAGAGAACGCTCATGCGCTGGAATAAAAACGCCAAACCGTGCTAAAATGACCGCCATTCCGCTGGGCAGAAGGTTCACCCAGCCCCACTTCACCAGCCTGTATTGCACCAGCCATACAGCAACGGATATACACGTTTGCCCATGACTGCACCTCTGGAAATTCATACGCTTGGCCCCTATCGCATCATGTTGGATGGTCAACCGCTAACCGAGCTTACCTCGCGCACCGCCGAAGCGCTTCTGATCTACCTGATTCGTCATACTCGTCCTGTGGCACGGGATGTATTGGCCGATTTTTTTTGGGATGAGCGCGATTCGGCGCGCGCCGCGGCCAATTTGCGGACGGTATTGACTATGTTGCGCAAATGCCTGGGCGACTATCTGATTATTACCCGGCGCACAGTCGCCTTTAACCACGCCGCCGATTATTGGCTGGATCTGCATGAACTGGAGCGGGGCATGGCGCAACTCGCGCCCCGGCTGGCCCAGGCGGAACCGCCCGATATGCAGACTGTGCAACAGCTGGATGCCACACTGACGGTGGTGCAAGGCGAGTTTCTGGAAGGCTTCCATCTCAACGAATCGCGCGGGTTCGAGGCATGGTTGACGCAGACCCAGAACCAGGTGCGCCGCCTGGCCGAAGATGGTTTGTCGCGGCTGGTCGCCGCCTGTTTGCATCATGGTGAATATCGGGCGGGCGTGGAACACGCCGACCGTCTGCTGACGCTGGACCCCTATAACGAAGCGGTGCATCAGCAGGTGATGTGGTTGTTGGCGCGCAGCGGCCAGCGCGGTGCCGCGCTGGCCCACTATGCCGCGTGTCAGCAAGTATTGGAAGATGAACTGGGAATCCATCCCGACATCGCGACGCGTGCTGTCTATCGGCGCATATTGGCGCTGCCTGCCACGTCGCCCTGCCGTCTGCCCACGCCGCCGACTCCGTTTATCGGGCGCAGCGGCGAGGCCGAAGCGATTGCCCGACGTCTGGCTGGTGTCCACTGTCGGCTGCTCACCCTGCTGGGACCGGGCGGTATGGGCAAGACGCGGCTGGCTCTGCGCGCTGCCGAGTGGATGGTATCGCAGGGGCCGGGCGCGTTTTTAGATGGTGTCTGCTTTGTGTCGCTGGCAGCCATCGAATCGGCGGATGCGTTTGCCGTGGCGCTTGCCGATGCGTTGGAACTGTCTACCAGCGGCAACACCGCACCGCTGGATTTGGTGCGCAATCATCTGCGTGCCCGCGAAATGCTGCTGATCTTGGACAACGCAGAACTGCTCGCTCCGCACGATGAATTTATCACACAATTGTTGGCCCTGCTGGCTCATGCGCCCCACATCAAGCTGCTGGTGACTTCGCGCCTGCGTCTCAATGTGCAGGAGGAATGGATCTATGATGTGGGGGGACTGGACTATCCCACACCTGATGCGCCATCGGAACTGCCAGAGTCGGGGGAAGGAACGCTGCCCACTTGTGCATTGCACACGGCCGCGCCGGTTGCGCCCGATCCCCAGAGTTATGGCGCGGGGCGTCTGTTTGTGGAACATGCCGCGCGTCTGCAACGCGTCTTTCATCCCGCACCCGACGACGCGGAGGCGATTCTCCGCATCTGTACTCTGCTCGATGGTCAGCCCCTGGGCCTGGAATTGGCCGCGGCCTGGACACGGACGCGGACCTGCACCGAAATTGCCGCGCAGATTGCAGGCGATCTGGATTTCTTGGAAACCACACTGCGCAACGTGCCGGCCCGTCAGCGCGGGCTGCGCGCCGTATTCGATTTTTCGTGGTCGCTCTTGAGCGAAGCGCAGCAACTGCACATGGAACGCCTGGCGGTCTTTGTCGGGTCGGTCGCGGCATCCACCGCCGCCCAGGTTGTGCAGGTGTCGGCGCGCGAACTCCAGACATTGGCCGATCATTCACTGGTGCGGTTCGATGCCCAGACCGATACGTTTATGATGCACGATTCCATCCGACTCTATGCGTTGGAAAAGCTGGCGGCAGCACCCGCACGCGAACTCAATATCTGGCGCGCCTATTGCGCTCACTATAGCCAATTGGTGGCGGAACAGGCCGCGCATCTGCACAAAGCTACCCAACTGCAAGCACACGCGATTATGCAGGCTGCGCACAGTAATTTGCGTGCGGCGTGGCTGGCAAGTGTGCAATATGGCTGGTGGGAACTGACCGACGCCATGCTGGATGGCCTGTATTGGTATTTGTGGCACCGCAGCGCCATGTATCAGGCGCATACGCTGCTCACCGCAGCGCACACCGCGCTGGCTGCCACTGCTTCTCCCCTGGCGCGCGCCCGCCTGGAAAGTCGTCTGGGCGATTGTTGCATGTGGCTGGGCGATTATGCCGCGGCGCGCACCCTGGCGCAGGATGCGGCGCAGACACTGCGCGCCATCGAAGCCTGGCGCGATCTGGCATGGGTCTACGATACGCTGGGCCAGTTGGAATACATCACCGGCAACTATGGCGCGGCAGCGGTGCATTATGAAGCCGCATTGCGTCTGTTTCGGCGCGAAGAATATCCCAAAGGCATCGCCCAGGTGCTGAGCGCGCTCGCCAATGTGCTGTGTGACGGGGAGGCCGATTATGTCCGCGCCCGCCAGCTCTATGCCGAAAGTCTGGTCGAATATCAACTGTGTGGCGATCTCTATGGACAGGCCAAAGTGACCATCAACCTGGGCGCGCTGGACCACAGTCTGGGACAACATGCCCAGGCGGTGCCCTACTATGAAGAGGGGATTGAGCTGTGTCGCACGTTGGGACATCACCAGACCTTAGCCATTGTGCTTAACAATATGGGCCAGGTGCAGCATGTTTTGGGCAACCGGGCGCGCGCGATTGCCCTGCTCGAAGAAAGCGCCGATCTGCGTCGCGCGCTGGGTGATCCGCGTGGGTTGGCCTTTACACTGTTGTCGCTGGCGAATGTTGCCGCGCAGGGTGGCGAGCTTGCCCAGGCTAAGGATGCTCAGGAGGATACGCGGGACTATTCCCAGGTCTATGTCTATGCGTCCGAAGCGCTGGAACTGGGGTTGCGGCTGGGCGCGCCCGCGGTATTGGCCGATATTCTGGTGAGTGTCGCGGGGATCTTTGCCGGCGCCGGACAGGTTGCCCGCGCCGCACATTTGGTGCAGACTGTGCTGGCGGATCCTGGCGAAGGCGAGGAATTGCGCCAGAAAGCAGAGGACGTGCTGGCCCAGTTGCAGCAAGCCGATGACCCGGCCACGGCTATGGGGTTGGCGCAGGCCCGCGGACAGACGCTTTCCGACGCGGCCTCGCAGGCATTGCGCTGGCTCAAAACGCCGGCGCCCCGGTTGGCGGCGGCGCATGGATAATACGCGCAACCGCATTTGGCGGGCTGTGCCCGGTTCATCCGTTTACCATTTGCACGCGTGATTTTGCGCGTGTCATTTTCCACTCTGTACGAATT
>JBBDIO010000237.1:0-13629 GCA_040880365.1 Litorilinea sp.
GGATGGACGCCGCGGGGATGCCCTATGCCGAAATTGCCCAGGGCGGCCATCATTTCGCGGTGACGGGCATCCACGCCGAATATCGCACCGCGGCCCGCTTTGGCGAGCCCATTCAGGTAGTCACGCGCCTGGCCCAGCTGCGCAGCCGGCAAGTCAGTTTCGCCTATGAAATCATCCGCGCCGATACGGGCGCACGGCTGGCAACCGGACGCAGCGACCACATCTGCGTAGATCTGGACGGGCGCATGTCCAAGATTCCGCCCCCGGTGCTGGCGCGCCTGCAAGCCGGCGCGGTACAGTTGGCAAGCCAGGCCCACCCCGGTTAAAATCACGCGCGCGAAAGTCATACAGAAAGTTACGCAGAGGATTACAGCAGAGTGTTGTGCCGGATTGATCCATGATTCAGGTAGAAGAACACGGTCCCATCCTCGCCATTCGCATGGCGCGCTCATTTCTGGGCAAGCCGCTGGCATGGGCGACTGCCTATTGGGTAGACGGGCTGCTCATCGATACCGGCCCGGCCTGTGCCGCGCGCGATCTGGTGCGCGTGCTGCAAAAGGTGCATGTCAACCAGATCGCCATTACCCACACCCACGAAGACAACATGGGCGGGCTGGCAACGGTCCACGCCGCCTTTCCCCATGCGCAGATCTACGCATCGGCCTATGCCCTGACCACGCTGGCCCAACCGGATCGCCTGCGCTTGCAGTGGTATCGACGCCTGGCGTGGGGATTGCCCCAGCCCGTGCAAGATGTCATCGCCCTGGACGCGGTGGAGAACAGCATCCGCACGCCTGCCTATACCTTGCGTGCCGTGGAAACGCCGGGCCATACGCCCGACCACATCAGCTTCTATGAAGCCTATCAGCGCTGGGTCTTCTGTGGCGATGCCTTTACCGCTGGGCGCATCCGCACCTGGGCCAGAGAAGCCGACCTGTTCGGCGTGGTCAGCAGCCTGCGCACACTGGCGGATCTGCGCCCCGAACGGCTCTTTCCTTCGGGCGCAGCCGTACGCCGCACGCCCTTGCCCGACATCCACGCGCAAATTGGTCTCTATGTGCAACTGGCCCGCGACGTTGCCAAGCTGGAAGCGACCGGCCTTTCCACGCCGGAAATCGGCCAGCAGTTATTCGCCGGTGAGCCGCGCTCGCCCGTGTGGACAGAAAGCCATCTCACCGTCGCCAATCTCATCGACGCGCTGCGCAGCTACAACGCGTTGGTAGAACCCTATCCCTATCAAACCGGAACGCAAGCCCACACCCGCAAAGGGCACGCGTCTCCCACACAATCCCCCGAGGATTCCACAAGCTCCACCGATTCGTCACGCACTTTTTGAGCGCGCAGCCAAAAAGCACGGTCCCATCGGCACGGGTAGCGCCACGGGTTGCGGTCCAGATTTTGGCCCGGCTATGCGCATGTGGCATCCACCAGCAAATGCGTGGCACAGGCCCTGCCCGCCCCAAACAGGGGCGACGGGCAGCAGTCGAGCGCGATGCAGAAGGTAGCAAGAGGTACACAAACATGTCACAAGTATTAGTCACCGGCGGAGCGGGCTTTTTGGGCAGCCATCTCGCCAACCGTCTCCACGCCGCCGGGCATTTGGTGCGCGTCATCGACGATCTCAGCAGCGGCGAGCCGTCCGCCCTGGCCGAAGGCATCGCCTTTACTCGCGGCGACGTGCGCGACGTGCCCAAACTGTGGTCGCTCTTATTAGGTGTTGATGTGGTTTTTCACCTGGCCGCGCTGGTCAGTGTGCCCGCCTCGGTACTCTATCCCCGCGAGTACAACGAGGTGAACGTGGGCGGCACGGTTTCGCTGCTCGAAGCCTGCCGCGATGTGGGCAGCGTGCGCCGCGTCATCCTGGCGAGCAGCGCGACCGCCTATGGCAATCAGCAACAGCAACCCGTTACCGAGGGCATGACCGTTTATCCCAGCGTGCCCTATGCCGTGAGCAAAGTGGCCGCCGAAGACTATCTGCGTTGTTTGGGTCCCACAGGCGGCTTCGAAACAGTCGCCCTGCGCATCTTCAATGCCTATGGCCCGGGTCAACCGCTGCCCCCTTCCCATGCGCCGGTCATCCCCCGCTTTGTCTACCAGACATTGGGCAACGGCTCGCTGGTCGTCTTTGGCGATGGCCGCCAGACGCGCGACTTTGTGTATGTGGACGATGTCGTCGATGCCCTGATCGCGGCTGCCGATGCGCCCAACGTGGATGGCGAAATCATCAATGTGGGCAGCGGCGTGGAAACCTCCATCACCGAACTCATCGACGCCATTGGGCTGGCGACAGCACGCACGCCCAACCCGCTCTATAACAACGAAATCGCCGGCGGCATCCACCGTCTGGTCGGCGATCTGCAAAAAGCCCAGACCCTATTGGGCTATCGGCCCCAGGTCGATTTAACCACCGGCCTCAAACGTCTGCTGGAACAGGACCCCCTGTTCGGGCGTTCTACCCAGGAGAAAATAGGCGTGTGAATGCCGGTCACAAATTCACTTGCTTCCCATTCACACAGGATAACCACAGGAAACTACATGCGTTCTCGCTTGCAAACATCGTTCACCTATTCGTTCAGATATTCGTTCACCTATTCGTTCGCCTCT
This sequence comes from Litorilinea sp., assembly GCA_040880365.1. Taxonomy (GTDB): domain Bacteria; phylum Chloroflexota; class Anaerolineae; order Caldilineales; family Caldilineaceae; genus JBBDIO01. Next base: position 2,605 of record JBBDIO010000237.1, read on the forward strand.
CGGACATTCGCCCTGAGCCTGCTTTTGCTCCTCGCGCTGGGGCTGCTCAGCGCGTGCAGCACATCTGGCGGCGAGCGTGTGCTCGAAGCCTATCTCAGCTCGAATGAAGATCAGCTGGACCAGCCCGCCAGTGTGGATACCGAGCCGGTCCGCTTTGAAGTGGAGCCGGGCACGCCTGCGCGCGTCATCGGGCAGAATCTGCAACGCGCGGGGCTGATCAAAGACGAGCTGCTCTTCGAAGCCTATGTGCGCCTCAACGGGCTTACCGCACGCATGGAAGCCGGCACATTTATCCTGTCGCCCTCTATGACCATGCTGGAAATTGTCGACGCGCTGCAACAGGCCCGCGCCGACAGCCTCACTATCACCCTGCCCGAAGGCTGGCGCGTGGAACAGGTGGCAGATTTCCTGCTGGAATCGGAAATCTATAGCGACACCACCACGTTAACCGGCATTGCAGAAGCCTATCGCCAACAAGCGTTGAGCGGAGATCTCACCGGACTGGATGTCGAGCGCTACCCCTTCTTGCAGGAACGTCCCGCGGGCGCAAGCCTGGAAGGCTATCTCTTCCCCGACACCTACGATATCCCCGCCGAAGTGGGCACGCATCTGGACCTGATCAGCCGCCAACTGGACAATTTCGCGGCGCGCGTCGTGCCCCTCTACGAAACCGCCGTGGCCGAAGGCGCGACCACGATGAGCCTTTTCGAAGTGCTGACCATTGCCAGCATTGTCGAGCGGGAAGCCGTGGTCGGCAGCGAGCGCGGCGCAATTGCCGCGGTCTATCTCAACCGCCTGGAAATCGGAATGCGGCTGGAAGCCGACCCCACGGTGCAATATGCTATGGGCTATCAGGCCGAAGCCGACCAGTGGTGGAAAACGCCCGTTTTTCTCGAAGAATACAGCAGCGTCATCAGCCCCTACAACACCTATCTCAACCCCGGTATGCCGCCGGGGCCGATTGCCGCGCCGGGCATCGAGAGCATCCAGGCCGTGCTCAATCCCGATGAACACGACTATATTTACTTCGTCGCCACGCCCGGCGGCACCGGCGGCCATGTCTTTGCCGAAACCTGGGACGAACACGTGCTCAACGTGCAGCGCTATCAGAGTGGGCAGTAGTTGTGAGCGAGGTAGACTGTAGGCAATCTGTAGGGAAGCAGTAAGAGGTCGGAAAAAAGCAGCGGCACAACAGGATCATGACAAGAAGCGGATCATGGGGAAGGCGGATTGCGCGCCAGATTCCCCCATGATCCGCTTTTCTATACTGGCTCCTGGGGTTCGGTCGAAGTTTCCAGCGGGGGGGGCGACCATTTTTCGGCGGGCAACTCTGCGCCATAGATGGCGGCGCCCTCGTTGCGGGCCTTGAGCGGCACCAGCTCTACCAGTGCCCGCGCGGCCGGTCGCAACAGACGCATTTCCTCCTGATAGCGGCGCATACAGTCCAGATCATCCAACGCCAACCCATGCACCGTGCGCACAAAAATGATGGTGAAGGGGTTTTCGGTGGGCAGCAAGGCCACCCCAAATTCATCCAGCAGACTGCGATTCAGCTCGCTTTCGGGGTCACCGGACACCGCCGCAAAATCAATCGTGATGCCATAGACCGCCAGCCGATCCGCCACATCATAGTTGGCCGTGGGCTTGGAACGGTGCCACGCGCTTTCTACATAGCGGCGGCTGGTCAGAATTTGATCGCTGCGCGCCGTCGCCAGATCCGCGCTGGGCAGCCCCATCGACATTGCGCGCAGCCGCCGTTCAATATCCCGCGATTCTGCCGCGCCGCGCCACAAGAGATACTCCACACTATAATCCGCGGTCAGGGCGCGGATCAACGCCTCGCGCACGGGGCTGTCATCTTGCAGGCTCACCGGCGCGACCGAATCGCGCACGGTCTGGCGGATAAATTCGGCCAGACTCTGGGCCTGGCTTTGCCCCGGATTCTGGGTGCGGGCGGCGGATGAACTCTGCGCAGGATTGGGCACGGGACGCACCCGGCCTGTACGCGCCGCGCTGGTGCGCAAAATCTCTTGCATACGCTGTCGCCACTGGGCCGTGCCCCACAAATCGTCCAGTCGCTCTTCGCTGCGCTGCCCCTGCGTATCCAGATGCGTGCGCAGATAATCCAGACAGCGATCCCACAACGCCTGATTCACATGCGCCTGGTAGAGATAGGTCTGATCCACACCGGGCGGCGGCACCGCCGGAATGGTGGGCGGCGTGCTCAGGCTGTGCAACGTCTGCACCGCTTCGCGCAGAAGATCCTGCCAGCCCTGCAAAATTTCGTTCAGCCGGCTATAGGCGCGAGTCAGCCCGCTGTGGGCTTCCACGCGCAGCTGGTCAGTCAATTCGGTCTGGGCCAATTCTACCCGCGCCCGGCGCAAAGCAGTGCGCCGCCCCAAATGGATGCGATAGGTGATGATGGCGGCCAGCAAAATCCCTGTGCCAAAGCCCGCCAGCGTCAGCCCATCTTCCACCCAATCCCACGCACGCTGCACCACCACCAGAAAGAGCAGCGAAAGCAGCGCCACAAAGGCAATCGAAATAGTGGCGCGCAGCAGAATCCCCAGCGCACTGGGCATCTTTGCCACGCCGTTGGAATAGCGCAACGTCCACTCGCGCAGATTCAGATCATTCTGAATTTTGCTCAACTGGCGCGTGCTGGGCGTAGACGCGACGCGCAGCTTTTGCAGCGATTCTTCCACCTCGCGCTGCCAGCGTTCGGTCTGTTCCACCGCCTGGGTCAACCCCGCAGGCGAAGCCGCCAGCATATCCGCCAGCCCCTTGTGCATACGCACCAGCAGCGAAGGGAAGTGACGATCATCGGCTTCCAGCCCTGCCGCGACCGCCAGGCTTGTATCGCTGTCGGCGTTGGGAATGCCCCACGCCTCGTCGATGGCCGCCGTTCCCGCCGCCAGTTGAAAGGTCTGGCGCACTTCGGTCATATGGCGGGCAAAGGCTTCGGGCCAGTCGTCCATCGCGACCCGGCGCAGCTCGGCCGCGGCCGAAGGCGGCAGCACAAAGTGGGCATTCACCGCCAGGTCTTGCACCGTCTGCAAGGTGTGGTGCTCAAAAAGATCGGGCATCCGCCGCGCCAGTTGCGCCAGCGCATCGCGTTCGGTGAAGCCCAGATCGGCCAGTGACGAATAGGGGGCCGTCGACGCGCGCACACCCATCAGCGGATTGCCAGATGGCGCACCCGGTGTGCTTTTCGGTGTAGCACTGGCCGCGTCGGCATCGGCGGCATTGGTGGCACCGTTGGCACTGTTGGCATCGGTAGCACCGGTGGCGGGCGTACTGCGCAAAACCCACTCGCGCACCAACCGGCTCTCTTCCTGGCGGTTCACCGCGTGCAAAATCTGGTGCAGGGGCACATAATCACCTGCCGCACCGATGAGACTATAGGGGCGTTTTTCGCCGAGCGTGTGAATCGTAAAGCCCAGCTGTTCCTGGATGAAAAGATCGCCGCTGCCCACCACCAGCGCTTCCAGCGCATTGCCCGCCAATACTGCCAATTCGTGGCTGTCTTCGGCCAGTCCCTGATTGCTCTTTTCCCGATCCAGCAGATAGATGTGGTCGAAAATCGATTCGCCTACATGATCCACCAGCCGCGACCCCGTGCCCGCAATCAGATCGCGCAGCGCGCGCCGGGCCGCTGGGTCCTGGCGCTGCCCCGTGAGCGTCTCCAACTCCGCCAGCGTCGCGTGTGCAGTCGCATCTTCGATAGGGCGGGTCAGGTCTTCGGCATAGCCGCCCGTGGCAAAGAGCGCCACCACATTAGAGATATGCCGCCGTCCCAGGCGCGCCATAATCGCCGCCACACTGGGCCAGATCATGGCCGCGGCCAGCGGCTCGAAGAGCGGCGCAACCACATAGAGCGTGGTCTGCACATAGGGGTCGTCGGGGGCCAGATTGTCCTGGCGAATGGGGTCCAGCAGATAGGTTTCGGCCAGCCGTGCAATGGGATCGGCGTGTTCCAGCGTCGCCGCGAAGACATCGCGGCGTGTGGCGCGGCGCAGAGGGCGGTCGCTGGTCGCGGGCGTCACCGCGCCCGCCATGCCCGCGGCAGCGTTGCGCGCCGCTCGCTCGCGGTGAGGATGCGCGCCACCGGCTCGCCCAGATCTTCATCGTCGCCAAATTGCTCGTTGTGGCGGATGCGCGCCAACAGCCGTTCTACCAGAAAGGGCTGCCAGCTATAGTCGGGCCGCGGCCGCCGCAACTGCAAATCGACGAAGCCGTCTTCCGTCAGCAAGGGGTCGGGCAACAGCGCGCCAAAACTGGTCATGCGATCCAGGTCTGGCCCCTGCGCCTGGAGCGCGGCGCGCTGTTCCTGCACCGCGTGCAGACGTGGAACCAGATGCAACATGGTTTGCAGGCCCCATCCCCCAAAACAGAGGATAGCCGCGCGACTGTGGGTGTAGGTTCCGAGCATGGCGGTCGTTAACGCTATACGCTTTCGCTATAAAAAGAAACGATAAAAACAAATTGTCTGGGCTACGTAGCTATGTCCCCGACCGGCCCCCGCCCAGCGATTCCATGCGCGGGATGATTGCCGGCCCGCTGCCGCGGGTGGGTGTACGGTCATCGGGCACCCGCTCATCAGGCCCCCGGTTATCAGGCACGGGAGCATCGGGCACCGGATCATCCCGGCGCGTGCCCCGAATCTCGCCATTCCCCGCCGGCGCATAGCCCGCAGCCGGGCGCGGGGCAGAAGTGCGCGTCTCCTCGGCAGGGCGCGCCTGGCTCTCGGTGGGGTGCGCCGCGTTATAGCGTTGCGATGCCGGGGTGGGATCATCGTCGTCCAGCGTAATTTCGGGCAGATTCACCCAGCTGGGATCCAGATGGAATTCCTCACGAATCGGGAAATCCAGACTGTTTTCATATTGGGCGCGGAATTCTTCCAGCCGCTCCAACAGCGTCACCGGCAAACCATGCACAATCCACACCGCATCCATGCGCGTGTGATCGCCCGTGGGCACCCACTTGAAATCTTCTTGCCCCACCGTCGCCGCCGCCAGAACCGGATCTTCGTTGCGATTCGAAGGCACTGCCGCCAGCCGGATATGCTCCAGATTCGATTCGTGGAAGCTAAAGCGGTCGGCATCCCAGCGAATGTAGGGGGTCAACCGATCCAGCCACTGGTGAATCCGGTTATCGGGCCGCTGGCGGATGCGCTCGACTTCCTGGCTGCGCTGCACGCCGATAATGTGATTGATATCGACCGAGGACTTGACGCGCGCCAGCAGGGGGCCATTTCCCTCAATGGTGCGCGCAAACGCGGCATAGAGCTGATCGCCCGGCAGCGCCGAGCCACTCTGCACCAGCTGTCCAAACATGGGCGACAGTGTGTTGTGCCAGTCGCCATCCTGCACCGCGCCGGCGGCACGCTGGTAGAAATGTTCCAGATAGTCGCGGCCCACCGCGCCGGTTTCCAGCTCGTAATAGGTGCTTGTGCTGGGCTTGCCATCGGGCACACGCGGATCAATGCGATCCGCCAGACGTCCCGCTTCCTGATTGGCCTTGGCAAGCCCCACCGCGCAGGCGTCGATTTGGGTGCGCAGGGCCTCGCGCATCGCGCCCGCCTGCTTTGCCAACTGGGCCACCAACGCCACTTCCACCGCGTCGCGCTGCTGATAGACACGCGAGCGCGCCTTGCGCGTTGCCATATCGCGCGCCCGGTCGCGGGCCTGGCGCGGATTAAACGCCATCATCGCCAGTTCACCCAACCCACTGCCGATTTGCTGCAACTGCTCGGTATAACCGCCCTGCTGGGCCAAAACCTTGCGCCAGACCAGACGGTCTTCCTCGCTCACAGGCTTGCCATTCACCAGGAAAAGCCGCTGGCGGGGCAACGATTCGGGCGGCGCAGTCGCCACATTGGCAGGGCTAAGCAAATCGCACAGCGCAATCGCGCCGCGCAGCCCGGTCTCCATGAGCGTCTGGCGCAATGCGCCCTGCACCAATTCCCAAAAACCGTGCCATGCGCCCCGCTGTTCCGCCACCTCCTCCAAAAAAGTGTCCAGCCGGTCGTTGTCCAGCGCGCCATAGCGGGTCACTAGCTTGGTCAACAGCGTCTGCCACACGCTCAACACCTTTTGCAGATCGGCAGGCGGCAAAGGTCGCCGGGGATCGGTCAGCGACGGGCCTGCGGCAAAGCGGCGCAACAGATCTGCCGCAAAGGCGCGTTGCCAGAATTCCACCAGCGATTCATGGGGCGCGACCAAAGCCGAAGCGGCAAAACCGCTGTAGACCAGAAAATGCCCCCGCTTCACCGGCTTCACATTCGTCACTTCACCCGCCGCGCCATTAAGGTCGAAGAGCCGCTCGCGCACCACGTTCACTTCCAGACCCAGAATCTCACTGCTCAGATGGCTGATGGCCGTCAACTGAATCATGTGCGCGGCCATCGCTTCCGCGTCCGATTTGCGCGCCAGGCTGCGCCCGTTGCGGTTGGTGCGCCCAATCAAAAAGATAAAATCGAACGGCGCATAGGGTGTATCGGGCAATTCCCGCTGTTCGCTGGGATAGAGCGCCTGAAACTTCTGCGTCTCTTGAAAATAGTTCAATTCCTTGAGCGCAGCATAGGCATTGGCGCGGATACGCCGCCGCTGCAAGTCGCTGGAGATCTCATTTTCCAGCACATCGGGCAAAAAGAAGATGCCCACAATGCGCGCATTGTTGCGCACCGCGGCGCGGATGCGATGCACGGTATCCATAAACATGCCCGACCCCGTGCCACCGCACAGGCTGCCCACCACATAGATAAGCTGGTAGTTGCCCACTACCGGGAACCCCCGGTTCTGCGCGGTTTCCATATCGCGAATCTTGTCCAGATTGGAAAGTTTCGTCTCCAGCATCTGTTTGAAGGTGACATAGTTGCGAAAGAAGCAGAGCCGCCCAATCGGGCGCAACTGCTTGGCGCCATTGTGGATATAGCCCAGGGGAATCGACGGATAGTTCCACCACCGCCCGATCTCCGGGTGCTGATCCAGGTTGGATACCAGGCGCGTGGCGTCGAACTTGCCCATATAGGCAAATTCATCGGCAAACAGCGGTTCCTGATCCAACCGGTTGACCAGGGGTTCGGTATCCAGCGCGAGCAACTGAATCATGCCCGGCAACTGTTCGCTGCCCCACACATTGCGAAAACGGCGCTTGACCGCGCGCACCGTATTGGTGCCCATACCCCCCACCCCTACCACCATGGTCGGGTAAATCGTGGGGCGGTCGAAGCCGGGTTTTTGAGAACTGGATGTACCTTGGCTCATAGCAAGTCACTCATAGACATATATATACTGACGCTCCTATCCGCCGAATCTACCAACTGGAAGTCCAAGGATCGCTTTGGGCGGAACGCGTCGATCCATTCGTAGTCTGCCCCGAACCAGACGGGTTCGAGGTATTCGAATCGCTATCCCACACGCTGCCCCATTCGCTGGTGCCCCACGAGGAGGCCGTGCTATCAGCAGGCGCATTGGTGGGAAAGGCTTCGCTGGCACTGGCAATGGTTTGATCATCTACCAGTTTCATCTGCATGGCGGCGGCCGCGGCGGCCTGTTCCAGCTCTTCATGTTCCATACCGCGCCCGCGTACCCGGGCCACCATAAAGAGCAACAAGAAGAGAGTCAAAGGCCCTGTACACAACAACATGGGCATAGAATAGACCGGCACCACCCAGGGCGCAAAATAGCGCTGCATGATGCTGGGGCTGCGGAAGTAGAAATTCACGGTCCGGGGCGCATCGGGCAAGCCCGCCACCCGCACCTGCATCTGCCCGTTATACATAGTCCCTCGCACCGGATCAAACGGAATTCCCTGGCGTGTGATCAACGTGAGCGGCACGGCATACACGCCATTCTCGTTGGGTTCGCCCTGTACCTCCACCGCCGGAATATCCAGATAGATATCGGAAAGCACGGGCGGCGCACCACTGTTCTGGCTATTGCCCACGGGGATTACGCTGCCTTCTCCGCTATCCTCATCGCTGCCCTCGCCACTGCCGTTTGCGCCTGTTTCATCCTGCAAAATGGTATCCTGGAGCAAAGGCGCATTGCCCTCGGCATCCAGAGCCACCACCTCGACCAGAAAGGGCGGTTCACCCGTAAACCGTACCTGGATCGTCGTCTCGATGCGCGCGCCCGCGTCCTGCATATCGGGCAGGAACAGATCGCCGCTCACAATCGACCATTCAATGGGTGCAACCCGCACCTGCCAATCCAGGCGGTTGGGAAAAACATCATAATCTTCGTTGGGGCCGGAGATCTGCAAGCCGCCCGCGCACGTGCCGGGATCGACCGGCCCATTGCTGCTCACACGCAGCGGCAAAGCCAGCCCCTCGCCCCGGGCCACTGCTTCGCCCGCAGTCAGGGTCAGCCCCTCACAGGTCGGGTCCACCGGCTCCACATCCAGGCCAAATGCAAACCCCTCATATGTCACCGGCACCCAGAATTCTTCATCCAGCCGAAAGCCGGGCGACGTATTAAAGAGAATCTCCCCAAAATCGACGGTGACATCTTCTAAAAAGGCTGCCGGGCGATCCACCGTCAACGCCAGCGGAAATTCCACGCCGGGACGGATGGTCACATCTACGGGTGCGCCCGCGGGATTGCGCGCTTGCAGCGTCAGCGACCCCGTATAGCTGCCGGGGCGCAGGCGATCCAGGCCGGTAATCCGCAGCGTGGTTTGCGCCGCGCCTTCCATAGGCACATCGCCCACAAATTCCACGCCCAGCGTGCGCACTTCTTCGCCCGTTTCTTCGTGGCGCACGTTCAACGACGCGGTCAGCGCGCCGATCTCCTCCAGCGTCGTTGCGCTCAATTCCAGGGGCCACCCACCGGGCGGCATTTGCGCAAGTTCCAGCGTAGCCGGCAACCCGCCCACAATCACCGCAGGCGCCAACGTCAATTCGGTGTGCGTCCAATCGCTGAACCGCAGCCCATCCGACTGCCCCTGCAACACATAGTAGATCTGATAGGTGCGTCCGTCTAAAGGCCGAAACGCCTCGTCGGTACACAGCCGGTCGGCGCAGACCATATTGGCCTGATGCACCAGGGACGCAGTCTCATCAATCGCGCCCTCATCGCCCGGCGCGATCACGGGGCGATCCGATTCAAAAACAAAGACCGAGCCGCCAATGCCCTGCAAATCGATGCTGCCGCCAAACCCTGCCTGGAGCCGCGCGCGGCCATCGGGCTGCACACCCGTTGCGGTGGGCGTGGGCGCAAACACTTCGGCGCGGGGCAAATCGTCGCGCGGACTCAGGCGAAAGGTGCGAATCAGTTGCAGTGGATTTTCGTCCTGGCCCAACTGCAAACGCAGCGTGGTAATCTGCTCGCCGGGCAGATAGGCCCGCAGATGGCTCTGACCAAAACTTTCCAGCGGCTGTTGATTGTTGCGGATCAATGGCTCGTCTGCACCCGGCCCCACCCCGCGCGCCAGAATCAGCGGCGGACGGCCCGCGGGATAGTAGCGCACCGACACCGCACTATCTGCAACGCTGGGCGGCGGATTCAACAACTGGGGATAGCTATTGGCAGTCAACACCACAAAGCCCGAACGCTCAGCGGTCGCCGCCGACCAGCTGCCTTCGCCCAGATTATCGCCTTCCAGAATCGAGATACTGATATTGTTGTCATTCAGCGCATTGCGCGGCAACATGGGCGATTCTGCCCGATTCAGCCCCAACAGACCATCGCGCGTCGTCACCGTCGTCAAAGAGCGCACACCGTGCGCCGCGCGCGTGCTAAAGGCCAACGCGCCGTCGCTGTTGCGTCCCGTCAAAACCGAACGATTCGGCTTCATCTGGGTAAAAATCTCGGCGAACACGGGCAGCAATTCGGCGGCGGTGGTGGCTTCGGCTACCGAAATATCCGTAAACTGCTCGCGCACAAACTCGGCCGGACACCCCCCCACCTCATTACACAACACCACGGGGAAAGTCAGCGCGCCCAGATCGCGTAACGTATCGATTTCCGCGGCCACGCGTCCATCCTGCGCGCCCACATTGCCGGGTTCGGTGGGTTCGCCATCGGTCAGGAGGATGGCATATTGATTGCGGCCCGGTTCCTGGGCATTTTCCAGAATACTGCGCGCCAATTCCATCCCCAGATCGATACGCGTATAGCCCCGCCGAAAATAATCGGTGGGCGGTTGCAGGGAATCGGTGAGAACGCGCCGGTTATTGTCGTCGCCAATGCGTTGCAGATTGCCCAGCAAGCCCACGCCATCGGCCACCCCGTCAAAGCGAATCACCGCGATGCGGTCGTCGGTATCGGCCAATTGCAACAAGAGCCGGGCCGCGCTATAGCGCAGGGCGGTCGGGTCACTGGGAGGGTTGACGCTCGGTTCACGGCAGGGCGGGTCAAACGGCGGCTGGTTTTGGGGCCAGGGCCAACAGGTCGCCATACTGCCCGAATCATCGAGGATGACCACCACGTCGATACCCTGCGCGCCGCTATCGGCCTCGAGTGTTTCCTGGAGGGCGAAACGGCTTTGTGGTCGCATTTCCGGGGCAGCCACAGGGGCAGCCACAGGAGCCGCCATCACACCTGCGGAGTGGGGGATCAACCCCGCGAGGATCAAAAGGCTCAAAATGCCGCAGCAAATCGGCCAGATTGCGCGCCACGCCACAATCCGGCGCGCGCCAGTTTCAAAGAACGTTTGAATCATTGGACCTTTCAGGCTTGGACATCTCCACAATGCGATGCCGGCATCCATGTGCCTGGGCGTTGCGTCTCTGCACGCAGCAGAATTCGTACAGAACTACGGCAGAAAACGCATTATGTCGTCTTGTGAGTTCCACGTCAAAATTTATGAACGCGCCATGATTTTGGAATAAGTGCGTTAACCAATGAAGACGTTCGGTCCCTGGCAAACGTTCCGATGAATCCTGTGAACGTAGGCAGATAGTGGATCAGTCGTAGCCTGAAAACCAACCACCGGCGCGACCGCCGGCAATCCAGGTCTGAGACGGCAAACTTCTGCCAGCAAAACCCACCGCCCCACACCCATCAGGACAGGCTTGTG
>JBBDIO010000238.1:0-13624 GCA_040880365.1 Litorilinea sp.
GTGGCTCGACCTCAACGACGACGAACAGACCGTCGCGCGGGGCGACGGGAGCGGAAAAATGTGCCGCACGGCCAGGTCCATATCCACGCTTCGTTCAATAATACGATTATCACCGTCACCGACCGCCAGGGAAATACACTGTGCTGGGCGAGTAGCGGCACCAGTGGATTTAAGGGTAGCCGAAAATCCACGCCGTTTGCAGCACAGTTGGCCGCCCAGAATGTGGCCGGCACCGCGCGCAGCGATTTTAACATGCGTGAAGTAGATGTGTATGTGAAGGGGCCGGGTCCTGGTCGCGAGAGCTCGATTCGCTCGCTGCAGGCCGGTGGGTTACAGGTGACCTCGATCACCGACATTACCCCGATCCCGCACAATGGTTGTCGCCCGCCCAAAAAGCGTCGCGTCTAAACGAAGAGATTTGCGTGGAGTGACCGATCTGCGCTCCGGGGTGGTTGCCCGCTGGTTGGCGGCAGCGATTTTCGGCGAGTACAGATAAGAGAACCGAGAGAATTTGGAGAGCGGGCCGAGTCGAGACTCGCTTGCTCCCATTGGTTTGGCGCAGAGCACGCAGCAGAGATTTGCTGGAGGAATGATGGCAAAATATACGGAAGCAGTTTGTAAACTGTGCCGGCGGGAGGGGCAGAAACTCTTTTTGAAGGGTGATCGCTGCCTAAGCCCCAAGTGCGCGATTGAGCGCCGCAATTACCCGCCTGGCGAACAGGGCAAAAAGGCCACTTTCCGACGCAAAACGTCGGAATATGGTTTGCAGTTGCGCGAAAAGCAGAAAGCGCGCCGCATCTATGGCGTGATGGAAAAGCAATTTCGTCGCTATTTCCGCGATGCGACCCGGCGCAAGGGTCTGACCGGCGCCACACTGCTCACGATTTTGGAAAGTCGTCTGGACAGCGTGGTCTACCGTTTGGGATTTGCCGACAGCCGATCGCAAGCGCGCCAGCTGGTCCGCCACGGTCATTTCGACGTGAACGGCCGCAAGACGGATGTGCCCTCCTTTGGTGTGAGTGTGGGCGATGTGATTACTGTTCGCGAGATTAGCAAAAGCAAGCAGTATTTCAAGGATCGTACCCAGATGATGGAAGGTGGCCGGATACCCGACTGGCTGAACCTGAATCTGGGCGCAATGAGTGGTTCGATGGCGACGGAACCGTCGCGCGAGGATATTGAAATTCCTCTGAATGAACAACTGATTGTTGAGTACTACAGCCGGTAAGTCTGGCTTATCGGTGTGTCGCTGCGAACTTGTACATTGCTTGTCGCACGCAAAGCGCATGTGTGGTCTGTGCGCGACGGCCCCGCACATGCTGAACAGTAGGGAGGTTGCCGTTGTTAAATATGGTTTTACCCAAAATTGAGATTGAGGCAAGTTCGCAAAACTACGGCCATTTTGTCATCAGCCCGCTGGAAAGCGGCTATGGCATTACGCTTGGCAATGCGTTGCGACGCGTCTTGTTGTCCAGCTTGCCTGGTGCGGCTGTCACGTCGATTCGTCTGAGCGGCGTGCATCACGAGTTTACGGCGGTTCCTCATGTGCGGGAAGATATGACGCGTCTGATTTTGAATATAAAGCAGATTCGCCTGACCAGCCGCAGCGAAGAGGATATCCGCATCCACGTCGAGGTGTCCAATGAAGGCCCGGTGACTGCCGGTGACCTGGTGTGTCCGCCCGAGGTGGAAATCATGAATCCCGATCTCTATTTGCTGACCGCGGATTCGAATGATGTGGATCTGGATATCGAAATGGTAGTGGGGCGAGGACGCGGCTATAGCCCTGCCGAAGAACGCCAGCGGTTGCCGTTGGGCGAGATTCCGGTAGATGCTATCTATAGCCCGGTGCGCAAGGCTGCCTATCGTGTGGAACGGACGCGCATCGGTCACCAGACCGACTATGACCGTTTGAGCGTGGAAGTCTGGACCGACGGCACCATTTCGCCCGAAGAAGCGATTCGCCAGTCGGCGGATATTCTGGTTCAGCACCTGACGTTGCTGGCCGGCGCCAAGGCGGTAGAGGTGGAACAGCCCGAGGAAGAGGACGAGGGCATTCCCAGCCGCATCTACGAAGCGCCCATCGAAGAATTGGAATTGACCGTGCGCGCCTACAACTGTCTCAAGCGCGCCGGCATTACCAAGGTGGGTGAGATTCTGCGCCGCATGGAAAAGGGCGAAGACGAGATGCTCGCCATCCGCAACTTTGGCAAGAAGTCGCTGGATGAGCTGGTCGAACGCCTGGGCGAGAAGAACTATCTCAGCGCGCCGGGTGTGGATCTGAGCGCGTTTATCGGTGACGGTTATCGTCGCGCCGATGAGGTGGACGACCAGGAAGTTGATGAGGAAGTAAGTAGCGCCTAGGGCGCACTCTCTATAAGAGCGGGAAATGGTATTATGCGACATCGAATTGCGGGACGGATTTTGGGCCGCGATGCCGGCCATCGGAAGGCGCTATTTCGCAATCTTGTCCGTGAATTGTATCTGCACGGGCGGATTACGACCACCGAAGCCAAGGCGCGGGCCATCCGCGGCGAAGCGGAAAAGCTGATCACCAAGGCCAAACGTGGCCTGGCCGATGGCGGCAACCGCGTGCATGCTCAACGCCAGATTGTGTCTTATCTGAATGACAAGACGGTGGCGAAGAAGGTCTTTGACGATTTGGCCCCGCGCTTTGCCGAGCGCAATGGCGGCTATACTCGCATCATCAAGCTGGGCAAACGCCTGGGCGATGCTGCGGAGATGGCGGTGATTGAGCTGGTCGAAGGTCCGCAGGCTGCGAGTGATGCAGGCGCCTCTGGCAGCAGCGGCACCGCACGCGGCGCGGCGGGTCGAGGACAATCGGCAGCGTAGGTGCAGCTCCGTGTAGGTGCTGCTCTGCGCCGCATGAACGGGTAGGGCATTGCTTGTGGGGGCGTTTTGTGGCCGCGTGGCCTATGATGGGACTGCCTATCATGGCTTTCAGTTCCAGCGTGGCGTGCCGACCATCCAATCGGTGCTGGAGGATGGACTCCGCCAGATTGCGGAGCTGGAGGGCCGGGTAGCCGGTTCGGGACGCACAGATACCGGTGTCCATGCCAGTGGTCAGGTGATTTCAATTGAAGTCGCCTGGCGGCACAGCGCCGGGGCTTTGCAAGAAGCGTGGAACGCGCATCTGCCGCCGGATATTCATCTGCGCGAGATGCGCACGGCGCCGCCGGGGTTTCACCCGCGGTTCGATGCGCTGACCCGCACCTACACCTATACGGTGATGGGCTATGGGGCAGACGAAGAACCCCGACCGCGGCGTTCGCCTCTGACGGATCGCTACGCTATGTTCGAGCCGGCACCGCTCGATTTGCCGGCGATGAACGCAGCCGCGGCGCTTTTGGTCGGCGAACACGATTTTGCGGCCTTTGGTTGGCCCACGGCAGGCGAAAGCACCATACGCCGCCTGTTGCACGCGATGTGGACTGATGCTGATCCCGCGGCCCTGGTGGGCGATTTTCCAGGGCGGCGTTATGTCTTCACTGTGACTGCAAACGGCTTTTTGCGCAGTATGGTCCGGTTGCTCACCGGAACATTGTTGGATGTTGGTCGAGGTCGGCGGACTGTGACCAGCGTTGGGGATGCGTTGGCGGCCAAGAGTCGGCGGAGTATGAGCCGACCGGCACCTGCGCACGGCTTGGTCTTGGAACGGGTTGACTATCCGGCTGCATTGGCGCTTTGGTAGAGTAGTTGATACACTGGGCGCCTGGGCAAAAACTGAAATAGTTCAGCAAGACTGAAAAATATCGGACTCGATTGTATTAGGTGGGAAAGAGGAGTGAATAGCGTGAAGACATTTAGTCCAAGCGCAGAGGAAGCCAAGGCCTCCCGCGAATGGTGGGCGGTTGATGCCGAGGGCAAAACTCTGGGGCGTCTGGCTTCTGAAATTGCAAAAGTGCTGCGCGGAAAACACAAGCCGACCTTCAGCCCGCATGTGGATGGCGGCGACTTTGTCATTGTAACTAACTGCGAAAAAATCTCGGTGACAGGGGATAAGCTCGATACGGTTTTCTACTACCGTCACTCTCGCTATCCTGGCGGTCTGAAGAAGCGCAGTATGCGCGAACAACTGGATCGCTTCCCGGATCGTGTGATCTTCGAGGCGGTGAAGGGTATGATGCCCAAGACCAAATTGGGACGTGCCCAGATGACCAAACTGCGCATCTATGCCGGTCCGGATCATCCGCATGTGGCCCAAAAGCCCCAGGATTTAGAGCTGTAGGAGAAAGCTGAGAAATTATGGCCGAATATATTGAAGCGATAGGCCGACGCAAGACGGCGACTGCCCGGGTGCGGATCTATCCCGGCACGGGTGAAATCGTGGTGAACGACAAACCCATGCCTGCATATTTTGGGCGGGCACTGGATCAGATGATTCTGCGCCAGCCTCTTTCGTTGACGGGCACGGAAAATTCTTATAACATCAGCGTCCATGTCAATGGCGGTGGTGAAGGCGGCCAGGCTTCGGCTGTGCGTTTGGGCATTGCCCGTGCGCTCATCACTGCCGACGCTACTTTGCGTCCGGCGCTCAAATCGGCAGGTTTCCTCACGCGCGATGCGCGCGCCAAGGAACGTAAGAAACCTGGTTTGAAACGCGCCCGTAAGGCTCCGCAATACACCAAGCGCTAGACGCTGGTCTTTGCTGGTTGCCGTCCTGCCTGTATCTCACCACTGTCGTGCACGTGTAGCGTTCGCTGCCGTTGGGAAGTGGTGTTCGGGCTATGGGGATTGACCTACGCAAGTGGGGTGATGGGGACGCTGTTACAATTGATGGTTTGACTCTGAGCCTCCAGGCACGTATGCTTCTGCATAGCGCCTGGGGGCTTTTTGCCATTGGGTTTTGGCTGTCAATTCTTGCTGTTGATCCAGCCTTTTGCGCGCTTTTTGCAACTTTCAGGAGATACGGCGTTTATGCCCAAACATGCGCCCACACATATGCTCACAAATATGCCTGTGATCATCCGCACCGGAATTCTGCATAACCCCGCGCTGGATCTCGATGCGGGCGAATGGCTGCGCCGTCTGCTGCACACCGCGGTGACCGACTTGACCGGCGGCTATGCGCGCCCGGATGGACGGGCTGCCGCTGACCGCGCACCGGCGGGTGTGCGGTTTGTGGTGCTGCAAGAGAGCTATGTGGCGCATGACCGCAACTGGATTGAATCGGTGTTGTGTCGCTGGTGTGATGAGGATGAACTGGATTTGATTCTGACGGTGGGGGGCACGCTGCCCGCGCCGGGACCCAGCGCCCGCGAACTCATGCCCAAAGCTACGGCACAGGTGCTGGAAAGACGACTCCCCGGCCTGAGCGAAGCCATGCGTGCCCATGCCGGGGAGTTTTCGGAACTTGCGTTATTGGATGGGGGCATCGCGGGCATCCGCGGGCGGACACTGATCATCAATTTGCCGGAGGGCGCAGGCCCGGCGTGTCACTTTCTGGAGGCGGTGGCCCATCTGATTGCGCCCACATTGGCACATCTGCAAGCAACCGGCCCCGTGCCCCGCCTGGTCGATGAGCTGACTTTGCCTGCATCCCTCGCGCCCTTCGATGAGCCTGATGCCGAGAATACAGAGGTTACAGAGCACGCGGCCAGTTCCCCGGCTGCGCCCCTGTCATCCAAGCTCGACGCCGCCGAATTTGCCGAATTTCTCAAACGTCGCAAATCATAAACGCACGCCTTCTCTGCTTTCAACCCACATCCACCAACCGGCAAGTGTAGACCTCTCGGCAAGTGTAGACCTATGCGGTTTCTTCCAATTCAGCCTGCCGTTTGGCAATGGCGTCCAGCAGATCGGTAAAGGAATCGGCAAATTTCTTCACGCCATCCTTTTCCTGAAAATCGGTGATCTCCGCGAGGGAGATGTCCAGCGCCTCTAGCCGCGCCAGCTCGTTTTCGGCCATGGTCACATTCTGGTCGATGGCGCGGGCAGGTTGACCGTGGTCGCGATAGGCGTCGAGGGTCTTGGGCGGCATGGTGTTGACCGTATGCGGGCCGATGAGTGTCTCTACATAGAGCAATTCGGGATAGGCCGGATTTTTGGTGCTGGTGCTCGCCCACAGCGGACGCTGGACCTGCGCACCGGCTTCTTCCAGGGGCAGCCAGCGGTCACTGCTGAAGACCTGCTGGAATTGACGATAGGCCAGTTTGGCATTGGCGATGGCGATCTTGCCCATGAGCATTTCGGTGGTGGCGGCCTGTTCGGGATGCTCCTTGGCGATTTTCTCCAGCGCGCCATCGGCAGAAGTATCGATCCGGCTGATGAAGAAGCTGGCGACCGAAGCAATCGCGTCTACGTTTTTGCCTTCGGCCAACCGATCCGCCAGCCCGGAGATATAGGCGTCTTTCACTGCGGAATAGCGATCCAGGGCAAAGATCAGAGTCACATTGATGTTGATGCCATCGTGAATCAACTGGCGAATCGCCGCCAGCCCCGGTTCGGTGGCGGGCACTTTGATCATGACGTTGGGCCGGTCGATGGCTTTGAACAGGCGGCGCGCTTCGGCGATGGTGCCTTCGGTGTCATAGGCCAAATCGGGCGCAACTTCCATGCTTACATAACCGTCGCGGGAATTGGTGGCATCGTAGACCGGGCGCAGCACATCGGCCGCCGCGCGAATATCTTCGATAGCCAGGCTTTCAAAGATGGCTTTGGCGTCTTTGCCGCTGGCGACCAGCGTTTTGAGATCGTCCTCATAGGCTTTGCTGCCCGTGATGGCCTGTTGGAAAATGGTGGGGTTCGAGGTGACGCCCCCCAGCCCGGCATCGACCAGGGCCTGCAATTGCCCGTCGGCGATCATGCTGCGTTCGATATAGTCCAGCCAAATGCTCTGACCGAGTTCCCGAAGTTCCTGAATCCGGTTCATGTGTACGCTCCTTTATAATTGAGCCGACGGCGCACATGCCAGATGCACACCAGGTGCAACGTTGCGGCGCGCCCGCCAGTCACAAAATCCAATATCTGATTGTATATTATACGCAGGGGGCGGCATTGTGGGAAAGCCCTGTGGATTGGCTGCGGAGATTTGGGCGGTGAAATGGTTGCGCATCCAGTGTGTAGGGTCGTGCGGGACGCTGAAGTGGACGGCTTGTTTTAGAAACGTCCGTCCGTTTGACAATCAGTGCGGAACAGGGTACTATACTTTTTGTAGTGGAAACTACAACGAAAATCATGTGGATGCGCTATGCTTCTACATGAATGAGAATGCATCATAACGGTTTTAATAGTTGATGTTTTGATAGATGTAGGTTTGATAAATGCAGTCGGCGAACAGTGAACTGTTGGCGCGGCTGGCAAGTTAAAGGAGCTAGGGTAATGGGTAAGCCGGTACAGGTAACAGACAGCACATTTGATGAGATGGTCATTTCTTCCGATGACTTGGTGTTGGTAGATTTTTGGGCAGAGTGGTGTGGGCCTTGCAAGATGATCGCCCCCGTGCTCGAAGAACTCGCGACCGAGTTGGATGGCAAGTTGACCATCGGTAAGGTCGATGTAGACGAAAATCAGAGCACGCCCCAGGCCTATGGCGTGTTTAGCATTCCGACGTTGCTGCTTTTCAAGGGCGGCGAGCCGGTGGAGCGCATTGTGGGCTATATGCCCAAGCCGCAACTGTTGAGCAAGTTGCAGCCGCACCTGAGCTAAACCCGCGCACATAAGCTGTTGCGTATAGAAATTAAAAAGACCGGACTTCACCGCGAAGCCCGGTCTTTTTTTATGTGCACTGTTTGTCCCCGCATGGGGCAAGATGGGGCAAGGTCGGGTCGCTTATTGAAGCGTTACATAGACGTAGATCTGGCCTTCGGCGCGGGTCAGTGGTTCCAGCGCTTTGCCCAATACTGTGCCGAGGATGGGGGTCTCTATGCCATTCACACGCATTTGGGCTGCGCGCGTGGCATACCCCTGTGTGGCGCTGGTAGACAGGAGATCGCCCGGCTCGATGTTCAGCTCGGCGGGATTTTGCACATTGACCTGGGCCAATCCCTGCACCACCACCAGCACAAACTCACCAGGCTGGGCGGCGTCGAGCGAAGTGACTTCCAGGTCTGCGCCGTCGTCGCGGGCACCCGCTTCGAATCCATCCAGATCGGGGTCTAGCGCGTCCAGATTGAAGCGGCTGAGCACCACCCCGGCGACGGCGGCACTCGCGGCGGTGTCGGCGCGGCTGACCTGGGCCAATGGGCTGTCCACACCTTCTACATCGCGGGCAATGCCGCTGAAGACTACCACGTCGCCGGCGCGCAGCGGTTCGCCGCCGCCGTTTTGCATCACCTGTGTGATCGATCCTGCCAGACTCACGTTCAGACTATACAGGTTGTCGGGCGTATACAATCCGTAGTTGTTATCGTCGTTGCCCGTGCGCCCTGTCACCCCCCGTCCACTGGTGCTTTGTCCCCAGACGCCGTAGTTGGACGTGCTCGCGCCATAGACACCAATCCCGGTAACACTGCTGCCATATGCGCCGCGATTGGCCCCGATTCCCACCACGCCCACCGCACCTAATGGTTGTGCCGCGCCGGAAACGTCGCCGGCCTCGCCGCGCACACCCTGGTTAGACTCACTCTGGGCATAGACGGCATAGCCTCCTGTAGCCGTAATATACGCGCCGTGGTCGTAATGGTCGGTGCCGTTGGTATGGGCGCGGATGGCATAGCCTTCGTTGCTGGTGAAATAGCCGCCCCAACTTTCATTGCTGCCGCCCCATACCCCGTAATTAGTCGCGCTAGAGCCATTGAACGCGACCCCGCCGGTGGCATTGGCATAGAGCGCGGTGCCCGTAGCCGCGCCAACTGCCGCAAATGCAGGCTGAGGGTGGGTGAACTCATCGCCCACCACCACTGCGCCAGGGCGCAGGCTGAGCGCATAGGGCGCGGGCAGAATCTCCTGGCGCGGCGACAGGGTTTCGCCGTCTACCGTGATGCTGAGCCACAGGGCTTGCCCGTTGAAAATCGCCTGATCCACGTCGAGAATCACGTTGAGCAGGCCATCGGTCACGGTGACCTCCATCGCGTTGCTATCCCACAGGGCAGAACCGCCTGCGTCGGCGTCGTAGATGATGAAACGCATGGTGTAGTCCCCATCCAGCGGCGCGCCGTCGGGGGCGGTCAACTGGCCCTGGTAGCTGATTTTGCTGCTCACAGTTGCCTGGGGGGTGATCGTGATCCCCAGATTGGGGCGCGCCAGTACGCCCGAATAGCCTGCCAGAATCAGCAGGAACGCCAGGCTTCCTACCAGAATGTAGAGTCGTTGCATAATTGTCTCCCTTCCTTTCTGCTCGGCCTCTGCCCAATCGGGAAGGCATCCAGGAGGATGGTGGGATGCTGTGTAGTCTGCTGTGCGATCTGCCAACTGGCCGCTCGCGTCATCTGCTGTGCCGTGTGCAGGGGCATGTTCAATACCAAGTCTATCCACTCTAAACCGAAAAGCGCGCAAAAGCAATCGGAAAAATGCGGTTGTCGCGCCGGATCGGGCTGGGCTATAATAGTATGTGCTGCACATCCAGTACAGTTCGAGTGGGGTGTGGGAATGTTACAGCCCGCATACCCGCTATGCCGCACCCACCAATCAAAAAAAGCTAAACCCCTGTCAAAGGAACCTGCTATGAGCAAACAGACCAAGTTTGTTTTGAATGAACGCGACATGCCTAGCCATTGGTACAACATCAATGCCGATTTGCCCGCCGCGGGGATCACAATGCCGCCGCCGTTGCATCCGGGCACAAAACAGCCCCTGGGCCCGGCGGATCTGGCTCCACTTTTTCCGATGGCGTTGATCGAACAAGAGGTGAGCACCGAACGCTATATTGAAATCCCCGACGAGGTGCAGGATATCTATCGCTTGTGGCGACCGACGCCGCTCTATCGTGCGCACCGTTGGGAAAAACAGTTGGATACGCCCGCGCGCATCTATTACAAATATGAAGGCGTTAGCCCGGCGGGCAGCCACAAACCGAATACCGCCGTGCCCCAGGCCTATTATAACAAGGAAGCGGGCGTGACCCGGTTGACTACCGAAACCGGCGCAGGACAGTGGGGCAGCGCGCTCAGTTTTGCGTGTCAGATGTTCGGCATCGAATGCAAGGTCTATATGGTGCGCATTTCCTATGACCAGAAGCCCTATCGCCGGCTGATGATGCAGACCTGGGGCGCGAGCGTGGTTGCCAGCCCCAGCAACGAAACTAACTCGGGACGCGCCATCCTGGCGCAACACCCGGATAGCAGCGGCAGCCTGGGCATCGCCATCTCTGAAGCGGTGGAAGAAGCCGCCACCCGCGAGGATACCAAATATGCGCTGGGCAGCGTGCTGAATCATGTGTTGCTCCACCAGACGGTGATCGGGCAAGAGACGATTAAGCAGCTGGAACTCGCCGACGCCGATTGGCCCGATGTGGTCATCGCGTGTACGGGGGGCGGCAGCAACTTTGGCGGCTTTGCATTTCCCTTCTTCCACGAAAAGCTGGTCAACGGCAAGGATACGCGCATTGTGGCGGTGGAACCCGCGGCCGCGCCCAGCCTGACCCGCGGGACCTATGCCTATGACTTTGGCGACACCGCGGCCATGACTCCGCTGATCAAGATGCATACCCTGGGCCATGATTTCATCCCCGCGCCCATCCACGCCGGTGGATTGCGCTATCACGGCATGAGCGCACAGGTGAGCGCCTTGAAGGAAGCCGGGCAACTGGAGGCGATTAGCGTGCGCCAGAAGGCCATCTTCGATGCCGCGCTCAGTTTTACCAAGGCCGAAGGGATTTTGCCCGCGCCCGAACCTTCCCATGCAATCTGGGCGACCATGCAAGAGGCTTTGGCGTGTCGAGAAGCGGGCACAGCCAAAACGCTGGTTTTCAATCTCTGTGGACACGGCCATTTTGATATGGCTTCATATGAGAATTATTTGAGCGGTCGGCTGGTGGATTACGAATATCCCGACGCCGCAATTGCAGAGAGCCTGACCCATTTGCCGGAAGTTGCGGGAGGCTAGACCGGCAGAAGCTGCCGGATCAGAAAGAGGACGCTCAATACAACGAAGTTGAGGACGATCACAAAGAGGAAGGCGGCGATGAGTCCTTGCAGGCCGGGCATGATGAATGCCAGCGCCGCGGCGACTGGTGCAATGGGCAGGCGCAGGAGCAGATAGATCAGCCCTACGCCCAGGCCATAGAGCAGCACCGGCTTGAGCGGCTCGCGGTCGCTGGCGCTGGGCATCATGGCATTGGCAATCGCAAAGAGCAGATAGGCCCAGATGGCCGCGTCGGCGCGGGTGAGCGCAACGGGTAATACCTGGAGCGCGCGCCAATATTCGCCCTGGGCCAACTCTGCGCCAAATATGCTCACATTGAAGACGCGATGGCCGATGAGGGCGACCAGCGCCGAGCCGATGAGCAGGGGCGCAATCCCCACCAGACTATCGCGCAGAGGGTCGCTGCGCTGCACGCTGACGCTGCCCAGGCCGATATATTTGCCCTGGCGGCGCGGCCATACGCGAAATGCGCCGGTGCGCAGCCCCATGAGCCGCGCCGCCAGCCAATGTGCGCTTTCATGGACAATGACACCGGGAAAGAAGATGAGAAACAGGCCCACGGCCGCGGCATCCTGCGAACGGGTCAACGCGTAGACGGGGAATTGCAGATAGAGCGCAATCTGGCGGCTGAACCACGCCAGCAGCAGCAGGCAGATCAAAAACAGCCCGACTGCCAACAAGGCCGATGGTAGCGGCGCGTTGGCAGGGGTGGCGGTGATGGTCTGCAAATTAACCGCGCCGGGTTGCAGCGCGCGCAGCCAGCCATGCACAGCGGGCGTGGTCAAATTCAAAAGGTTGGGGGCGAGCACAGAAAACAGTAGAGAAGTTAGCAAAGTGGGGAGTACGCTGAGTTTCACCGGATGGAGATTGGGATCGGTTGGGTTTAGAATGTGGCCTGGGGCTGGGCCTCGTCTTGCGTGCTGGCATCCTGGGCATTGCCGGCTTGCAGCGGTTCAAGATTGTAGGTAAGGCGGACCAGATACCAGCAATCGTCTACCCGTTCCAGTTCCCACAAATCGCCGTTAGGCGAAACTTCGCCGCCAATCTGCGTCGTGCCCTGACCGTGGGCACGGTCCCCTTCCAGGGTCAGTTGCAGGGTGACGGCGGTCACTGTTTCGGGCGCGCTGGGAAAAACCACATTCAGATAGCGATGGCGAATGGCATCGGTGCCCCGCCAGATCTGGTCATCCCGCTGGTCGTCGGGTGTGTTCTTGGCATTGATAATCTGGCTGTCTTCGGCCCACAGTGCCATGAGTGGGCCGATTTCGCGCGCCACGACAAACTGGCCCTCGGCGGCGATGAGGGCGCGAATCTGGGCTTCGTCATCCATTTCGCCAATGCCGGTGATGCCCGCGGTTTGGGCGATGCCACACGTGCCGCCGGGCGTGTTTTCCAACACAATGGTTTCGGGCACGTTGACGGTGGGCGTGGCGGGCGCAGAGCTGCACGCGGCCAGCCCCCAACACGCGCTCAAGACGATACTCCACAGTGCCAGGTTGCGCCACGTCGCCCGCGTTTGCCGCCGCGCGGTCAGCTGGCGTGGGGCGTGGCGTGTGAAATGTGGTGTGAAGTGGGCGCGCAGGGTGGATTGGAGAGGCATGGCGTTATCAGGGCGTACCCGTCGCCGCTTCGGTGAAAAAATTGCGCAAAAAGTCGGTGTGCACCGCGAGCGTATTGTCCAGATCGCCATAGCGCGCGGAGGTCAGCTTGAAGAGCACAATGCCGTCCTGATATTGGCGAGTGCGTTCGGGAAAGAGATAGAAATAGAAGACGATGTGATCGGTCGGCGTGTCATATTCGGGCAATTGTTTCTGCGCCTCCATCCACATGCCGTAAATGCGCCCGCCGCCGTCCAGCTCGATGGGCACCGAGGAGAGATTGTAGTTCCAGCCGTCTACATCATAGCAGATATCGGGCGGATGAAAGGGCTGGGAACTGCGCCCACCAATCATGGTGAGCCACATGTGCTGCCCCTGGCTGTTCCAATAGAGCCGTTGCACATATTGTTCCGGGTCTAGCAAAATCATGACTTCCACATTGGTTTCGGGATGATTTTCGCCGCGCCAATCGCCAATCTCCATGGGCACATCGTTGAGATCGTGGGTCAGGTCAAACTGGCTCACCGCGTTAACTTCGGTTTCGCGATTGGTACGATGCCACAGATCCACGTCGGCAATGTACTGATAGCCGTCGCTCGCGGTCAGTTGAGTGCTGCTTTGGGCAAATGGCGAAAAATCGGACGTGAAGAAGGCTGCCAGCCCGCCCACAAAAAGCAAAATGAGTACAAAGCTGCGCAGAGGCGCGGCCAGTACACGTTTGGTTGGAATGTCCTGTTCGAGATTACTCACAGTTACTCGCTACGAATATATAAATCAGCATATACAAACTGACATATACGAAAGGCACGGTAATTTCCCAATGGCTTGCCCTAGATCACTTCCGGGCGCAATGTATTACAGCGCAGCGCCCGCGTGATGGGCAGCATGAGCAGCAGCGCGATCACAAAAAAGCCCCATCCCGAATAATCGTGATAAAAGATAAACGCCGCCTGTGCGCCATAGAAGCGCGCCACCACCAACAG
>JBBDIO010000239.1:0-13609 GCA_040880365.1 Litorilinea sp.
TACGCGCTTTGATCTCATGCAGGAAGCCTTTAATCTGGGGCTGGGGGAGCCTGGCGACTGGTTGGCCTATTATCTGGATGCGAACGGTGGCCCCCTCTTTGGTGCACAGGTGACTGAACGCTTGCAGCTTTTTGATAACCGCAATCGCAACCGCACCTTTATTCTGGGCTTCGAGCCGGGACCCGAAGGGGAACCCTATCGCCTGGCCGCGGTCGCGACCGGGGAACCCTATCTGGTGGCGGAACTGGTGACGCCGGTGCCGCCTGCCGCCGGGGGCGTGGAAGTTGCGCTGGCACCCGCCGCCGGCGCGCCGGAGCCCATGGAGACGGCGACACCCACCGCCTTGCCGACCGAAACGGGCACGCCCACCGCGACTCTGACGCCGGAACCTAGCGCGACCCCGACCGCCACCGCTACCGATACGCCGTTGCCCACGGATACACCACTGCCTACGGCAACCGCCACGCCGGGACCGATTCCCGCGATTCCTGCCGACGAACCGGCCACCGCGGCCGCGATTGTCTTCCGTTCGCCCGCCAATCTGCGTGGCGGGCCGGATACGGCCTTTGGCCTCGTGGCGCAGTTGGGCTATGGCGTGACCCTGGATCTCTATGGGGTGACCGAAGTGGGCAATTGGGTGATTGTGCGCATTACCGATCCCAATCATGAACAGACGGGCGCGCTAGGCTGGATTGCCCAGGACCTCTTGCAGATTACCGCGGGTGATGTGGCGGCCTTGCCCCCCTATTCCGTGGATGGCCGCCCTCTGACGCCGCCTACGCCCGGACCGACGCCCACGCCCGCGCCACCCGAACCCACCCCCACGCCCGCGCCGCGGGTGACGCCTGTATTGGCGCAGCCGGGCGTTTCGCCGCTGACCGATCTGCTGGCCCCACCCGGACCCGGCGCCGATGAGCAGATCTATACAATCGTCGCAACGGTAGGCGAATCTGTGGGTGATTCTGGGGGCGAGGCAGAGAACGCCGGTGCGTTTGGCGTCGATCCCAATGTGCCTGCCAATCCCTTTGCGCCCATTGCGGCGGTGGATGCCAATGGCGCACGCGTGCGGCTGGTCATCGACCGGGCACAGGTGCAGATCTGGTCGGGCGCGTTTGGTGTCAATCCACCCGACTGGACCGGCGCGCCGGCAGAGCTGCTCTGGCCCAATAGCGAGGTCTATGTGCTGGGCACAGCGGATGAGCTGGAACCCGACCGCATCACTGTGCAGCGCATTCGTATTGCGCGGCCGCCTTCGCAAGAACGGGTACGCTTGACGCAGACCCCAGAATTTGCCGCAGCGCTGGCGCGCAACGCGGCGGTGGCTTTGATGGGGAGCCGCGAAGCGCCGGGCATCTATTTGCTGGAGACGGAACCCGGCAGCGACGGTCCCGCGGCCAGCGGCGGCGCACTGCGTCAGTTGTGGGTAGATGAACAGGATGCGCGCTGGATTGGCGGCACACCCGCCGATGGCGTCGTGGTTGGCACCGCGGGGGATTCGCTGGGGCGCAACTGGATGACCTGGGTGCGCGACGACGGGCAGGCTGTGCGCATCACAGCCCAGCCCTTCCATGCGTTCCAGGGTGTCGCGGGTGACCGTTTTGGCGGCCTCTGGTGGATCGAAACGCCCCAGGTCGATCTGGATCAGTGGCAATTGTGGCACTATGATCCCGTGCAGGGACAGATTCTGTTGCGCGTGCGGGGCACGGGCGCGCGCTTCGGTTCGGGGTCGGCGCCTACGCCCGCGTCGTTGTCTCCGCTGCTGCTGGCCGCGCAACCTACCTTCCAGACCGATACGGGCCAGAATGATACGGGAATAGTGACCGGCGTGAACCTGTTGCTGGATACCTACGACGCCGCGGATCAGCGACTCTATACGGGCGTCTATCGGGTGCCCATTCAGTTTGGCAGCAACGGGCTGGGAGAATTTGCCGCCGATGCCCAGCTGTTGCTGGCGTCGGAAAGCTATCGCGGCCCGCTGGAGGTGAACCCGGATCAAACACGCCTGGCCTATTTTATCTACGATCCCGAACATCCCAGCCTGACTTCGGGCTTTATCCAGCCATCGAACACTGTGCGTGTCTTGTCGCTGGATCCTTCGGGCGCGGTATCCATTCGCACGGTCTATGCCACCGAAAATCGGTTTGAATTCCTGGCCCCCAATCTGGTCTGGCTCGATGCCAACCGGCTGATTGTGGCGCGCAGCCGCTTTGCCGCGGGCGAAATGTTTGCGCTGGATCGCTTTGGCATGACCCAGATTCGCCTGCCGTCCACCGCAGAGGGCACCGTGGAGGTGGGCAGCTATCTGCTACCCAACCAGCGCGAATTGCGCGACTTTGCCGCGTGCCGCGAAGATGCGCATGTGCTGGCGATTGTGGCAACCGAAAACAACGAACTGGAACTGGTGCGCTGGGACGGTGAGCAACGCCCAGTACCCCTTTTCTTGCTGCCGCCCGATCAGACGCGCACTTTTGTGTGTTGGCAGGCGCCCGATGCATTGGTAGACGGCCCCTAGACAGGGCGTTTTCACACACGGCGTTTAGCCACAGGACAGATTTCAGACGGGACGGATTCGCGACTGCCATGCCTGCCAACTTTTTCGATAGCGATTCCCAATGGGCGCTTTTTGCGACCTGGGTCGATTTGCTCCTGGCCGTGGTGGGCCTGTTGCTGATTACGCTTATTGCCATTTGGCTGCGCCAGCAAACCGTTCACTGGTTTCGCATCATCCTCGCCACATTTCTGATCGCGCTCACACTGTGCATTGCCGCCTATTCTCTCTTTGTGGTGCCGATTTATTCTGTGGGCTGTCCGGGTGGCTGCCCAGGCTGGCGCGGTTTTCCTATCCGCTTTGCGCGTATCGAACTCAACGGCATCAGTCAGATTGGCACGCTGGATTTCCTGCTGAATCTGCTCATGTTGTGGCTGATGTGGATGGGCGCGGTGCTCATCTGGGGACTGATTGGCTATGTGCTGAGCTGGTCCAATCGCTCGTGGCGCTCGCGCCTGTTGCTGGTCCTGTTGATGGCGATTCTGCCGTGGGCGCTCTTGCCGCGCCTCATCGATCCACCCCAGCCCACCGCCCGGGGCGAGGAGCTGCGGCTGGCGGTGAATGCGATCCGCTCTGCCGAATACACCTATGGCATCACCGGACCGTGGGTGCAGCGGTTGGCGCTGGAAGATATGCGGACCATTGTGCCCGAAGTGGGTGCAGAGACGCTCTTTGGCGATACGCCGGTCAATCAGGTATGTCTGCGCGGCTATACCTATTTCTATCTGCCCTGGTTGCGCTATCGCATCACACTGGATCCCAGCGGGGTCACGGCGTTGAGCCTGGCCGAGGTGCCGCTGGAAGGTTCGTGTTGGGAATAGCGCGTGCTATGCCAGATCCAGCACAGGCTCGAGTTGGGCCGCTTCACAACGCATGACATCGGCAAAGTGGGCGCGCTGTTCGTGATTGCCCAGAATCGCGACCATATCGCCGTTGTCAAATGCGTAGTCTGGGTTCGGATTTGTAATCAGATCGCCCGCGTGGAGCACAGCCACTACCGACGCGCCCGTGCGGCTGCGCACATCCAGCTCCTGGATCGATTCACCGATCATAGGACTGGACTCGGGTACCTTCATCCACTCCAGTTCCATGAGCCGTTGCGCGTTTTGCATGGTGGCGACCATATCATACGCATTCTGCGCATGATAGAGCGGACCATAGAGATCCTGGCGCACGCCATCGGTGAAACGCTGAATTTCCTGGGCCGAAAATTTCAGATGGAGCAGGGCCTGACGGGTCAACTCCATGCCTGCCTCGAATTCGGGCTGCACGACTTCGTAGACACCCATTTCGTGCAGTTTTTCCATTTCTTCGATACTTTCCACGCGGGCCACAATATGGAGATCCGGGCGCAGCCGGTGCACCAGATTGACGACCGTGCGCGTAATTTCCAGCGTGGGCGTGGTGATCAGTATGAGCCGCGCCTTTTCAATGCCCGCGGCTTCCATCACGACTTCCTGGCTGGCATCTCCATAAATGACAGGAATGCCCCGCTCCTTGCACTGGTCGATCCGTTTTTGATCCAGTTCCACCGCTACATAATTCAAGCCCAGCCGTTGGAGTACTCCTGCCAGATATTGCCCCACGCGCCCCGCACCTGCGATGACGACATGGTTGTCCAGCCCTTCATCGGGCAGGTTGATCGACTGGAGCGGTTCGTATTTGAAATATTTTTTGCGCAGAGCATAGAGCGGGCCGACGGCGCTGGCGGCGATGGGCGTCACAATCATGGTGATGAAGGCAACCGACAGGATGAGCGAATAGAGTTCTGGCTCGATGGAGTTGGACTGGATGCCCGTGCGCGCCAGCACGAACGAAAATTCGCCGACCTGGAACATGCCGATCCCCAACGCCAGGGGCATGACATTGCGATAGCCAAATGCCAGGCTGATGCCCCCAAAGATGGCGGCTTTGGCAACGGCAACGATCAGTACAATGATCAATACCATTTGCCAGTTGGCGATCAGGTAATCAATCTCCAGCAACATGCCGACGGAGACGAAAAAGATGAGTGCGAACAAATCGCGCAGAGGAATAATATCGCTCAACGCCTGATAGCTATGGTCCGATTCGCTCAATACCATGCCCGCGACGAATGCGCCGAACGCGAACGATAGCCCGAACAGATAGGTGCCATAGCCCACGCCCAGCCCAATCGCGGTGACACACAGGAGAAATAACTCGCGCGAATTCCAGCGGGCAATATAGGCCATCAGTTTGGGGATGATGCGCGTGCCGCCATAGATCATGACTATCACAAAGAGCGCCGCGCGCAGGATGGCCCACCCGACCGCAGGCAGACCGGCTTCCAGGTTGCTCAGTTCCGGCAGAATGATCATCATGGGCACAATGGCCAGGTCCTGCACAATCAGCATCCCAATCATCACCCGGCTGGAGAGGGTGCCCATGCGCCCCTGGCTCATGAGGGTTTTGAGCACAACCATCGTGCTCGAAAGCGCAATCATGGCGCCAAACCACAGCGAGATATACCAGGACCAACCGAAAAGGGCGCCGACGCCCCAGCCCACTGCAATGGTCAGCGCCATCTGAATGGGCGTGCCGATCAGGGCAATTTTGCGGACGGGCGCCAGTTCTTTGAACGAAAATTCGATGCCCAGCGCAAAGAGCAACAAGCCCACGCCAATCTCGGCCAATAGTTCGATATCGTGGGCATCGGAGACCGAAATCAGGCCGGTATTCGGTCCCACGATGATGCCTGCCACGATGTAACCGAGAATCAGCGGCTGGCGCAAGCGCTGGGCGATGAGGCCACCGACCAGCGCGGCGACGACAATGATGGCGATATCAGCTGCAATTCCCATAAATCTCCTTTATGATGCGTTTACAGAAAATCGGTCGCGGTGTATGATTTGAACTGGCAACCGCAGACTGATACACGATTGGATACTGGTCGGCTTCGTGGTTTTCAGATGGGCCGATGGCTTTAAGCTAACCGCGGTACATTCATCGCCCAGCAGACAGTTTCAGGACGGCGGGCTGCTGGATGCAGCAGGCTAACACAACCGATCATTTTTAGTCAGCAATGTGAGACCCCAATGGCGCGCAAGGTACCACTACCCACTCTTCCCACGCTCTCTGGTCGGAAACTTCACCGGTTTGCCTTCTATCTGACAGTGGGCTATCTGCTCGTGTGTGCGCTGTATATTACGATATCCGGCGCAATCGTGCTCCAGGTGGCACAGTCGCCGCTGGAGCTAGCCCGGTTGGAACTGTGGAAAGGGCTGGCCTTTGTCGGTTTTACGTCGGTCCTATTCTACTTCATCGCCCGGACATTGGTGAACCGCATTCTGCGTCAGGAAAACGAGTTGACCGAGCAGCGGCACGCCCTGCTGGAAATGGAGACACGCGCGGCAGCGGGGATTATGGCGGCGTCGGTTGCACATGACATTAAAAATGTCTTGACGCTTTTTAATTACCAGCTCTATCGCCTGGATCATGTTCATGTCAAACCCATCGATCAGACCAAAGTTGTACGCGAAATGGGCGAGGCGGTGGACCGTCTCAACGGGCTTGCCGTGCGCTTGCTGGCCCTGAGCCGCACCGGTGTCAGCGAAGCGCCTGCCAACGAGGATTTGGGCCAGATTCTGCGCGACAATGTAGACTTTATGGGTCTGCATGAACTGGTACGCACTTGCGAATTGAAACTCGATGTGCGCGCCCCGGTGCTGATGCAGGTGCGGCGTGGACTCATTGACCAGATGCTGCTGAATCTGATTTTGAACGCAGCCGAAGCCATCAACGGGCATGGCGCGATTCACGTGATGTTGGATCGACAGCACAGCGATGCGGTCATCGAGGTGCATGACAGCGGCACGGGCATCTCGCACGCAGAGCAAAATACACTCTTTGAAGTGTTCTATACCACAAAACCGTCGGGTCACGGCCTGGGCCTATTCACGGTGAAGGCCTGCGCCGAATTGCATCACGGGCAGGTGACAGTGGTGGCCTCGCCCCTGGGTGGGGCCTGTTTTCGTATTCGCCTGCCGCTGGATGGTCACGTTGCGTCTGCAAAAAGCGCCGAAACAGTTTCCGCAGACATAGACGCGAAGAACGCAGAGCAGGCCCACACGGTTGGCATCGCGACGCGTGAAAGCCGATAGAATAATAGAGGGCCACAGCCAGGTTAGCGGCATAGTTGGCGGCATATTGGTGTCAGAAAACTTGTGCGACATAATCGGCGCCTATTACGATACGGCCATAGGGCAGTTGACCCGCGCAACCATGAAGTGAATGACAGGGTAGAGGATTCTGGTGCCATTTAACGAGATTTTTGTGTTTGCCACGTTGGGCGCAGCGTTGGTGCTGTTTGTAGGCGGTTGGGTTCGGTATGATGTGGTGGCGTTGCTGGCGTTGCTAGCGGTGACCGTGGTCGGCATTGTACCCGGCAACGCGGCCTTTATGGGCTTTGGTCATCCGGCGGTCGTGACGGTGGTGGCGGTGCTGGTCATCAGTCGCGGGTTGCTCAATGCCGGGCTGGTGGATAGTCTGGCCCGACTTTTGGGGCGGGTCGGCGAGAATTTTACACTGCAATTGGCGGCGCTGTTGGCCGTGGTCACCATCTGTTCGGCCTTTATGAACAATGTGGGCGCGCTGGCATTGGTGATGCCGGTTGCGATTCGGGTTGCCCGGCGCAGCCGCCGTTCGCCCGGCCTCTATCTCATGCCTCTGGCGTTTGCTTCGCTGTTGGGCGGGATGACCACCTTGATTGGTACGCCCCCCAATGTGATTATTGCCACTTTTCGGGCCGATGTGAACGGTCAGCCATTTGGTATCTTCGATTTTGCGCCCGTCGGCGTGGGGATTGCGCTGGTGGGGCTAGTCTATATCGGATTGGTAGGCTGGCGATTGGTGCCCCAGCGCAGCAGCCCCGCCACGACCGATATCTTCCATATCGAAGATTACAGCACCGAAGTCCAGGTGCGCGCCGATTCCCGGCTCATCGGTAAATCGCTCTTTGATCTCAAAGGGATGATTGATGCCGATGTGGTTGTGCTCACGCTCATTCGCGGCGACCGCCGAATTCCCGCGCCCTCCAGCTATGAAATTCTGATTGCCGACGATATCCTGATCGTGGAAGCCGGCTCTTCGGACGATCTGCAAGAACTGCTGGACGTGGCAAAGCTGGATCTGCTGCACAGCAAGAAGATCAAACGCGATGCGTTGGGCGATGACAACATCGTGGTCACCGAGGCCGTGGTGACTTCAGATTCGCTCATGGTCGGTCACACGGTCATCAGTCTGAATCTGCGCTGGCGCCATGGCGTGAATCTGCTGGCGGTGGCGCGTCAGGGTGAACGACTGAGTGATCGATTGAGCGCAATTCGCTTTCGTGCGGGCGATATTCTGCTGTTGCAAGGACCCCAGCAGGCGTTGCGTCGCGCGCTGACCAATCTGGGCTGTCTGCCCCTGGCCGACCGCGACCTGCAAATCGGCAAACCGCGCCGGCTGCTATTTTCGCTGGGACTGTTTGGCGTGGCGCTGACCGCGGCTACGCTGGGCTTTTTGCCGATTCAGACCGCATTGGTGATGGCAGGGTTGGGCATGGTCCTGACGCGGATTCTGTCGCTGCGCGAGGCGTATGACGCGGTGGATTGGCCCATCATCGTATTGCTGGGCGCCATGATTCCGGTGGGTGAAGCGTTGGAGATTACCGGCGGCGCGCAGCGCATTGCCGAGGGTCTCTATCTGCTCAGTGGGCAGTTTTCGCCGCTCATCACACTGATAATCCTGCTGCTAGGCTCCATGTTTCTTTCAGATCTCATCAATAATGCCGCGGCCGCGGTGCTGCTGGCCCCCATTGCCATGGGGCTGGCCCAGGCCCTGGGCGCAAATCCGGATCCCTTTCTCATGGCGGTCGGCATTGGCGCATCGTGTGCATTTCTCACGCCGATTGGTCATCAATCCAATACGCTGGTCATGGGGCCGGGGGGCTATCGCTTTGGCGATTACTGGCGCATGGGGCTGCCGCTGGAGATTCTCATCCTGGTGGTGGGCATCCCACTGTTGCTGTGGTTTTGGCCTTTGGGCATTTGAACCGGCAGGGGGTGGCGCTGGGCCGGCCCGGGGTTCGAAATCGCGGGCGCGATAGCGTGCGCGGCAGAGCCGGCATATTTTGTGCGCGGAATCAGAAATCGGCATATTTGTTGGTGAAAACATTCAACTTGCATAATTGGTGCAGATTGCATAGAATACCGCGGTTCCTTTCAACCAATCGCGCGCTTGGCTAGTCTGCATTTCCGCTTGGGCAAAAAACACAAACAGAGGCGCGTACCACATGCAATTAACGAGTTGAATCTCGCAACAGGTTATGTGTGACCGTGCCCAAAAGCGCAGCAAGGCTTTGCGGGCATAATAACCTCTGTGTTACCTCCTGCAATGCGCAATACCAATCGAGATCCTGGACGATTCACGATCTTGCACAAATAGAATTTACCCCTCAATAAAGTGTTTTCACCCTGGGTATATTTTGTCTCGGCAGCATGGTTGGTCTTTGCCACATGTACCCATGTCATAGGTATTATTTTTCGGTTCAATCACGCGATTCAATAAGGAGATGTGCAAATGGTTCCCCAAATTAACCTCTGGTGGAAGCGACGATTGGCGACCGTTGGGTTGTTGTTCGCCATCGTATTGATGGTAGCAGCCTGCGGTGGTAATGCGGCGCCTGCCGCAGAGCCGGCCGCGCCAGAACCGCCCGCGGCCGAAGTCGAAGCCGACGAACCTGAAGCAGAGCAAGCAGACGCCGAGGAAGCGGACGCCACTGCCGAAGATGACGCAGATGCCGAAGCCGATGACGCCGAAGCCGATGACGCCGAAACAGAAGAAGCCGAAGCAGATGCGGCGAGCGATGATCCCTATGTGACCGTGTTTGGCGAGCAGCTGCCGGATGATGCGCGGCCCTACGACGAGCAAGTCTTCCATGCCGGCTGTGACATTACGGCCAATCAGATCACGTTTGACTTCGCCGTTTCGGTCTATCAACGGTTCTGTGGCAGCGATCGCTTCCAGCAGCAATTGGTCCAGCTGGATAAGGACTTCAATGTCATTCCCGTTTCGGCTGAGAGCTGGGAAGTATCGGAGGACGGCCTGACCTGGACGTTCCATCTGAAAGAGGGCCTCATGTGGTCGGACGGTACGCCGCTGACCGCGTATGACTGGGAGGCGACTTTCCAGCTGAGCGCAGACCCGGAACAGGCGTGGGATTTTGCCTGGTTCTATGCCGGCGTTTTGGAAAACTGGAACGAAGTGATCGCGGGCGAATTGCCGGTTGAAGAATTGGGCGTGCGCGCCGTAGATGATCTCACCCTGGAGATCACCACCGAAGTTGAATGGCCGCCGCTGCCTGCCATGATGGTCTTTTCGTTTGTCATGCAAAAGGGCGCGCTGGAAGCCCACGGCCCGCTTTATAACAGCAATCCCGAAACTTCGGTTTCGGCGGGTCCGTTCATGCTGGAATCCATCAGCCCTGGTGAACGCATCGTGCTGGTCGCCAATCCCATGTTCAAGGGGTTGAATCCGCCGCGTTTGCAGCGCATGGTCTATACCTATATGAGCGTGGCCACCACATTCTCGGCCTTTGAGAATGATGATATTCATATGGTGGGCTATGAGTGGTTGACCCCGGCAGATTTTGAGATCATTCTGAACGATCCGGTGCTGGGCGACAATTATCTGCGCCACTACGGTGATTTCCGCACGGACTATCTGCTCTTCGATACATTCAATCCGCCGTTCGACAATCTCGATGTGCGCAAGGCGTTTGCCCATGCTGTGGATCGCGATGCCATTGTGCAGAACGTCTTTGGTGAGATTCGCGCCATGCCCGCCCACTCTATGCTGATGCCCGGCTATCCGGCTTCGGACACGGAAGGTGCGCTGACTGAATATCAGGTCTTTAATTGTGAGCTTGCCCAGGAACACCTGGCAGAGGCCGGTTATGCCGATGGCGAAGGCTTCCCCACGCAAGAGTTGTGGCTGCGCGGCGAAGGCCCGGCCATGGCGGCAGTCTATCAGGCCACGGCCGCTTCGATTTCTTCGTGTCTGAACATCGAAATCGAGGTCTCGAACCAGGATGGTCGCGTCTATATGGATGCACTCAATGCCCGCCCCACCCAGCTTTCCCTGGGCGCGGTTTCCTATGGCATGGACTTCCTGGATCCGTCCAATCTGCTCGGCATTTGGCTATCCAGCGGGCGTCATTCCTGGCGCAATGAGGAATTCGACAGCCTGGTCACCGAGGCCAGCAGTATGGTAGGCGACCCTGAACTGCGCGAGCAGATGTTCCGCGATGCCGAAGAAATTCTGGTCGACGATGTCGGTGGTGTCTTTATTGCGCACCGCTGGGCCGGCGACCTGGTCAAGCCCTATTTGCAGGGTGAAGGTTTCCGCGAACCCGATTCGCAGGGCATTGCCGCATTCCACTGGGGCAATGACTGGGTTTGGGGCGATGTCTATCTCGCCGAACAGGAATAGGCGCGCCGGCTGGGGGATAGGGACGCACGGCTGAATCCCTTCCCCGGCTGGTGTCAGGGGAGTTGAGTGGAGAACGTTGTCGGTGGTTGCCCAGCAGGGCACACGGGCGTTCCCCGCTCAACTCCTTCTCATGTTCAGTGTTAGTCATATTCAGTGTTGTTTACGGCTGCATCCGGTAAGTCCTACGAAGTAGGGTAGGTCACCGCTCCTGCGGTGACAGCTAGTGTCACGCCAGGAGGCGTGACCTACCATGTAAACGACTTGCCGGATAAGGCACTTACTCATCGTTTGTGTTCGGCTTTTGTATAACCGGAAGGGATAGTGGATGGCGCGTTATGTGTTGGGGCGGCTTGTTTCGCTGGTGTTTGTCTTGATTGCCGTCTCTATGATTACGTTTTTTCTCATGCACTCTGTGCCGGGTGGTCCGTTCGATGAGACTAATCAGCCGTTGCCGCCCGCGGCCAAAGCCAATATTCTGGCAAAATATGGATTAGATCAGCCCGTCTGGCGGCAATATCTGAATTATATGAGCAGTGTGTTGCGCTTTGATTTTGGGATTCCCTATCAACAGCCCACCACAACGGTTGCCGAGCTTATCAAACGGAGCTGGCTGGTATCTGCCCAGCTGGGCCTTATGACGATCATTGTGGCCTTTGGGCTGGGTATTCCCATCGGTATCTTTGCCGCCTATCATCAGAATTCATGGATAGACACGGGGGTGACTTTCACTGCGATGCTGGGGATCACGGTGCCCAACTTTGTGGTGGGAACCTGGTTGATTCTGTTCTTTGCGCTCTATCTCGGCTGGTTGCCTATGGGTGGCTGGAACACGCCGGAAAGCTGGATTGTGCCGGGTCTCCTTTCCAAAGACTGGATCATGCCTGTATTGGCCTATGCGCTTGCCCCGCTTTCGGTGGTGGCGCGTTATACGCGCGCCAGCGTCATCGAAACCATCCGCAGCGACTATGTACGCACCGCGCGCGCCAAGGGTCTGACCAGCACGCGCATTATGTCGCGCCATGTCCTGCGCAATGCGCTGATCCCCATGGTCACCATATTTGGCGTAGAAGTGCCCAATCTTCTGACCGGAACCATCTTTATTGAAACAATTTTTCGGATTCCGGGGCTGGGCAAATTTTTTGTCACCAGCACTTTCAATCGCGACTATCCCATGATTATGGCGCTGGTTTTGCTGATTGCATTCGTCTGGGGCATCACCTATCTGATTACCGACCTCCTCTATACGCGCATTGATCCGCGTATTCGGCTGGGTTCGAAGGGGGTTATATAGTGAGCCAGGTGCAGCAGGAAAATTTGCACACTGCCGTACAGGGTGCGGTGACTCCCAACGGCATTCAACGCCCACACCGCACTTTGTGGGGGGATGCCGTACGCCGATTTTTTCAGAATCGACTGGCAGTCCTGGGTTTTGTCCTGGTAACGTTTATTGCATTTCTCGCGATTTTTGCCGATCTGATTGCTCCCTATGACTATGCCCGTGCCGATTTTTCGCGGGTTCTTGTGCTGCCATTTCGCGATCCCCTGCATCCGTTGGGCACCGATGAAGTGGGGCGCGACTATCTGAGCCGGCTCATCTATGGCGCACGAACATCGATGCTGGTGGGCCTCTCGGTACAAACTTTTGCCGTCGCGGTCGGGGTGACGCTGGGCGGTTTGGCGGGGTATCTGGGCGGACGCACCGATTTTGTGGTGGCGCGCCTGATCGAAATCATGACTGCCTTTCCGGGCCTGTTGTTTGCCATCTTGCTGATTACGGTTTGGGGCGGCGGGCTGCACAATGTCATTCTCGCCCTGGGCATCACCAGTTGGATTGGTATCGCGCGGCTGACGCGTGCCCAGCTCTATCAATTGCGGGAAAAGGAGTTTGTCGAAGCCGCGCGTGGGCTTGGGGTTCCGCAACATCGCATCATCTTTGGGCATCTTCTGCCCAATGCGCTCTCTCCGATACTGGTCGCAATCAGTTTTGGGATCCCCGCCGCCATCTTTGGCGAGGCCGGTCTGAGTTTTCTGGGGCTGGGCGTCAACGATCCGATTGCCAGTTGGGGCAAGATGGTAGGCGTCAGTGGCGCATATGTGCGCGTCTATTGGCACATGGCGCTCTTTCCCACGATTTTAATTGCATTGACCATGTTGGGTTTTTCGTTTATGGGCGACGGGCTGCGCGATGCCCTGGACCCCAGGCTCGACAAGTAGGGAAGGCAGGTTTTGTGAAGGCCAGTCTTGTGAAGAGTGGCAAGTGAGGGTCAGCCTAGTGAAGGATGCAGCGTTATGAAGGACAATTTACTCAAGAGCCGAACGGGCGAGATTGTGCCCGGTGGTAGTGTGCGCCGACCGTTCAACCGGCTGGGTGTGGCGGCAATCTGCCTGCTGTTCGTGGTGTTTGTGGCCGCGTGTGGCGGCGCAGAGGATCCGGCCACCCCTGCGCCGGCGCGGGTCATTCCCACCATGCCCCCAGCCAGTTTTGCCCAGCCCACCACGATGATTAGCGCGGGCGCACCAACCGAAACGGATGACACCGAAACGGATGACACCGAAACGGATGACACC
>JBBDIO010000240.1:0-8096 GCA_040880365.1 Litorilinea sp.
CATCGGTTTCACTTTCACCCTGGGCCGGGCTGATGAGCACCGGGCGCAGATATTCCTTGCGGAATTGCTGAATCGCGCTATAGGTGCCCGCATTGCCGTTGGCGTCGATGGCCGCGACTCGCCAATACCAGGTTCCGTCACTGAGCTTGGTCCGCCGCATGGCATTGCCCTTGCTCAGGGTAAACGATGTGGACTGGGTATCGAATACCGTGGGGCTGGAAAAGTTCACATCGTCGGAAATCTGCAAACGATAGCGCGAAGTCGCCATCCGCAAATCCAGCGTATTGCTATAGAGCGGCTCCCAGGTAAAGGTAGGATGTCCGTTGACCACTTCGTCTTCGACCGGCCCCAGCGGGGTGGGCGCGCCGGAGACTTTGACAAATGTATAGACCGGCGACCATTGCCCAAAGACCCTGCTGGAACGGCGCGGGGCGACCATCCAGTAATAGGTGCCATCGGGCAAGGCATCCTGGGGGGTATAGCTGATGCTATCCAGTTGTTTATCAATGATGCGCTTGCTGAAATTGGCATCTTGCGAAACCCACAGCCGATAGCCCGCCGCGCCTTCAATTCGCTCCCAGCTAAAGGTGGGCGAGGTCTGCACGACCAGCGTTTCGGTCACAGTATCAGTCACAGGATCGGTCACGGTATCGGTCAGGGTGGTACTGATGCCCAGCTGCGCCGCCATGAGATCGGCGGTGCTATCCCCGCCCGGAATATCTTCCACGCGGGCGTTGCTGCGGGCGAGCGGATTGCCCACCGTGTAGCTGGTCAGTTTATAGCGCATGGGGCGCGACCACGAGCTGCGCTCATAGTTGGTCGAGCGCGACGTGTGGCGTTCATAGCGCATACGCACCCGCCAGAAATAGCTTTCGTTATCGCTATAGGCAATTTTCGACTGGTGCGCAGCGGGCAACAGGGCAAAAAACGATCCGTTTCCCGTCTCATACGTTTCCCAGGTCTCCACCATCTGCGTAAAGCGATCATCCAGCGCGACCTGAACTTCATAGCCATCCACCGAGTTGAAATAGGGGATGCGCCAGTGCAGTGTCGGCGCTTCGTGGTGGATGCGCGGATTCCAGAGTGGCGTATCGAAGGGGAAGAGAGGCATGAGCATGTCGGAAATCAGCGCGGGACGGGTAATGTCTGGACCGGGCTGAGTGGGCACACTCGCCAACATGCCGCTCGCCGCGCCGGGCGTGCTGCTGAACACAGTCACCGCCAGGCTGCCCACAAACTGATCGGTGGTGGAACCCAGCGAGGAATAGGGCATACGCACATGCAGTGCGTCCGACACATCATCGAACCAGACCGCGCCGCCCATCTGGTCAATTATCACACCGGGCGACCAGGTTGTGCCCAGCCAGCGATAGAGCGCGGCGGACAGTTCATTTGCCGGCGTGCGTGTCACATAGACCGCATAGTCGGTTTTATAGAGCGGATCCACGCCAATCGGTTTGCCCAGCGGGTCTACGATTGCGCCAGATTCCGGGTTGTGATCGGCATCAATATAGATGCCATACTGCACGGTTTCGCTGATTGTCTGCGCCACTTCAAACGCAGTGATCCACGTATAATTGGCCGAAGGCTGACCGACCAACAGGTGCGAACGATCCGGCAGCATGTGGAGCGCGCCCAGCGCATGATCGGGATTGACAGGCGGTGTCGCATTGACTGCCAGCCGCGTCAATTCGGGATTATAGTTATAGTCGGGGTCGATCTGCATCAGGCCCGCGGGGGGCACCCGAAAATCATAGGGGTTGCCCATGACCCCTTCCTGGGAGAGATTGAAATAGCGGGTCTCGCTCCATTCAGTCACGGCCCCGCCCGTAGCATCCTCGGCGCGCACACGCCACCAATAGGTGCCTTGCGGGATCTCGGCGTGGCGGGCCTGCCACGGCACATAGTAGATAAACTGGGGCTGCGCTTCGTCTACAATCTCGGTGAAGTCGCGGTCGTGGCTGAGCTGTACGCGATAGTGGTGCGCGCCTTCGACAGGCAACCACCCCAATACCGGTGCGACCTCGACCGCTTCTTTGCCGACCACAGGGTGCATGATGCGCATTTCGTCTACAACTTCATAGCGATTGGCCCCCGCATCATAGCGCATGGGCCAGGTGCGGTCTACCCCCATTTGCAGATCGTTGCGCATGGCGCGCACACGCCAATAGTAGAGCTTGCCGTCTTCCAGCCCTGTAAAGGGATTTTCCAGCGTGGGCGCGGCGGCCAATCCGGCCGTATCGATCTCGAAATTGATCACGCTGAAATCGAGTGCTTCGCTCACGATCAGGTGATAATAGTCGGGCTGATTGCGCGCGGGCGCGCCATCCAGCGCATGGTCATAGGAAG
Organism: Litorilinea sp.; assembly: GCA_040880365.1. Classification (GTDB taxonomy): domain Bacteria; phylum Chloroflexota; class Anaerolineae; order Caldilineales; family Caldilineaceae; genus JBBDIO01. The sequence goes on from JBBDIO010000240.1 coordinate 2,350, forward strand.
AATTCCACACAAATACAGGCCAGGCCAGGGTGCGGTCTTCGTGGACGGGCAGGTTCTCTGTATCGGGCGCATAGTAATAATGGGGATAGATAGGACTGGGACCTGTCAGCGTGTTAATCTGGAACGAAAAGACATCACTCCAGGGTGTGAAATTCTTTTGCGCATCGATGCCGCGCACACGCCAGTAAAAATCAGACATCAGACCCGCTTCGCGCCAACTGGCCTGTGTATAGGCGGTCACATTATAGACTTCGGCCTTGCCCAGCGGGCTTTGAAAACCGTTATCGGTGGCAATCTGAATCTCATAGCGTTCCGCTTCGGGAACCGGCGTCCAGGTGAAGTAGGGGAATGAGAGCATGATCGCGTTATTGGCAGGGGTCAGCAATTGGGGCTGGATATTCCAGCGCATGGAAAAGCTGCGAATCTCGCTATAGCGTGTGCCCACGTTGTTGGCGTCAATCGCCTTGACCCGCCAATAGTAATCTTCGTCGTTGCTCAATGCCTTTTCGGGGGTAAAATCGGTATTCGCCGTCAGATAGACGTTGGCATTGGTGAGATCATTTTGCGTGCTGATCTCCAGTTGATAGCGGCGCGCGCCTTCTACCGGCGCCCAGGAAAACTGGGGAATGAAGGGCGTTTCGAGATTGTCTTCGGGTGCGAGCAGATCGGGCGGGGTATCCCACAAAAAAGTGAAGCCCCAGACATCGCTGGCCGCGCCCCGATTGCCTTTGGTATCCAACGGTGCCACGCGCCAATAATACTGGCTGTTGCCCAGCCGTTGGTCGGGCGTGTGGTGGGGCTTGATGGTAGTATCGTCGTAGACAATCTGATTGAACTCCGAATCGGCGGCAATCTCTAAACGATAGGAAGCTGCGCCGGGGATCGGTTCCCAGCTGAAATGCTCATGCTCGAAACGCGAAATCTCGCTGCTATCGGCAGGCGCCAGCAGGAGGGGGCGCAACGCCTGGTCGCTACTCCAGTCTTTGGTAAATGACCAGGTTTCCGAATACTCGCCATAATTGCGCCCTGCGCGCGCCCGCACGCGCCAATAATAGGTGCCATCGGCCAGGGCCGAGGTGGGCGTATAGCTGAGCGCATAGGTCTCCTGGCTCACCAGGGTGACGGCAAAGCCGGGCGATACGCTGATCTGTACCTGATAGCGATCCGCATTGAGCACGGCTTCCCATTGCAGGGTGGGCACGCCGGTAGGCGGATCGGTTGCGCCGGTGATAAAATCGCCGGTTTGGGGCGCCAGCAAATAGGGTGCGGGGATCTGGGCAACGCCGGCTATGCCCGCCAGATCATCACCTACCAGATCATCTGCTGTCGGCTCTGGTTCCGCCTGTGCGCCCACAATTTCGGGCGGCGCGAGTTCTTCCCCCGCGGGATAGAGTTCCACATCCCACAAGTCGGGAATGGGAATCACCGTGCCCGGGTCTGGGGACATGGGCAGCTCGACAACCTCGCTAATCACTTCTGTCAGCGACAGATCTGTCGGGTTCTGGGGCGCGTGGAGGTCGGGTGTTTGCGCGTGCACAGGATGTGCAGCAAGAGCAACAAGCCCGCCCATGCCAATTAAAACAGCCAGAAGCAGGGCACGCGCCCAACTGCTGCCCATGTTTGTAGATAAATTCATAATCTCCCTCGCTTGGTCGATAGCGTTTAGACAACTACTGTCTACACTAGCAGGCGAGAGACAATCCTCACACAGGCGAATGCCGTATCTTGTCTCCCGCAAATGTCTTAGATTGCGGCAGAAAGACCAGCGATAGAAAGACCAGTGACAGAAAGGCCAATCGTAAGCCTTCTCCTAGAACCAGCGTGGGGCAGGGCGTAGAGTGAGAGGAAAATTCATCCAAATCTCGCACATGGCCGCGACAGGGCGCACGCAATGACACAGCCAAACAAGGCACATCCAAACGAAACGCACACAAACAGCACACAAAAATCCACACAAAACAAATACACAGAACTGGGCACAGAATCGCACGCAGAAAACGCACGACAACCCACAGCCCATGGCGGGCGCTGGTATGTCGCAGCCTTTAGCGAGACGCTCGCGCCCGGCAAAACGCTGCTAAAAACGATTGCCGACCAGGATATCGTCTTTTGGCGCACGCCCGAAGACCAGGGCCAGGTGCAGGCGGCCTCGGCAGTCTGTCCCCATTGGGGTGGGCCGCTGGGCGAAGGCGCGGTCGATGGCAAAGGCGTGCTCACCTGTCCGTGGCACGGCTGGCAATTTCGTAACGGCTATTGCATCGACCGCCCCCGGCTCAAGCTGCCCCGCTATCTGGCCCACGACGATGGCATTCTGCTGTGGGTGCGGCTGCCCTGGGATGTGGAAGAGATCACCCAGCCGCCGCTTCAGACGCGTCCCGCAGAGAGTCTGGCCTTCTGGTTCGATGTCGCCATCGATTCCGACGTCTACCACGTCCAGGAAAATTACCTGGATTTTCTACACCCCGCCGAATATCACACATCCGTCTTCAACCACTGCGAATATCTGGGGCGCGAGGGCGATGTGCATCTGGTAGAGTTGGGCTACAAGTTGCCCTTTGGCAAAAGTCTGCTCACCCGCACGCGGGTATGGGCGCCCACGCCGTTTCAGGTACGCAACGAAGTCTATGCCGGATTGGGCGCAGGCACGGTCATCGAAAGCCACATCACACCCATCAGCGCCGAACACTCGCGCATCCACGAAATCTACCACGTTCCCAAAGCGGTGACACCGGGGCACGGCTGGCCTATTATGCGCCTGTTCATGCGCCGTTCGGCGCGCCAGATTCGCGCCGAAGATTCACTCTTTTCGGCGCGCCGCTATCGGCTACGCAAATTGGGATTTGTAGATGGGCGCGGCTTGCCGGTGCAGGGTAAAATTGCGCCCTATCTGGGCGAATGGGAAGATACACCCGAAGCCGAACAGGCCGCGGCGCGGGTCGAGGATTTAATGGGCAAGATTGCGCCCAGCCATCATTAGCGAGCCATCGCCGGGGACACAATTGCCAGTGACACAATCGCCAGTAACACAATCACCCGCTTCCTACCGATGAATTGCACAACAAGATAATACACAAAATCGAACACCAAACACACACAAAAGCGCGCAAACTCTTATGCAACCATCCATCAACGATAGCAGAACCAGTGTGTCAAACGCCATGCAAGAAATCCGCAAAGAATATCATCGGGCGCGGCTGCTCGAAACGATTGTGCCCGATGATCCGCAAGAACTCTTTTCCCAGTGGTTGGCCCAGGCGATTGCCGCGGGCATACACGAACCCAACGCCATGACCGTCGCCACCGCCGATGCCCAGGGACGCCCTTCGGCGCGCACCATTCTCCTCAAGGATTTTGATGCCCGTGGTTTCTGTTTCTACACAAATTACACAAGTCGCAAAGCGCGGGAACTGGCCGAAAACCCCTGGGCCACCCTGTTATTCTGGTGGGGACCGCTCGAACGTCAGGTGCGCATAGAAGGACAGGTCGCGCGCGTAGCCGAGACGGAATCCGATGCTTATTTTGCCAGCCGACCCCTGGGTGCGCGGCTGGGTGCGTGGGTTTCGCCCCAAAGCCAGGAAATCCCCGACCGCGCCTTTCTGGAAGCACGGCTGGCGGAGGTAGAGGCGGAATTTGCAGGCGAACAACCGCCGCGTCCCCCCGATTGGGGCGGTTATCGGCTCATGCCCACTGCGCTGGAATTCTGGCAGGGCGGCCCCCACCGTCTCCACGACCGGCTGATCTATGTCAGGCGCGCAGACGGCGGATGGGACATCCGCCGCCTTGCGCCCTAGAGTGTGTTATGTACTGTGGGAAATCTGCTAATCATCCGAGGCGGGGTGGGATCAGCCTTTCAGACCGCTCATCACAATGCCGCGCACAAAATAGCGCTGTGCCACGAAGAAGAGAATAATCGCGGGCAGTGTGAAGGTCACTGAAGCGGCCATGAGCAAATGGTCGCGCGGTTCGCCCTGTTCCATAGGCACCACGCGGAACCAGGTTAGGCCCAAGGGCAATGTGAAATTTTCCGAAGTATTGAGATAGATAAGCGGTTCGATGAAGTTGTTCCAGCTTGCCAGAAAGCTGAAGATGGCAACGGTACTCAGCGCGGGCATCGAAAGCGGGACGATAATCCGCGTGAAGATGGTGAAACTGCTGGCCCCATCCACATAGGCGGCTTCATCAAAGTCGCGGGGAATGGTCATAAAGAACTGGCGCAACAGAAAGATGTTGAACGCGCTGCCGCCAAAGAACGCGGGTATCACCAGCGGAGTCAGGGTATCCAGCCAGCCCAGATCACGGAAGAGCAAAAAGCGGGGAATGATCGTGACATAGATGGGCAACATCATGGTGCTGAGCAGAACCACAAACAGAAAGTTGCGCCCGGCAAACTGGAAACGCGAAAACCCATAGGCCACCGCGGCCGCGGCAATCACTTCGGCGATGATATTAAGCCCCGCCACCAACACGCTGTTAAAGGTCCATTGCGCAAACGGGACGAGTTGCCAGATCACCACGAAATTCTGGGGCTGCCAGTTTTCGGGAAACCAGGTAGGCGGGAATATATAAAGCTCGCGCACAGCCTTGAACGCGCTGGAAACCGTCCACAGGAAGGGCAGCATGAACATGATGCCCAACGTCAACGTGACCGCATAGATCAGCACACGCACGATAATGCGCGACAGACTAGCCTGGCGTTGGGCGCGGGTATCGACGCCGGATTTTGCGGCGGATAACGTCGCCGTATCGTTAAACTCTGCCATGCTTTTCTCCCTAGCCGCCTGCGTAGAAAACCCAGCGGTTCGATAGGCGCAGTTGAATGATGGTGAAGATTAGCAGAACGATGAATAGCAGGATTGCCAATGCCGAGGCATAGCCCATATCGAAATTTTCGAAGGCATTGGTGTAGATGTGCAGCGCATAGAACCAGGTGGCGCGTCCGGGTCCGCCGCGTGTAGTGATATAGGCGGTGGTAAAGACCTGGAGTGCGCCGATGATGCCCAGAATCAGGTTGAAGAATAGTGCAGGCGAGATCATAGGCAGGGTGATGTTCCAGAATTTGGACCATTCGCCCGCGCCGTCGATCGCGGCCGATTCGTAGAGCTCCTGGGGCACCCCCTGCAACCCGGCCAGGAAGATGATCATGCGTCCGCCGCCGATGCTGGTCCAGAGCGTAATCAGCACGATAGACGGCATGGCCCAGGTGGTCGAAGCCAGCCAGGCGGGGCCGTCGATGCCGATAAGCGAGAGTAGATAGTTCAGCATCCCCACATCGGGATGCAAAAGCCACGTCCACAAAATGGCCGCGGCGGCCAGTGGGGTCAATGTGGGCAGAAAGAAAAATGTGCGATAGATAGTTTCGCCGCGCAGACGCTGATTGAGCAGCATCGCCAATAACAGCGACCCGATCACGCCAATCGGCACGCTAATCAGCATGAAGTAAAATGTGCGCCCCAACGAAGGCCAGAACAGGCTGTCGTTGGTCAGCGCCGTCACATAATTCTCCATTCCCACAAAGCGATATTCATTCACGATCCGATAGTTGGTGAAGCTATAGCCAATGGATGCAAGCATCGGCCCAAAGGTAAAAACCGTAAATCCAATCAGCCAGGGCGAAATCCACAGATAGCCCAGGATATTCTGGCGCAAACCAATGCGCGAAAAGCGTCGTTTTTTCGGGTTAGGAAGTGCCGTCGTCGCCATCAGACCCCTCTCTCCAGGCAAGGCGGTGTTACCCCAGTGTGCAGGCC
>JBBDIO010000240.1:8106-13484 GCA_040880365.1 Litorilinea sp.
CCCGATTAGTAGGCCCGGGCCTGCACACTGGGGATACTGCGAGATATGGCGGGGTGCTTCTCAACATCGGGATACCCCCATGAGATTACCCCGTAAGTTAACTTCGTAAATTAGCCGGTGCGCTTAATCCACCGGTTTGTCCAGGAATTCCTGGAAGGTTGCCGATGCCTGGGCAAAGAACGCATCATCGGGTTGCACATCGCCCAACCACAGCGGATCGAAGATGGCCTTGATGGTGGTCTGCATCTCTTGCTTGCGCATGTTGGCCGGGTTCAAGTGTTCGGCAGCTTCCGAGGCCGCCTGCCCCAGCAAGACCAGATGCGGGTTGGAGGCGACGCGCTCGTCGGCAAAGGCATCGGGGCGGGTGGCAAGCCCGATCTGCAAAGCAATGCCGACGCCTGCTTCGGCGTCGGTCAGATACTTGGCAAATTCATAGGCTTCCTGCTTGTGTTCCGATTGCGCGGTCACGGCTTCGGCGTCGATATGCAGATGGAAGCCGCGATTGCCGGCCGGGCCATTGGGCATGAGCACCATATCCCAGTTGAACTCATCTTCTACCACATTGCGCACACTCAAACCCCAGCCGCCACTCTGATAGCTGACGATCTGGCGGGCCAGGAACATCTGCTCGGCGCCCAGACCGGCCCCGGCCATCTGCTGGGGCGAAGGCGCGGCCGCGTGCTCGGTGAAGAGCGAATGGACCCAGCGCAAGCCTTCCTTAACCTCTTCCGTTTCCAGCAACGAGGTGGTGCCGTCTTCGCTCAACAATTCACCGCCATAGGGCAGGGTATGGTTACGCGTGTTGCTATAATCGCCGGTGGCGGGCAAGAAGCCCTTCTGATCGCCCTCGGTCATCTGGATCGCCATCTGCAACAGGTCATCGCGCGTCCAGTCTAGCGTAGGCACATCCGCGCCCGCCTCTTCGATGAGATCGCGATTGAAGAAAAGACAGGTCTGCACGCCGTGCGCCGTTTCGGGCAAGCCATAGAGATTGTTTTCGACGCGCAGCGAGCTGACGATGCGCGGGAAATATTCATCCAGCGTAAAGCCCGACGTATCCGCTTCGACCAGGTCGTCGATGGCCGCCAGCCCATTGTTCTGGACCAGGAACTGATAGGACCCTGTGCCAATCGCAGTCCAGGTAATATCGCCCACGGTGCCGGCTGCAATGAGGGAAACAATCTTGGGGCCATATTCGGCGGAACCTTCGGGGAAAGTTTCCTCGACTACGGTCACGCCGGTCGCTTCCTGATAGGCTTCGATGCGCTGGGGATACATTTCCCAACCACCCAGACGATGGTGCCAACGAATGGAGACGGCTTCCTCGCTGGGGGCTGCGCCTTCGCCGCCGGCCGCGGGTGCGGCACCGGGTGCCGCGCACCCTGCCACGCCCAACAAGGCCATGCCCGCCGCCGAAACCGTGATGCCCTTGAGAAAAGACCGCCGACTTACGCGCCCACGCTGGGTCTGCGCGTTTTGATTCTGTTCGAGACTCGCCACAGTACTCCTCCTTTGAAAATACAACAATATTTTCCGCCCAGGCATGCACCGCGTACATTCAGACGCGCCAGAACATGCCATCATCCCGATTGGGGTTGGGCGGTGTTGATGGTGCAAACGCTAACTGTGCGAAACCAATTGACATTCGGGGATTCTGGTTTACCAGTAAATCTGGTGAATCTGGAGAAAGGAATCTATCTTCTGCAAAAGTATGCGCGCAACCAGCACTCGCCCGCGGCGCACGCGATAAGGGCAAGCACACAACGCATACCTGCTTCAATCCATGCACGCCTCCTCTCTGATTGCCCAGTGACAAATTGCAGGTGACAATTTACACGGGAGCAAATTACCCGGTGCGAAAGTGGACTTCAACACGGGAAATCGCAAAAAGCGAACAAATCGGGAAAGCAATGTAGCTAAACTGGCTGCGATGGGGCGGCGATAAAACTGGGTTCAAAGTGATGAAAGTAAAAACGCTGGTACCACGAGTAGGTAGGGAGCTGCCCGTGCCACCATTGGCGAGTATAGCATAAGGCACGCTGCCCTTCAAACACGTTTTTGGACTTATGGAATCTGGGCGCACACACCCACGGGCAGAATCGCATCACCGAGACTTGGATATTGGGCGCGCAACGCAGATAATTAGATAGCTGGCCCGCGCCTGCCGCGCCACGATTCGAGACGCCCGCCCGAACCCGCCAGAAAAGGAAGAAGGATAGACGCGCCATGCTCCTCTGTATTGACGTAGGCAATACCAACATCATGCTGGGCCTCTACACGGGGGATACACTAGGCCCCCACTGGCGGCTGGCAACCGACCACGAACGTATGCCCGATGAATTTGCCATGCAACTGCTGGGGTTGCTGGATCATGTGCAGGTGCAGGCCGATCAAATCGACGGCATTGCGCTGGCATCGGGCGTGCCCATTCTCACCAGCCGCTGGCGCGAAGTCTGTATCCGCTATTTGAAGCGCGAGCCGCTGGTAGTGACGGCGGGCCTTAAAACGGGCATGACCATCGGCTATGATAACCCCAATGCGGTCGGCGCCGACCGCATTGTCGATGCCGTGGCCGCGTTCCATCGCTATGGCGGCCCGCTCTGTATTGTAGATTTTGGCACGGCCACCACCTTCGAGGCCGTGACCGCGCACGGCGAATATCTGGGCGGCGCGATTGCGCCCGGCATTGGCATCGCCGCCGACGCGTTGGCCCAGCGCGCCGCGCAGTTGCCCAAAGTCGATATTGCGCGCCCGCCCTCGGTCATCGGCCGCAACACGGTACACTCCATGCAATCGGGGCTGCTCTTTGGCTATGTGGGGCTGGTCGAAGGCATGGTCGCGCGCTTCAAAGCCGAATTGGGACCCGATACCAAAGTCGTGGGCACAGGCGGTCTGGCACCCCTCATCGCCCAGGAGACCGACGTTCTCCAGATCATCGAGCCGTGGTTGACGCTGGAAGGATTGCGTCTACTCTATGAACTGAATCACGGGGAATTGTAGATGGATCGGAAAAAGTGATCCGATTGTCAATTTTCCACACCGATCTATACATTTCTACACATTCAGTCCCAACCCATTCAGCCGCCACCCATTTAGCGTAAAGGCTTCTGCTATGTCACAGCGTCCGCTCCTCGAAAAACGCATCATCCTGGGCGTATCGGGCAGTATTGCCTGCTACAAATCGGCAGATCTTGCCAGCAAACTTGCCCAGGCCGGGGCGCAGGTGGATGTGATCCTCACCGCCGCCGCCACCCGGTTTATCACCCCGCTCACCTTCCAGTCGGTCACCGGACGCCGCGCCTATTGCGACGCGGATCTGTGGGGCAACGAGGCGCATGTGTTGCATGTGGGGCTGGGACATCAGGCGGATTTGCTGGTTGTCGCGCCGGCCACTGCCAACACGCTCGCCAAGTTGGCCCAGGGTCAAAGCCATGACCTGCTCGGGGTGACCGCGTTGGCGGCTAGCTGTCCTCTGGTGATTGCCCCGGCGATGGATGCAGGCATGTATCAACACCCGGCCACCCAGGCCAATGTGGAAATATTGCAGGCGCGGGGGGCAACCTTTATCGGTCCCGAAGCGGGACATCTGGCGTCGGGGCTGGTGGCAAAAGGCCGCATGAGCGAACCGCAGACCATTCTGGGGCAGATCCGCTATCTGCTCACGCGCCAGGGGCCGCTGGCCGGGCGGCGCGTGGTTGTCACGGCGGGCGGCACGCGCGAAGCGGTCGATCCCGTGCGCTTTCTCACCAACCATTCGTCGGGCAAACAGGGCTATGCCGTGGCGCAGGCCGCGCTGGATGCCGGAGCAGAGGTCACGCTGATTTCGACTGTGGAAAGCCTGCCCATCCCCGCGGGCGCGACGCGGGTCGCCGTCGATTCGGCGGCTGCGATGGCGCGCGCCGTGTTGGCCCACAGCCACGATGCCGACGTTTTGATTATGGCCGCGGCGGTTGCCGATTTCCGCCCCGCGCACGAAGCGACACAGAAGATCAAAAAAGATGGCGGCGTGCCCACGCTGGAACTTGCCGCCAATCCCGATATTCTGCTGGAAGTGGCGCAACAGCGCGCCAGCACAGGACGCCCGACCGTGGTGGTGGGCTTTGCCGCCGAAACCGAAAATCTGCTGGAAAACGCCCAGGGCAAACTGACGCGCAAGGGGCTAGCCATGATTGTCGCCAACGACGTGTCGGCATCCGATGCCGGTTTTGGAACAGAGACCAACCGGGTCACCATTTTGCGCGCCGATGGCACCGCCGAAACCCTGCCGCTCATGAGCAAAGCCGAGGTCGCCACCCGCCTGATCCAGCGCGTGGCCGAAGCATTGGCCCAGCGCACGCCCGGCGACGAATCATCCTTCCAATAGACGAATTCATCTTGCCACAGCCTTCACAGCGCGCCGAAAAGGAATTGCGTACCGGCTTTCATATTAGGATCAGGACACAGTCAGGGCGAAATCGCGTCTGCATCATATAGAATGTCTCCGTTGACTTCGGCGCGCACGACATCCAACGATTTGCCCATATGTGCGGTGATGCGGACGATCTTGCCATTCGCAACGAAGAATGTTGTCACAGGCGGAAAAGCATCGGCTTCGTGTACTATGACACCATATTCACCGCGCGGCCATCCTTCACCGGGTCCATCCTCGATTACTCGATACACCACCTCCACCGTCGCTGCGGTGGTGACGAAAGCATCTTCTGCCTGGCTGCGCCGCAGGTATGAGCCCGATTGTGCCATGATGGGGAGCACATCGATGGGCGTACCTTCTGCTTCGTCTTCCGCACACTTGGGCGGGCCGCCAAGACCTGTCTGGTGTGTACAGGGCCGGGGGGAGAATTGCCCGTATTCGAGCGATAGCTCATTGCGTTGCAGTAAAGCCAGCAGCGCGTCAAGTTCAGGTACACCAACAGCGATCTCGTCTACATGTGGTGGACCAGCGGTAATGGATGAGGCGGTGAAGGGCGCAGTCAGATTTAGAGACAGTTCCGGCTGCGCGATTGGGGAATTGTCTTCGAGCAAAACTGCGTCGCCATGCTGAGCGATGGCCGCTTCAATCGCTTCCGGCGCGTCAAATATGATCAGGTTGGGCATGACCACCGCCTCCGGCAACTTGAGGGTGGCGTCTTCCGCATATCCATTGGGTATGGCTACCGCGGCAGAAAAATGCTCCGCGCCAGCTACCGTGCTCTTCGTGACAATAAATACACCGTGCTGAGCAAATTCTTCCACACTGGCGCACCCAATGCCCGACATCCATACCTGTCCCGTTTCGACATAGTCGATCACACAAATTTCTCCATCCTCGTTTTCGGCAAGCCAGAAGCGCTGTCCCGCGTGTTCGCCGAGCAAACGCAGGGTCGAGCGATCAATGGAAG
>JBBDIO010000241.1:0-13388 GCA_040880365.1 Litorilinea sp.
GATGGAAGTCACCCGGCGCTATCCCAAAGAGAAGGTGCTGGAGTGGTATCTCAACTACAACTTCTATGGCAATCTTGCCTATGGCGTAGAGGCTGCCAGCCAGGTCTATTTTGGCAAGAGCAGCACAGAACTCAATGTGGCAGAGGCGGCCATGCTGGCGGCGATTCCTCAGTATCCGGCGTTGAACCCCATTGATAACCCCGAAGACGCCAAGCGGCGCCAGGGTCTCACATTGCAGGCGATGGTAGAGGCTGGATATATTACCGCGGCCGAAGGCGAAGCCGCGTTTACCCAGGAACTGAATATGCGGCGTTCGGTCGCCGAACGGTTTGATATTCTCACCGCGCCTCATTTTGCACTCTATGTACTGGATCAGGTCAAGCGTACGTATAACACGCCCAACGATCCCTATTTCATCTGGCGGCGGGGGCTGACTATCTATACCACGCTGGATGTGGAATTGCAGCGCTACACCGAACAAGTGGCGCGCGAGCAAGTGGCGCAGTTGAGTGAACAGGACAAGAATGCCAGCAATGCCTCGGTGGTGGCGATTAAGAATGATACGGGCGAAATTCTGGCGATGGTCGGTTCGTTGGACTATAACAACGAGGACATCGACGGGCAGGTCAATGTGGCGATTTCCCAGCGACAGCCTGGCTCCAGCTTCAAGCCCTATGTGTATCTCACGGCGTTGCAACAGGGCATGACCCCGGCGACTATGGTGTTGGATGTGGCGACGGCTTTTGCCTTGGCAGACGGTTCGTATTATCGCCCCGAAAACTATGACCGCCAGTATCATGGACCCACGACCATCCGCAATGCGCTGACGCGGTCCTATAACATCCCCGCGATTCGGGTGATGGATCAGGTGGGGGTAGCAAATGCGTTGCGCACGGCCCACCGCATGGGCATCAACGGTCTCGACCGTGGTTTGCAATTCTATGGTCTGAGCCTGGTGCTGGGTGGCGGCGAAGTAACGTTGCTCGATCACACCTATGCGCATACGGTTTTTGCCAATAGTGGCGTGATGGTGGGCGAGCCGGTATTGCCCCAGTTTCAGCGCGAAGGCTTTCGCAATCTGAATCCGGTTTCGGTGTTGCAGGTGCGCGATACCGAAGGTAATGTGCTCAAAAAATATGAAGCGCCGGAGGCCGAACGCATCTTTACGACTGAAGTGGCCTATCTGATGCAGGATATTATGAGCGACGATGTGGCGCGCGCGCCGTCATTTGGCTCGAATACGGAACTGACGCTGCCCGACCGTCGGGTTGCGGCCAAAACGGGCACCACCAACGGGTGGAAAGATAACTGGACAATGGGCTTTACACCCCAGTTGACGGTGGGCGTGTGGGTGGGCAACACCGACAACGAATCCATGCGCAATGTGACCGGGCTTTCGGGGGCCGCGCCCATTTGGAATCGAGTCATGCGCGCCTATCACGAAGGCGAACCGGCCATTTGGTATGACCGTCCGCCGGGCGTTGTGAACCGTACCGTTTGCCTTCCCAGCGGTCTGTTGCCGACTAATTCGTGTCCTGGCAATTCCCAGCGCAACGAGATATTTGTGGCAGGCACCGAACCCACGCTCTCCGATAACATCTGGCAGGCATTTGATGTGGATATCGAGAGTGGCGGGCTGGCTACGGCATTGACGCCGCCCGAACGCATCCAAACCCGCGTCTTTCAGATGTTGCCCCAAGAAGCTGCGGACTGGGTGCGCGAGAACGGGATTCCACAGCCGCCGGCCACCGATGCGGTGGTGCGTCTGGAGGACTTTAATCCCGATGCGGCCATCATCGAGCCGATGTTGGGTGCATATATCGGCGGGGTCTATGAAGTGCGGGGCAATGCCCGCGGTGGACCGTTCCGCCTTGAATATGGGCCTGGCACAGACCCCCAGCAATGGACGCCGATCGGGCCGGAGCATGATCGGGAAGTAGTGAATGATGCGTTGGAGAATTTCGACACAACGGGGCTGGGCGAGGGCGTCTATACACTGCGTTTGATTGTAAACCGGGGCGACGGCCCGCAGGAATGGCGCACGCCTATCACCGTAGACAATTCGCCGCCCAGCGTGGTGGTGAGCGAACCGCGCGAAGATCAGCTCTATGTGATGGAGCGCGACGAACAGATCAATGTGAACGTATTGGCGAATGATACGTGGGCCATCGAACGGGTGGAATATCTGATCGACGGGCAACAATTTGCCACCAGCACGGTTGCGCCCTATAACGAACGCTGGCGGATTACCATGCGCAATATCGCCCAGATCGAAACGGGCGGCACGCAGAACTGGCTGGGCATTATCACCGACGATCCCGACGTTTCACCGGGGCGCGCCTTGCCCTTTGGCGATGGCTTTATGGCCGTGCGCACCAGCAACGGTCTCTATCTCGAAGGCCATGAGATCAGAGTGCGGGTGTATGATCGGGCGGGAAATGTGGCCCAAAGCGAGCCGGTGCGGGTCTATGTGCGCGCAGAAGATGAAGACTAAATGGCGACAATACTGGTAACCAATGATGATGGTGTCTATAGTCCGGGGCTGTTGGTGCTGAAGCAGGCATTGGCCGACCTGGGCACAGTGATTGTGCTGGCGCCCGAACGCAACTGGAGCGCATCGAGCCACGCCAAGACCATGCACAAGCCGCTGCGCGTCAATTCGGTCATGTTGGCGGATGGCAGCGAGGCGCACATGGCAAGCGGCAGCCCGACCGATTGTGTGGCTCTGGCCGCGGATGGCGTGCTGGGCGCGATGCCCGATCTGGTAGTCAGTGGCATCAACAGCGGGCACAATCTGGCAATCGATATTACCTATAGCGGCACGGTGGCCTGTGCGATGGAAGCGACCATTCTGGGCGTGCCGGGAATCGCGGTCAGCGCGCCCGGCCCCAATCAGGTAGGGGTGGATGCGCTGATGCCGATTCTCGAGGCGACCGGCCGCGTGGCACGCACAGTCGCCGCGGCGGTGCTGGCACAAGGGTTGCCCAATGCCACCTTGCTCAATCTCAATACGCCGTCGTTGCCGCCTGCCCAATGGCGTGGCTTGCAGGTGACGCGGATGGGCCATCGCCACTATCCTTTGGGCGAGTTGGTGGAACGGCAGGACCCAGGCGGGAAGCCCTATTACTGGCTGGGTGGCACCGGCCCGGTGGATCGCCACGACGATGGCACCGATGTGGGCGCGGTCAATGCGGGCTATGTGTCGGTGACTCCGGTTTCGCTGGATCTCACCGACCAGGCCTTTTTGCCCAAGCTGGCGGATTGGTCGCTCGCCATTGACGCATCTATCACCGCACCTGACATTGCATCTGCGCAGAAATCCGGGAATGAATCTGGAAATAAATCTGTGGCGCAGACGGCGCAGCAGGCTAGTGGTGTGTAGCGATGATCTTCAAGGCGTTGCCCTGTCGCACGCGCTGGGAAGGGCTGCTGGTCGTCCTCTGGGTCGTTCTGATCCAGGGATTGGTGCTGGTGTGGATGGCGCGCCGGCCTGTGGATTTGATCAAATTTTTCCTGGTGGTGCTGCTGGTGGCGAGTGTGCCGCTGCTGTTCTATCTGTTGCAGCGCGCCTGGGCGGCGTTTTCGCTGGAATATTGGATCGACCGCAATGCGTTGACTATGGTATGGTCGGGGCGGCGCGAAGTTGTGGCGCTGCCGGCCATTCGGCGCATCATCCGCGGCAGTGCCGCGCCCCAGATAGAACCCACCTGGTCCCAGTGGCCCGCACCCTACATCGGCCAGGGCGAGGCGGGCGAGTTGCAGAATATTCGCATGGTTGCCACGCGTCCGCTGGATGAATGTCTGCTGATCGAGACGGATGATCGGGTCTATGCGATTTCGCCTGCCGATAATGCGGGTTTTCTGGCGGCATTGCAGGAACGGTTTCGCCTGGGGCCGGTGCGCCTGTTCAGCGCAGAATTGGCGCAGACGGGGCGTATTAGCTCTGGGGCAACTTCGCTGCTGCTGATTGGGGGCGGTCTGGTGGGCGCGATGATTCTCTTTGGGTTGCTGATGATTCGCTATCCCGATTTGCCCGATGCCCTGGCTTTTCAATACAATAGCGACGGTGTGCCGCTGGTGGTGCGCCAGAAGACCGCGCTCTTTTTATTGCCGGTCATTGGTCTGTTGGCGTGGGTTTTCAACGGGCTTTGGGGCCTGTGGATGGTCTATCGCCGCCAGATCACCGGCGCCTATATGCTTTGGGGCGGCGCGATTGTCGTTCAACTCTGCGCACTCATGGCATTGATCAGCCTGATTAACTAGCCGCACAGTATGGTGCGGCATGATGCGGCGGGCGTGCGGCATGGTGCTGCGGGCGTGCAGAAATATCTGATGTACAACCAATAGTGGACTGTTGAATTGTGGCCGATTTGAAACAGCGTTCGCACGACGAACCATTCCTGAGTATTATTTTGCCGGCGTATAACGAAGAAAAACGGCTGCCGCCGACGCTGGCGCGCATTGCTGCGTATCTGCGCAGCTGTGACTTTGCTTCGGAAATCCTGGTAGTGGAAAACGGATCCACCGACCGGACTGCCGCAGTGGTGGAAGATTTTCGGGCCAATTCCGTAGCCGACGAGGACCCCTTTCGGGTGCATTTGCTGCATTCGTCCAAGGGTAAGGGCAACGCCATTCGACATGGGATTTTGACGGGACGTGGCGAATATCTGTTGATCTCCGATACGGATTTGGCGGTGCCCATCGAGGAAGTGGCGCACTTTTTGCCGCCCAGTCTGCCCGCCGAAGCCTATGACATTGCGATTGCCAGCCGCGAAGTGGCAGGATCGGTGCGCCACGGTGAGCCGTTTTACCGCCATTTGATGGGTCGGGTTTTTAATATGCTGGTGCGCCAGTTGGCGATTCCCGGCCTGCACGATACCCAGTGCGGTTTCAAGGTCTTTCATCGCACGGTTGCCCGCCAGATTTTTCCGTTGCAGCGCGTGGAGGGCTGGGGATTTGATGTGGAAGTGCTCTACATTGCTCAGCAGCACGGCATGACGGTCGTCGAGGTGCCGGTCAACTGGTATTATGGGCAGGATAGCCGGGTGCGCCCCTTCTTTGATACCTTTACCATGATTCGGGATCTGTTGGAGATTCGGCGCAACGGACGCAAAGGCTATTATGACCGGCTGGTGGCAGAAGCTGCGCCTGCACCGGCAGCCACATCTACAGGCGCGTCTGGCGCGACTAAAGTCGCCGACGGCGATCTGCACACACTCTCCGGCTAGGCTTCGGCATGGTCGGGCGCACTGGTTGGGCTGGTTGCACTGCCTGGCCTGGCATATACCCATGCGATCTGGGCCATGTTGGCGACGTAGTGCGCCACCACAGGCAAAAGCAGACTGCCTTCCCACACAAACAGCACCCCAAATAACATGCCCGCCAGACCTGCGCCCAGCACGCCCCATGTGCCTTGGGGCGTGTGGAGCAGACCAAAGAGCAGCCCTACCCCAACGATTAACAGAGCCGGCGACACATGGGGCGAGAGTCCACCGATGAGCAGGCTGCGGTAGAGCAACTCTTCCAGCAGGACAGCGGGGATCATCGCCAGCGCCAGCGCGCCGAATTCTGCGGTCGATTTGGGCAGAATCAATTCCATGACCAATGGCGAATAATAGCGGCGTCCGGTATGGGCGATCAGGCGGCGCGTGGCAATGCCAAAGATCAATGCCAGCCCTAATCCCCATCCCAGCCCATAGAGCGCTTGCCGCGCTGCCGAATCCCATGTCCAGCCCAGTGTTTGGCGATCCAGTCCGCTTGCCCAGCCCAGCAGAATGCAGGCAATAACCAGAAAGAGGCGCATGGCGTTTTCTGCCCCCATGAGCATGGGATTGCGCGGAGGACGCCAATGCTGGAGTAGCTGCGCGCTGCGATAGGCGGCATAGCCTAGCAGGCTCGCCAGGAACAGGGTGGCAATGACAAATGCTGTATATTGGAGGTTCATGGTTCTCCACTTATGGGCAAGATTTATGGGCAAGATGGGCGTGTGGGCAAGATGGAATCATAGGATGATTTTGGTCTGTGATTAAAATATGGTAAACTACTTTCATGTAGGCAGGAATTTATTCCTGTCTGTGGGCGGGAACAATGGCGTTCTCCGCCCACTTTTTTATTGGCGTTTTGGCGTCGGTATACATTCGATTGCGCCGGTGTGCAGGGTTTGACGAAGACGGGGCGCACAGACTACAATTGCGCACAAATGTTCTTTTGCGACCAGGCCAGTTGTGGCTGGTCAGTGTGTGGCGGGTGTGGGCATCGATTATGGGTGCCGGAAATCGTAGCGAGGCGAGCATGGCAAGACCGCGAGTGCAATTTGTCTGTGGCGAGTGTGGCAGCGTGCAGATGAAGTGGATGGGCAAATGTCCCGACTGTGGCGAGTGGAATACGCTGGTCGAGCAGACGGTGGCGGTGGCGGCCAAAGGCCGTTCGCCCGCGGCTGCGGGCCTTGTAAGCAGCCAGGCGCCGGTGACGCTGCATGAATTGCAGGCGACACCCGGTGGGCAGACGATGCCGCGCATTATGTTGAAAAATGCCGAATTGAACCGGGTTTTGGGCGGTGGGATTGTGCCTGGGGCCGGGATTCTGGTGGGCGGCGATCCGGGGATCGGCAAAAGCACGCTGCTGTTGCAGATGGCCGCGGAAGTGGCGAATCAGGGTGGCCCTGTGCTCTATGTAAGCGCGGAAGAAAGCGCGCATCAGATTGGCGGGCGCGCCCAGCGCTTGGGCGTGGATGGTGGTGCGCTGCTGGTCTATTCTGAAATTGTGGTGGAGCAGATTCTGGAACAGATTCAGGCGCTCCGTCCGCGTCTGGTGATTGTAGATTCGATCCAGGCCATCTATTCGGAAGGGGGCGCTGCCGCCGCGGGCACGGTAAGCCAGGTGCGCGATTGTGCTGCGCTTTTGCTGCGCGTGGCGAAACAGCAGAATGTGCCTGTATTTTTGGTAGGGCATGTGACCAAGGATGGCACGATTGCCGGGCCGCGCGTGTTGGAACATATGGTGGATGTGGTTTTGCAGTTGGAAGGCGAACGCTTTCACACCTATCGTTTGCTGCGCGCGGTCAAAAATCGGTTTGGCAGTACCAACGAAGTGGGCATCTTCGAAATGCGTGAACAGGGGATGGTGGAAGTCACCAATCCTTCGGAACTTTTTTTGGCCGAACGCTTGCCCAATGCCGCGGGCAGCGCGATTGCCGTGACCATGGAAGGGACGCGTCCTCTGCTGGTCGAGATTCAGGCGTTGAGCAGCTCTACCGCATTTAGCCAGCCCCGGCGCACAGGCAATGGGGTGGATTTTAATCGGCTGCTGTTGCTGACCGCAGTGCTCACCAAGCGGGTGGGGTTGAATCTTGGCGATCAGGATGTATTTGTGAATGTGGTGGGCGGTATGCGCATTGGTGAGCCTGCCGCCGATCTTGCCATCGCACTGGCAATTGCGAGCAGTTATCGCAATCGTCCCATTCACGCCGACTTTGCTCTTATGGGTGAGATCGGGCTGAGTGGAGAACTGCGCAGTGTGGGCCATTTGGCCCGGCGTCTGAGCGAGGCGCGCAAGCTGGGTTTTTCGCGCGCGATTGTGCCCCACAGTGCGGTGCGACGGATGGTGCAGGAGCTGGGCAAGGAAGGTGTGCATACCGAACTGGAGGTGCACGGTGCGCGCACGCTCCACGATGCGCTGGAGTTGGCACTGGTCGAGTAAGCGCGCCGCACAGCATACCCCGCACAGCATACCCCGTATTATACCTCGCGTACCGTCATGTGTGCGCCGCCGATGTTGACAGGGGCGCAATCGGTCATTCTATGTGTTTTACCCCACAATTTTTTCCTCATGTACCTCTCTACGCTATAATTGCGCATTTGATTTGCCAAAAATGCGCAACTTTCCCTGGACGTGCGTGTTTTAGAAATTGATAACAAACTGACCTATTTTCCACACGCTCTTTCCATGCGTCGGCTACGGTAGGTCGGCGTCATGTCTTGCCACTGTCTTGCTGTGCACAGATGCCACGGCATGGAGGCGTCACGGCATGTAGATGTCATGGCATGTAGATGTCATGGGCGGCGGCGTGTGGATCTGGACGACTTAATTCGATTCAATCAGGAATAATTCTATATGAGCGTAGAAAACGGAACGCCACAGGCGCAGAATCGCCGGACACAGAATCACCAGAACGGGCAGACGCCCATGCGCGTTGTGATCACAGGCATCGGCGCGGTGACTTGTTTGGGGTTGGATGTGGCGACAACCTGGGAAAAATTGTTGGCAGGAGAATCGGGGATTCGCCCGATTACGCGCTTCGATCCGGGTGAGTTGCGCACCCATTTTGCCGGCGAAGTGCAGGATTTTGACCCCAATAATTACATGGATCGCAAAGAGGCCCGCCGTCTGGACCCTGTGATTCAATTTACACTGGCGGCGGCCAAAGAGGCCGTGGAAGATGCCGGAATTGATTTTTCGGCAGGCGATCCGGCGCGCACGGGTGTGATTATCGGCACGGCAATCGGCGGTCTTCATGCCACCTGGGACAATGCCAAAACGTTGTTCGAACGGGGGATGCGCAAGGTCAGCCCGTTTATGATTACCAACATGCTGGTAGATAGTGCATCGGGACGACTGGCGATCGAATACGATATTCACGGCCCCAATCACTCGGTGGTCAGTGCGTGCGCCAGCGGCACCTCGGCCTGTGGCGAGGCGTTTGAAATGCTGCGCCGGGGCGATGTGGATGTGGTGGTGGCAGGCGGCGCCGAAGCCGCGATTGTGCCGCTTACTTTTGCCGGGTTTGATGTGATGGGCGCGTTGAGCCAGCGCAATCACGATCCCGCGGGTGCGTGTCGCCCCTTCGAAAGCGAACGCGACGGCTTTGTGATTAGTGAAGGCGCGGCGGTGTTGATTCTGGAGACCGAAGCCCACGCCAAGGCACGCGGCGCGCACATCTATGCCGAAGTAATCGGCTATGGCAGCAGCGCCGACGCGTCGAGCATGGTCGCGCCGCATGAACAGGGCCGCGGCGCGATTGACGCCATGAATATGGCCTTGCGCAAGGCGGGCGAATATGGCGTTGGGGTGAAGGATATTGATTATATCAACGCCCACGGCACAGGGACCAAGCTGAATGATTTTACCGAGACGCTGGCGATTAAAAAGGTCTTTGGCGAACATGCCTATAACACGCGTTTGAGCAGCACCAAGAGCATGTTGGGCCATTTGTTGGGCGCGGCGGGCGCAATCGAGACGCTCATCTGCGCCAAAGTCATCCAGGATGGGATGATTCCGCCGACCATTAATCTGGATAATCCCGATCCCGATTGTGATTTGGACTATACGCCCTTTACTGCCAAAGCTGCGCAAGTGGATGTGACGTTGAGCAACAGTTTTGGTTTTGGAGGTCACAATGCCTGTATTATGTTGCGGCGCTATGAATAATTGCGGGCTGCCCCTATTCGATAGGCGATGTACAGATCTCGCAGGCCGGCATTTTACGCTGAATATGATCGGGCAGATAATCGGCAGGGAGGCAGCATGACCGAATTGACTAACGGAAACGGACTGCCGGCAGGGCCAGCCGCGGGCGCGCCGAATGGTACGCATCCGGTGGATGCCGCGCATCGGAACGGCGGCGACCGGGCGACGCGCGCGGCAGATTCGGCGTCGGGCAATGACGCTGCGCCTGCGCATGAACCGACAGAAGGCCCGACAGATATCCCGACAGATATGGGGCGGCGCTATGCCCAGATAATTGGTTGGGGCTATCAGGTGCCCGAGAAGGTGATTACCAATCAGGATCTGGAGCAGATTGTGGATACCACCGACGAGTGGATCCGTTCGCGCACGGGGATAGAAGAGCGGCACGTGGCTGCCGACCCCAAAGAGACGACTGCCAGCCTGGCGATTGGCGCGGCGCGGCGTGCGCTGGAGGTGGCAGACGTTCACCCCAGCAAGGTGGATTTGATTATCTGTTCCACCAGCTCGCCCGAACATATCTTCCCGGCCACTGCCAGTCTGGTGCAGGATGCGCTGGGCGCGGTCAATGCCGGGGCGTTTGATCTCAGCGCGGCCTGTTCGGGTTTCGTCTATGCCCTGGGCATGGCGCGCGGGCAGATCCTGGCGGGCGATGCCGAGTATGTGCTGGTGATCGGCGCGGAAACGCTCAGCCGCATTGTGGATTGGACAGACCGCAATACCTGCGTGCTGTTTGGCGACGGCGCGGGCGCGGTGCTGGTTGCGGCCAGCCATGTGCCGGGCGGCATTCTCGCCACCGAACTGGGCAGCGATGGTTCGGGCGGCGACTTGCTTTCTGTGCCCGCAGGCGGCAGCGCCATGCCTTCCAGCCTGGAAACGGTGAGCAGTGGCAGCCATTTTATCAAGATGGACGGTAAGGCTGTGTTCCGCTTTGCGACGCGGGTGATGGCCGATGCTACGCAGGCCGTGTTGCGGCGGTCGGGCATGACTACCGCAGATGTGGATCTGGTAATTCCGCATCAGGCCAATCTGCGCATTATCCAGAACAGTGTATTGAAGCAGCTGAAGATTCCTGAAGATAAAGTCTTTGTGAATCTGCAACGCTATGGCAATACGAGTACGGCGAGCATTCCGATTGCCTTGTGCGAAGCGATTAAAGCGGGCAAGGTGAAGCCGGGGCATAAGCTGGTGTTTGTGGGCTTTGGCGCAGGTTTGAGCTGGGCGGCCTGCACCATTCAGTGGAGCGTGCCGACAGACGAAGCGCAGACGGACTGGTGGAAGAACACCCGACGGCAGGCCGGTTATCAGGCGGCGGCGGCGCGCAGTATGTGGCGACGCACGGTGCGTTGGATGTATCAGGTTTGGCCCACCGATCCCGAAGCCGAACCCGTGGTCGAGCCGGAGTCGCGGCCCAAGACGGAACCTGTACCGCCACATAAGCCGGGCGGCGATGATTAGCACGCGGCCTGTGCGCTCACAGGGATAGGCTGCAACAAAATTTCAAACGCGAAGTCGGGTCTCTGAGCAGAGACCCGACTTTTTCATGCCAGCAATTTTTTGCGTATAGTAGTTTTAGGGGGAAGCCTGCCTCTACCCGGATCCAGAAGGATCAGGCGAAGCGGTGGGCGATATCGGGCTTGAGCAGGTGCCAGAGAATCAGCGCGCCGACAAGAGTGCCCAGCGGGAAAATGAGCAGGGTGAGCACAGCCAGGGTAATCGCTGCGACGCGCGCCCACTGTCGGCCCTGCCAGACGCCATAGCCGGTCGCCAGAAAGACCATGCAAAAAATCATGACCACTGCGGTGACCAACCCGACTGCGAACATGCCCAACAGGGCGGGCGCAGCCTGGGTCACTCCAATCACAGCCAGGATCGCCGTGGGCATGGCGAGCACCATGGTCGCCAATAGAAAGATAGCCCCGATGACAAAGTGGTAGACGGCGATCAACACGATACCTTGTTCCTGCGCCTGAACTGCTTTTGGTGCGTTCTGCTCTGTATACTTCATATGGGTTCACTCACTTCACCGTCCATGACGGATTAATTTCACAACAAGTTGATTGACTGGTTCCGAAGCCCCATGATTGGCCCACTCTACTGGTCTTTGACGGGCAAATTCCTGTGCAAATAGCTGGGCACTTGATTGGGCATTGCTTTGTTGTCTATCACTACGTTGTTGCGCGCTGAAAGTTGCAGCCGAACGCGTTTTTCCATATTGTAGAGTGAGCGCGGCATACCCGCACGCAGTTCTATAGGCTGGGCCAGGTTGCCGTTCTGCTGGTTGCGACGCACCTGTGGCATATCTGGCGGCACATCTGGTGGCATATTTGAACTTGTGTATCCATTCTGTATGCATCCTGTATTGATCTGATAGCAGGACTTTTGATAGATGTTGTGCGCATGGTTGAACATTAAATTTCCGATACTGATAGGGACCTGGGAGGGTGCCAATGACTGAAATTTTGAGTATTGTGGGGCGAGAAGTGTTGGATAGCCGGGGCAACCCGACCGTGGAGGTCGAGGTGGTTTTGGCAAGTGGGGCGTCGGGGCGGGCGATTGTGCCCAGCGGAGCAAGCACCGGCGCACACGAAGCGGTAGAACTGCGCGACGGCGACAAGGATCGCTATGGCGGCAAGGGTGCGCTCCAGGCGGTGGACAATGTGAATGAGATTCTGGCCGAGGAATTGACTGGCTTTGACGCATTGGACCAGATTGCAATTGATGAGTATATGCAGGCGATTGATGGCACCGAGAACAAGCGCAAACTGGGTGCAAACGCGATTTTGGGCGTCAGCCTGGCTGTTGCCAAAGCCGCGGCCGAAGCTGTTGGGCTGCCGCTCTATCGCTATCTGGGCGGGGTTGGGGCGCGCACGCTGCCGGTGCCCATGATGAACATTCTCAACGGGGGCAAACATGCTGCCGGCTCTACCGATTTTCAGGAATTTATGGTCATGCCCGTGGGCGCGCCTACGTTTGGCGAAGGCCTGCGCTGGGGCGTGGAAATTTATCATACCCTGAAGAACGTGCTGCACGAGGGCGGCTATTCGACCAATGTGGGGGATGAGGGTGGCTTTGCGCCCAGCCTGGGCAGCAATGTGAAGGCGGTCGAGGTCATTTTGCAGGCGATTGAAAAGGCCGGTTATCGCCCCGGTGAAGATGTCTATATTGCATTGGATCCTGCGGTTAGCGAACTGTATGACAAGGACAAGGCGCGCTATCAATTGCCCATCGAAGGCCGGGAATTGAGCAGCGAAGAGCTGGTCGAACTTTGGGCAGAATGGGTAGACAAGTATCCGATTATCAGCCTGGAAGACGGCATGGATGAGGATGACTGGGCAGGTTGGCACATGCTCAACGCGCGGATTGGCGACCGGGTGCAACTGGTGGGCGATGATCTGCTGGTCACCAACGTAGAGCGCATCGAACGCGCCATCGAAGAGCAGGCCTGCAATGCCCTGCTGTGCAAAGTCAATCAGATTGGGACACTGACCGAAAGCATTGCCGCGATTGAGATGAGCCACCGGGCCGGGTGGGCGGCAGTGGTCAGCCACCGTTCGGGCGAAACCGAAGACGCCACGATTGCCGACCTGGTAGTCGCCTATAATACGGGGCAGATCAAGACAGGCGCGCCGGCACGCAGTGACCGGGTTGCCAAGTATAACCAGTTGTTGCGCATTGAAGAGGATTTGGATGCCAATGCCCTCTATGCCGGGCTGGGCGCATTTCCCCATTTGCGCTAGGCATTCAATGCCTAGCGCAAATGAAGTGGCCGCTTTCCATTTGTAGCGGCCAACAAAAAAAGTCCGACCTGCTTCAGGTCGGACTTTTTATCTGATGCTGCCCAGGCCCGTGTGTTGACGGATTGAGCGCTGGGTTCCTGCGCTGTGTGCCCCTACTCCGACTCGAACGGAGATGCCGTAACCGGC